>NZ_JAUZVI010000003.1:0-363990 GCF_031844485.1 Nocardioides sp. AE5
CTTGCTCTGGCCCGATCCTGATTGACTGATTTCATGCGTCTAGGTCCCCGCTCCGGCTCCGAATCGCGCAAGCGCCGGGAGGAGCACGTACGTCTCTTCGTGCGCGACAACCTCCGCGCGGGTCTGCTCAATGACGCCGCGTTGACGGAGGAGGTGGAGCGCGCCTTCCGCGACGAGTTGCCCTGGCTGCCGGTGGAGACGGGACAGGAGTGGCTCGCCGAGGAGCAGGATTCATGGCTCGCCGACGCTGCGTCGTGGCCGGAGACCACCGACCACGACCGGCTCCAGGCAGCATTCGCCGACCTGGAGACCGCAGGTGTCGTCGTACTCCAGGGCTGCCTGGACCACTGGGCTGCGCGCGAGGTGCTCCGCACACGTACGCCGGAGCGCGGCGTTGCCTGGTTCCTGCCGCAGGACGTCTGGCACGCCGTCGACGCCGGCATGCTCGAAGTCAACGTGTGGCATGTCAGCGGAGCCAACGTCGCTGCCGGCGACGACCTGCTCGACCTCGTGGTCGCCTCCTTCGCCCGCCACGGCCTGGCTGCACACTTCGACGAGGGCCGGGTCGAGGTGGCAGCGCACTGGCAGCGGCGCCCGGGCAGTTTCGGCGCGATGATCAACCGTTGAGTGCGGAAACGACCTCGGCCGCGCGGGTGAATCGGGCCCGCCCAACGCCCGCGCCAGCCCACAATGCCATCGCCTGCACATCCCCTGCAGCTGCGGCCGCAGCCCGGATCGGCTTCGTCATGTGATGCACGTTCGGGTACGCCGACGGCGCGGTGCCGTCGTACTCGCGCACGAAGTCATTGACCAGCGCCCGGGCGAACCGTCCGCTGAAGGCCCGGGTGACCACGGCCGAGGTGAACTCGCCCGAGGCCAACGCAGCCTTGTGGGCCGCGGGCGCCCGGGACTCCTCGCAGGCGAGGAAGAGTGTCCCCGCGGCGACCGACTCGGCGCCAGCTGCCAGCAGCGCACGCACGGCTTCGGGGCCATCGACCCCGCCGGCGGCCATGACCGGCAGACCCGTCGCCGAGGCCACCGCACGCGTTACCTCGACTGCCGTGAGCGTGTTGGGCACATCCGAGACGTTCCAGGGGCCACGGTGGCCACCTGCCTCGAAGCCCTGCGCAATGAGGAAGTCGGCGCCCAGCCCCGCGGCCTGTTGCGCCTCGTGTGCCGAGGTGACGGTGAAACCGATCCGCGTGCCCACCGCCTGCAACGCCGCCACCGACTCGGGAGGCACCGAACCAAAGGTCAGCGACACCGCGTCCACCGGGTTGGCCACCAACCACGCAACCTTCTCCTCGAAGGCATCCGTGTCGTGGACCGGCTCGCCCGGCGTGGTGCCCAGGCGCGCGGCAACCGGTTCCAGCGTCGCGCGATAGGCCGCCAGCGACGGCGCCAGTTCGAGGGTCCGGTCGACCTGCGGCGTGAACAGGTTGACCGCCACGGGCGCATCGCACAGCGCGCGGTACGCCGCCACCTCGTCGGCCATCGCAGCAGCGGAGAGATACCCCGCTGCGAGGAAGCCCAGCCCGCCGGCCGACGACACCGCCGCAGCCAGTGCAGGCGTGGACGCCCCGGCCATCGGGGCGCAGATGACCGGGCAGGGACGATCGAGGAACGACATGGTTCGAGGGTAGGCACCCGCAACGCCCCACGGCACCGGTGGGATGATCCCGCCATGCCTGCCACCATTGGAGTCTTCGCCCTCCAGGGCGACGTCCGCGAGCACCTGCACGCCCTGACCAACCTCGGCGCGGAGGCGATTGGCGTACGTCGGCCCGCCGAGCTCGCCCGCTGCGATGGGCTGATCATCCCCGGCGGCGAATCGACCACGATGTACAAGCTGGCCCGCACCTTCGAGCTCTTCGAGCCACTCCGGGAGCGGATCGCCGAGGGGATGCCGACCTTCGGCACCTGTGCCGGGATGATCATGCTGGCGGGCGAGGTCCTCGACGGCACGGCCGACCAGGAGACGCTCGGCGGCCTCGACATCACGGTGCGGCGCAACGCCTTCGGGCGTCAGGTCGACTCCTTCGAGGGACCCGTCGCATTCGACGGATTCGCCGACCCGGTGCACGCCGTCTTCATCCGCGCGCCGTGGGTGGACCGGGCAGGCGAGGGCGTTGAGGTGCTCGCCCGGGTCGAGCAGGGCCCCGCAACAGGTAGGATCGTCGCTGTCCGCGAGGGCCACCTGATGGCAACGTCCTTCCACCCTGAAGTGAGTGGGGACGACCGGATCCATCGCTACTTCGTGGACATCGTCGAGCAGTCTTAGACAGGAGACCAATGGCCGGCCACTCCAAATGGGCAACCACGAAGCACAAGAAGGCGGTCATCGATGCCAAGCGCGGCAAGCTCTTTGCCAAGCTGATCAAGAACATCGAGATCGCCGCCAAGATGGGTGGTCCTGACCCAAGCGGAAACCCCACCCTCTTCGACGCCATCCAGAAGGCGAAGAAGCAGTCGGTGCCCAACAAGAACATCGACTCAGCGGTCAAGCGCGGTGGTGGTCTCGAAGGTGGCGGCGTCGACTACGAGACGATCATGTACGAGGTCTACGGCTCGGCCGGCGTCGCGCTCCTGGTGGAGTGCCTGACCGACAACCGCAACCGTGCCGCCATGGAGGTCCGCACTGCGGTGACCCGCAACGGCGGCACCCTGGCCGACCCCGGCTCGGTCTCGCGCCTCTTCACCCGCAAGGGCGTCGTGCTGGTGCCCAAGAGCCAGGACGAGAAGACCATCGAGGAGGACGACGTCCTCGAGGCCACCCTCGACGCCGGCGCCGAGGACGTCACCGACCACGGCGAGGCGTGGCGGGTGCTCTCCGAGGCCACCGACGTGGTCGCGGTCCGTTCCGCGCTCCAGTCGGCCTCCTTGGACTATGACTCCGCCGAGGTGGAGTTCGTCGCCAGCCTCGACATCCCCGTCGATGCGGAGGCCGCGACCAAGGTCTTCAGGTTGATCGACGCACTCGAGGACCTCGACGACGTGCAGAACGTCTTCTCCAACATCGACGTCCCCGAGGACGTGATGGCCGAGCTCGAGGCCGCCGAGGACTGAGCCCGCGCGTGTCGCGCCGCCCACTGTCGCACCCGGTTGTTAGCGTGTGTCCGAACAGGTGTTCGGACGCCGGGTGGCCATCATGGCCGCCGGCGATGGTTGCGGAAAGGGAAGGTGGCGCGGAATGCGCGTGCTCGGGATCGACCCCGGTCTGACCCGTTGTGGCATGGGTGTGGTCGACGGTGAGGTCGGGCGACCGCTCACCATGGTCGACGTCAACGTGCTGCGTACGTCGTCCGACGTGCCGGTCCCGATCCGCCTGGTCACCATCGAGAAGGGCGTCGATGCCTGGATCGAGGAGTACCAGCCCGACGCCGTTGCGATCGAGCGCGTCTTCGCGCGCTCGGACGTCAGCACCGTGATGGGGACCGCCCAGGCCAGCGGCATTGCCATGGTCTGCGCCGCGCGCCGAGGCATCCCCGTCGCACTGCACACCCCGAGCGAGGTCAAGGCCGCGGTCTCGGGCAACGGACGCGCCGACAAGGCCCAGGTGACCGCCATGGTGACCCGCATCCTCCGGCTCACCGCACCCCCCAAGCCCGCCGACGCGGCTGACGCACTGGCCCTGGCCGTCACCCACATCTGGCGCGGGGGAGCCCAGTCGCGGATCGAGGCCGCCCTCCTCAAGGCAGGCAAGCGTTGAGGACCACCACAGGCAAGGAGCACGCCCAGTGATCGCATTCGTCCGCGGCAAGGTCGCCGGGGTGACCCTCAACAGCGCCGTCGTCGAGGTCGGTGGCATCGGCCTGGAACTCATGTGTACGCCGGGCACGCTCGCCACCCTGCGCACCGGCGAGGAGGCACTGCTGCCCACCTCGATGGTGGTCCGCGAGGACTCGCTCACCGTCTTCGGGTTCCTCGACGACGACGAGAAGGCCTGCTTCGAACTCCTGCAGACCGCCAGCGGCGTCGGCCCCAAGCTGGCCCAGGCAGCCCTGGCCGTGCTCAGCCCGGAGGACCTGCGCAACGCCATCTCCGGGGAGGACACCAAGATGCTCACCCAGGTGCCCGGCATCGGCCAGAAGGGC
Source organism: Nocardioides sp. AE5 (assembly GCF_031844485.1). Classification (NCBI taxonomy): domain Bacteria; kingdom Bacillati; phylum Actinomycetota; class Actinomycetes; order Propionibacteriales; family Nocardioidaceae; genus Nocardioides; species Nocardioides sp. AE5. Next base: position 4,095 of record NZ_JAUZVI010000003.1, read on the forward strand.
GCCCAGCGGATCATCCTGGAACTCAAGGACCGGATCGGCGCACCGACCGGACGCCCGGCCTCGCGCAGCGGCGTATCGGCCCCGGCCACGGGCTGGCGCGAGCAGGTCCACCAGGGCCTGGTCGGGCTCGGATGGTCGGCGAAGGAGGCCGAGAAGGCGGTTGAGGCAGTCGCCCCCGACGCAGGGGACCAGCCTGACGTCGGCGCCCTGCTCCGCGCCGCGCTGCAGAGCATGCGAAAGGCGTGAGGATGGACCACCTGGACCGGCTCACCGAGGCAGAAGAGGCCGAGATCGCCCGGATCACCGCCGCCGACGCGGCCGGCGACGAACGGGCCATCGAGGCCGCCCTGCGGCCCCGGAGCCTCGACGAGGTGATCGGCCAGCAACGCGTGCGCGAACAACTCGGCCTGGTCCTGGAGGCCGCCCGCGGCCGCGGCAGGACGCCGGACCACGTGCTGCTCTCCGGTCCGCCCGGCCTCGGCAAGACCACCCTGGCCATGATCATCGCCGCCGAGATGGGCACCCCGTTGCGCCTGACCAGTGGCCCGGCCATCACCCATGCCGGTGATCTGGCCGCGATCATCTCCGGACTCAACGAGGGCGACGTGCTCTTCGTCGACGAGATCCACCGGATGTCGCGCGCGGCCGAGGAGATGCTCTACATGGCGATGGAGGACTTCCGCGTCGACGTCATCATCGGCAAGGGGCCGGGTGCCACCGCGATCCCGCTGGAGATCCCGCCGTTCACGCTGGTCGGCGCCACCACGCGCGCTGGCCTCCTGCCGGGCCCGCTGCGCGATCGGTTCGGGTTCACCGCCCACCTGGAGTTCTACGAGCCCGAGGACCTGGACCTGATCGTCAACCGCAGCGCCGGACTCCTCGACGTACACCTGACCCCGGAGGGATCCGCAGAGATCGCCGGCCGATCCCGCGGCACCCCCCGGATCGCCAACCGGTTGCTGCGCCGGGTCCGTGACTATGCCCAGGTCCGCGCCGACGGCACCGTCACCCGCGAGGTCGCCCAGAAGGCGCTCGACCTCTACGAGGTGGATGCCTCCGGCCTGGACCGCCTCGACCGGGGGGTGATCGACGTACTGTGCCGACGCTTCGGCGGCGGGCCGGTGGGCCTGTCCACCCTGGCCGTGGCGGTGGGGGAGGAGCGCGAGACGGTGGAGGAGGTCGCCGAGCCGTTCCTGGTCCGCAACGGCCTCCTGGCCCGTACGCCGCGCGGCCGGATCGCGACTCCGGCGGCCTGGGCGCACCTGGGCCTCACCCCGCCGGCCGCCCCCGTGACGGATGCAACTCTCTTCGAGGAGTGATCGCTGGTTAGACTGGCCCACGGTCCTGCCCCGAGCGTCTGAGGTTCCCTTGAACGACCTTTACTCCCTGCTGCCCATCATCGCGATCTTCGCGATCTTCTACCTGCTGGTGATCCGGCCGGCATCGCGGCGGCAGAAGGAACTCCGCGCCGTCCAGGCCGCGCTCAACGTGGGTGACGAGGTGATCACCAACAGTGGTTTCTTCGGCGTCATCGATTCGGTCGACGACGACAAGGTCGGCCTGCGGGTCGCCCCCGACGTGGTGGTCACCATCGCCCGGGCCGCGGTCGCGGGGATCCCGCCCAAGCACGACGAGGACGAGAGCCCCGTTGAACCTGACTGAGCGCGCCCGGGAGGCGGCCGAACGCCTCATCGCCGACGTCCCCGACTATCCCGAGGCCGGTGTCGTCTTCAAGGACATCACCCCGCTCCTGGCCGACCATGACGGGTTCACCGCCGTCGTGGACGCGCTCGCCGCGGCCGGGCGTGACGCCGATGGCCGCGTCGTGGTCGACAAGGTCGTCGGGATGGAGGCGCGGGGGTTCATCCTCGCCGCCCCGGTGGCGCTGGCCCTCGGCGTCGGGTTCGTCCCGGTCCGCAAGGCAGGCAAGCTGCCGCGCGAGGCGTACGGCGTCTCCTACGACCTCGAGTACGGTTCGGCCACCCTGGAACTCCACTGCGACGCGGTGGCCCCGGGGGAGCGCGTGCTGCTGGTCGACGACGTACTCGCCACCGGCGGCACCGTGGCCGCCACCCGCGAACTGATCGAGAAGTGCGGCGGCACGGCCCATGCGGTGGCCGTCCTGCTGGAACTGACCTTCCTGCCCGGGCGTGAGGCAGTCGGCGACCTGCCGCTGCTTGCGATCGGCCAGGTGTGACATGTGTACAACAACCACGAAACCGAGGAACGAGCCGTGACGTCTGACCACTTCGCCACCTGGAAGAGCCGCGAGGCCCTGGCCGAGGCCATGATCCCGATGATCGGCCAGCTCTACCGCGAGCGTGACGTGACCATCCTGGTCCACAGCCGCTCGCTGGTGAACAAGTCCGTGATCAGCATCCTCAAGACCCACCGCTACGTGCGCCAGGTCGAGGGTCGCGAGCTGGGCATCGAGGACACCATGCCGATCCTGGCGGCCGTGGCCGAGCTCGACCTCGGGCCTGCCCGCGTCGACATCGGCAAGCTCGCCGTTGCCTACGCCTCCAACGACGAGGGCCTCTCGGTCGCCGACTACGTCGCCCGCGCGCTCGCCGGGGCCACCGGCGAGGCGAAGATCGTCCAGGAGGGCCCGCGTGACGTCGTCCTCTACGGGTTCGGCCGGATCGGTCGCCTGGTGGCGCGCCTGCTGGTGGAGAAGTCCGGCTCGGGCAACGGCCTGCGGCTGCGCGCCGTGGTCGTCCGCAAGGCCGGCGACGACGACCTGAAGAAGCGCGCTTCGCTGCTGCGCCGCGACTCGGTGCACGGGGCCTTCAACGGCTCGATCCACATCGACACCGAGACCAACAGCATCTGCGCCAACGGCAACACCATCAAGGTGATCTACGCCAACGACCCCTCCGAGGTCGACTACACCGATCACGGCATCTCCAACGCCGTCCTGATCGACAACACCGGCAAGTGGCGTGACCGCGAGGGGCTGTCCAAGCACAAGCGTCCCGGCATCTCCAAGGTGGTGCTGACCGCGCCGGGCAAGGGCGACGTCAAGAACATCGTCCACGGCGTCAACCACGACACCCTCAGTGCCGACGACGACATCCTCTCCTGCGCCTCGTGCACCACCAACGCCATCGTCCCGGCGCTCAAGGCGATCAACGACGAGTACGGCGTCGAGCACGGCCACGTGGAGACTGTGCACGCCTTCACCAACGACCAGAACCTGCTGGACAACTACCACAAGGGCAACCGCCGCGGCCGCTCCGCGCCGCTCAACATGGTGCTCACCGAGACCGGCGCCGCCTCGGCCGTGGCCAAGGCGCTGCCCGAACTCGGCGGCCTGATCACCGGGTCGGCGATCCGGGTGCCCACCCCCGACGTCTCGATGGCGATCCTCAACCTGACGCTGAAGCAGGAGACCAGCCGCGACGAACTCGTCGAATACCTGCGCGAGACGTCGCTGCACTCGGCGATGAAGCGCCAGATCGACTTCGTCGCCTCCCCTGACCTGGTCTCCACCGACCTGGTCGGCTCGCGCGCGGCCTGCATCATCGACGCCAACGCCACGATCGTCGACGGCAAGCACGCGGTGGTCTATGCGTGGTACGACAACGAGTTCGGCTACAGCTGCCAGGTCGTCCGGGTGGTCCAGCACATCACGGGTGTGGAGTATCCGCTCTTCCCCCAGGACTGACGGGTGCAGGACTGATCCGGCCGGTCTCTGACTAGACTGGCGCAATGACCGACGACACGTCCGCCGCCGAGCCGATCGGCTCCCAGACGGGTCGTCGGATGCGCGCACGGCTGGCGCGGATCGGTTCGCGCCAGCAGGTCGGCAACCCGGTCCTCGAACCGCTCTTCCGTGCGGTGCGGGCCAACCATCCCAAGGCAGACCTGGCGCTGCTCGAGCGCGCCTACGTGACGGCCGAGAAGATGCACGGCCCGCAGATGCGCAAGAGCGGGGACCCCTACATCACCCATCCGTTGGCGGTAACCACGATCCTGGCCGACATCGGGATGACCGAGCCGACCCTGGTCGCCGCGCTGCTGCACGACACCGTCGAGGACACGGCGTACACGCTGGAGCAGTTGACGGCCGACTTCGGCGAGGAGGTCGCCCGCCTGGTCGACGGGGTGACCAAGCTGGACAAGGTCCAGTACGGCGACTCGGCGCAGGCGGAGACCATCCGCAAGATGATCGTGGCGATGTCGCGCGACATCCGGGTGCTGGTGATCAAGCTTGCCGACCGGCTGCACAACATGCGCACGCTGCGCTACGTCAAGCAGGAGACGCAGGAGCGCAAGGCCCGCGAGACCCTCGACATCTACGCGCCGCTGGCCCACCGGCTGGGCATGAACACGATCAAGTGGGAACTCGAGGACCTGGCCTTCGCCACCCTGCACCCCAAGATCTATGACGAGATCGTCCGGATGGTCGCCGAGCGGGCGCCGTCACGGGACCAGTTCCTGGCCGAGGTGATCGAGCAGGTGACCGCGGACCTGAAGGAGGCGAAGATCTCCGCGCGGGTCACCGGGCGCCCCAAGCACTACTACTCGATCTACCAGAAGATGATCGTCGGTGGCCGGGAGTTCTCCGACATCTACGACCTGGTCGGCATCCGGATCCTGGTCGAGGAGGACCGCGAGTGCTACTCCGCGCTCGGTGTCGTCCACTCGCGGTGGAACCCGGTGCTGGGGCGGTTCAAGGACTACGTCGCGATGCCGAAGTTCAACATGTACCAGTCCCTGCACACCACGGTCATCGGCCCGCAGGGCAAGCCGGTGGAGATGCAGATCCGCACCTTCGCCATGCACCGCCGTGCCGAGTACGGCGTCGCCGCGCACTGGAAGTACAAGGAGGACACCCGCAACGGGGTCGACACCGATCGTCGCGCAGGCACCGACGACGGGACCGACATGTCCTGGGTGCGCCAGTTGCTCGAGTGGCAGCACGAGGTCGAGGACCCGGGCGAGTTCCTGGAGTCGCTGCGCTTCGAGATCAACCGTGCCGAGGTCTATGTCTTCACCCCGCGCGGCGACGTGATCGCGCTGCCCACCGATGCCACCCCGATCGACTTCGCGTACGCCGTGCACACCGAGGTCGGCCACCACACCATCGGCGCCCGGGTCAACGGTCGCCTGGTGCCGCTCGAGTCACGCCTCGACAACGGCGACGTGATCGAGGTCTTCACCACCAAGGCCCCCAACGCCGGGCCCTCGCGTGACTGGCTCACCTTCGTCAAGTCGCCGCGGGCGCGCTCCAAGATCCGCCAGTGGTTCACCAAGGAACGCCGCGAGGAGGCGATCGAGCGCGGCAAGGAGCAGATCGCCAAGGTGATGCGCAAGGAGGGCCTGCCGATCAAGCGGCTGCTCTCGCACGAGTCGCTGACCCAGGTGGCCGAGGACCTCAAGCTCGCCGACGTCAGTGCCCTCTATGCCTCCGTCGGCGAGGGCAACCTCGGCGCCCAGACCGTGGTGCGCAAGGTCATCGACCTGCACGGCGGCACCCAGGGCGCAGCCGAGGACCTCGCCGAGGGCGTCACCATCACCGGGCGCCGCCACTCCCGCCGCCTGGCCGGTGGTGCCGACTCCGGCGTCGTGGTCAAGGGCGCCGACGGCCTGTGGGTCAAGCTCGCGAAGTGCTGTACGCCGGTCCCGCCCGACGCGATCCTCGGCTTCGTCACCAAGGGTGGGGGAGTCTCGGTGCACCGCGACGACTGCACCAACGCTGAGAGCCTGCGCTCCCAGCCCGAGCGGCTCATCGACGTGCAGTGGGAGCCGACCGCCAAGTCGACCTTCCTGGTCAACATCCAGGTCGAAGCGCTCGACCGCTCCCGGTTGCTCTCCGACATCACCATGGCACTCTCCGACGTGCACGTGAACATCCTCAGCGCGTCACTGACCACCGGGCGTGACCGGGTCGCCAAGAGCCGGTTCTCCTTCGAGATGGCCGACGCCCTCCACCTCGACACGGTGCTGCGCGCAGTGCGCTCGGTGCCGGGGGTTTTCGACGCCTACCGCATCACCCAATGACCCGCGCGGTCCGGGACGCACGCTGGCGGCGTTGGCTGGCCTTGTTCACCATCGCCGCGGTTGTCGCCTTCGTGGCGCTGGACGTCGTCGCGTCCCGGCTCGCGGCCGAGGGGTACAGCATGCGGCGCGACTACGTCTCCAGCCTGGCCGCAGTGGGTTCGTCGGTCGGGCTGCTCGGCCAGTTGTGCCTGATCGCCTACGCCGTGGCACACATGGTCGCGGGCGCGGTGATGCTGACGGCCTGGCGGACCAAGGTCGCCGGCGCCTTCCTGGTCCTGGCCGGGATCCTCTTCACCGGGACTGCCGCCTTCCGCGCCCACTGCGGTGACGGTGAGGCAGGGTGTGGACTGGGGGAGCAGGGCAGCGCCGCGGGCGGCCCGGCTGCGCTCGAGGCAGGCATGCATGGCGTGATGGCCGGCCTCTATGCCCTGGTCATGTTCGCGGTCTTCGGGATCGCGGCCATCAGCGCGATCTGGGAGCGCGGCGCCACCCGGGTGGTGGCCTTGCTGGCCATCCCGTTCGGCTGGGCATCGTTCACCGGCATCGGCCAGATGGACGCCATTGGTGCCACCGGGGCGTGGGAACGGCTCTGGCTCGGCGCCAGCGTCGGGTGGCTGGTGGTGGTCGCGGTGGTGGCGCTCAGCCGGAGAAGTCCTGCGAGGCCCGCCGGGCCATCTCCAGGAACGCCTTGCGCGACTCCAGGTTCTCCTCCAGGTCCTTGACCTTCCGGGCGTCCTGGGCGGTGCGGGCAGCGGCCAGGTCAGCCTCGATGTCGGCGATCGCCTGCTCGAGCTTGCCGACCATGTCGTCAGCACGCGCCGACTTCTCCGGGTCGGACTTCTTCCACTGCTCGTCCTCGACCGAGCGGATCGCCTGCTCGACCTTGCGCATCCGCGACTCGAACGGCTTGATCTTGTCGCGCGGCACCTTGCCGGCCTCGTCCCACTTGTCGGCGATTTCGCGGAAGGCGCGCTTGGCGGCCTCGACGTCGGTGACCGGCACCAGTGCCTCGGCCTCGACGAGCAGCTTCTCCTTGACCTCCGCGTTGGCCTCGAACTCCTTGTCGAGTTCGGCATTGGCCGCGTCGCGGGCGCCGAAGAAGGCATCCTGGGCGCCGCGGAAACGACGCCACAGGGCCTCGTCCGCGTCACGTGGGGCCGGGCCGGCAGCCTTCCAGTCCCGCATCAGGTCCCGGAACCGTCCCGCGGTGGCTCCCCAGTCGGTGGAGGTGGCCAGCGACTCCGCTTCGGTGGCGAGCCGTTCCTTGACCACCTGGGCTGCCTGGCGCTTCTCGTGCTGGGCGGAGAAGTGCGCCTTGCGGTGCCGGGTATAGGTGGTGCGTGCCGTGGAGAAGCGGCGCCACAGGGCGTCGTCCTCGGACTTGTCCAGCCGGGGCAGCGCCTTCCACTCCTCGAGCAGGTCGCGCAACCGGTTGGCGCCGTTGCGCCAGTCGGTGGAGGTGGCCAGCTTCTCGGCCTCGGCGACGATCGCCTCCTTGCGGGTGCGCGACTCCGCGACCCGGGCGGCGCGTTCGGCCTTGCGGGCCTCCCGCTGGGTGGCAATCACCTCGGTGGTGCCGTCCAGTCGGCGCAGCAGCGCCTCCAGGTCGCCGACCGCGTTGGCATCCTGGACCTGGTCGCGCACGGTGCGCACGGACTGGGTGGCCTCGTCGGGGGAGAGCGCACCGGAACGGATCCGCTTCTCCAGCAACTCGACCTCGAAGGAGAGCGCGTCATAGCGGTCGGTGAAGAACTTGAGCGCCTCCTCCGGGGTGCCCTCGGGATATTGCCCGACCGACCTCTCACCCTCCGAAGTGCGGACGAACACGGTGCCGTCCTCGGTCACCCGACCCCATGGGGACTCCTGCTGCGCGCTCATGGTTGCCCATCGTAGTCAAAGACCTGATGGGCCTCGCTAGGCTGACCCCGTATCGATCCTCCCGCGACGAAGGGCTCACCGTGTTCCTTGCCGGCTTTCCTGCTGGCCAACTGGCTGCCAATTGCTATTTCGTCGGTGCCGAGGCCGGCGGCGAGTGCGTCATCATCGATCCCGGCCAGGACTCTGCCGAGGGGGTGGACCGACTCGTCGCCGAGCACGCGCTCAAGCCGGCGGCGGTCCTGGTCACCCACGGTCACTTCGACCACATGTGGCAGGCACAGGTGGTCGCCGACAAGTACGACGCCCCGTTGTGGATCGGTGCCGCCGACCGGCACCTGCTCGCCGACCCGATGGCAGCCATCTCCAACCAGTCCGCGGCCATGTTGCGCGCCCAGTTCGGCATGGGTGACCTCCCCGACTTCCGCGAACCGGGCAAGGTCCACGAAGCCGTGGAGGGTTCGGTGATCGAGATCGAGGGACTCACCATCGTCGTGGACCACGCACCGGGGCACACCCCGGGCACCGTGCTCTACCGGACGGCGTACGACGGGGACGAGGACGTCGAGCAGTTGATGTTCTCCGGCGACTTCCTCTTCGCCGGCTCGATCGGGCGCACCGACCTGGTCGGTGGCGACCACACCCAGATGCTCGAGTCGCTGCGCAACAAGGTGCTGCCGCTGGCCGACAACATCGTGGTCTTCCCCGGACACGGAGAGCAGACCTCGATCGGACGCGAGCGGGCGACCAACCCGTTCCTGCTCGACCTCCAGGACGCGGGGAGCGACCAGTGAGCCGCGCACCCAAGCCGCTCAGCGGCTTCCCCGAGTTCCTGCCCGCCCAGCGCCAGGTGGAGCGACAGGTGATCGAGAGCCTGTCCCGCACCTTCGAACTGCACGGGTTCGCCAACATCGAGACCCGCGCCGTCGAGCCGATGGACCAGTTGCTGCGCAAGGGGGACACCTCCAAGGAGGTCTACGTGCTCCGCCGGCTCCAGGAGACGGACGCCAGCAGCGACGCCGGGATGGGCCTCCACTTCGACCTGACCGTGCCCTTCGCTCGCTACGTGCTGGAGAACGCCGGCAAGCTCGAGTTCCCCTTCCGGCGCTACCAGATCCAGAAGGTCTGGCGCGGCGAGCGCCCCCAGGACGGACGCTTCCGGGAGTTCGTCCAGGCCGACATCGACATCGTGGGCCAGGGAACCCTGCCGTTCCACCACGACATCGAAGTGACCCGGGTGATGCTCTCGGCGCTGTCCGGCCTCACCGGGCCGAACGCCATCGGGCTCCCCGGATTCACGCTCCAGGTCAACAACCGCAAGCTGATCCAGGGCTTCTACACCGGCCTCGGCCTCAGCGCCGAGGACGGCGGGATCGACGAGGCGATGCGCCTGATCGACAAGCTGGACAAGGTCCCCGCCGAGCAGGTGCGCGCGATGCTCCTCTCCGAGGCCGGACTCAGCGAGGAGCAGGCCGATGCCTGCTTGGCCCTGGCCGCGATCAGCACGGACGACGACTCGTTCGTCGCCCAGGTCCGCGCGCTCGGCGTCACCAACGAACTCCTCGACGAGGGGCTCGACGAACTGGCCAAACTGCTGCGCGCCTGCGCACCGCTGGTAACCGACCAGGTCCGGATCCGGGCCGAGCTGAAGATCGCACGCGGCCTGGACTACTACACCGGGACCGTCTTCGAGACCCGGCTGGACGGCCACGAGTCGCTCGGCTCGATCTGCTCCGGTGGTCGCTACGACTCCCTGGCCAGCGACGGACGTACGACGTACCCCGGCGTCGGCATCTCGTTCGGCCTCAGCCGGGTCCTGGTGCCCTTGGTCAACAAGGGCGTGCTGGTCGCCAACCGCTCCGTGCCGAGCGCCGTGCTGGTCGCCCTGGCCGACGAGGCCTCGCGCGGCGAGAGCGATGCCGTCGCGGACCGGCTCCGTGCCCACGGCGTACCGTGCGAGGTGGCCGCCAGCGCCCAGAAGTTCGGCAAGCAGATCCGGTACGCCGAGCGGCGGGGCATCCCGTTCGTCTGGTTCACCGACCGCGATGGTGGCCACCAGGTCAAGGACATCCGGACCGGTGAGCAGGTCGCCGCGGACCCGGACACCTGGTCGCCGCCCGAAACCGACTTGAAGCCAACCGTCCTCCACATCGACAATCACTGATCACCCGATCAGCAGCAAGCCATCCCAGCAGACCAAGGAGCAACACCCGTGACCCTCCCCATGCGGACGCACCGTGCCGGCGCACTGCGCGCAGAGCACGTCGGCCAGACCGTCACCCTCTCCGGCTGGGTGGCGCGGCGGCGCGATCACGGCGGGGTGGCCTTCATCGACCTGCGCGAGTCCAGCGGCGTGGTCCAGGTGGTGATCCGTGACGAGGACGTCGCGCACAGCCTGCGCAGCGAGTTCTGCCTCAAGGTCACCGGCGAGGTCGTTGCCCGCGTCGAGGGCAACGAGAACCCCAACCTGGCCACCGGGGCGATCGAGGTCGTCGCCAGCGAGGTCGAGGTGCTCTCCGCGGCCGCCACGCTGCCGTTCCCGATCGACGACACCGCCTCGGCCAAGGGCGGCGAGGTCGGTGAGGAGACCCGGCTGAAGTACCGCTACCTCGACCTGCGCCGCAGCGAGCCAAACCGGATCCTGCGCCTGCGCAGCAAGGTGAACAAGGCCGCCCGCGACGTCCTGGACCGCCACGAGTTCGTGGAGATCGAGACGCCGACCCTGACCCGCTCCACGCCCGAGGGCGCCCGCGACTTCCTGGTGCCGGCGCGGCTGCACCCGGGCAGCTGGTACGCGCTCCCGCAGAGCCCGCAGCTCTTCAAGCAGCTGCTCATGGTGGGCGGCATGGAGCGGTACTACCAGATCGCGCGCTGCTACCGCGACGAGGACTTCCGTGCCGACCGGCAGCCCGAGTTCACCCAGCTGGACATCGAGATGAGCTTCGTCGACCAGGACGACGTGATCGCCCTGATGGAGGAAGTGCTCGCCGAGATGTGGGCGCTCGTCGGCCGCGAGATCCCGCGCCCGATCCCGCGGATGACGTACGCCGACGCGATGGCCCGCTTCGGTTCCGACAAGCCGGACCTGCGGATGGGCCTGGAGCTCGTCGAGTGCACCGACTACTTCGCCCAGACCCAGTTCCGGGTCTTCCAGGCGCCGTACGTCGGTGCTGTCGTGATGCCCGGCGGCGCGGACCAGCCGCGGCGCCAGTTCGACGCCTGGCAGGAATGGGCCAAGCAGCGGGGCGCGAAGGGGCTGGCCTACGTCACCATCGCCGAGGACGGCACCCTGGGCGGCCCCGTCGCCAAGAACCTCTCCGAGGCGGAGAAGGACGGCCTGGCCGACCACACCGGGGCGAAGCCGGGGGACTGCATCTTCTTCGCTGCCGGAGCCGCCAAGGGTTCACGTGCCCTACTGGGCGCGGCACGCCTGGAGATCGGGCGGCGCTGCGACCTGATCGACGAGTCCGCCTTCGCCTTCACCTGGGTGGTCGACGCGCCGCTCTTCGAGCCGGCTGACGACGCGGTGGCCAGCGGTGACGTCGCCGTCGGTGGGGGTGCGTGGACCGCGGTCCACCATGCCTTCACCAGCCCCAAGCCGGAGTTCCTCGACTCCTTCGAGGCCGACCCGGGCGCGGCCCTGGCCTTCGCCTACGACATCGTCTGCAATGGCAGCGAACTGGGCGGTGGCTCGATCCGGATCCACCGCGAGGACGTCCAGAAGCGGGTCTTCGAGGTGATGGGGATCGGGCCCGAGGAGGCCGAAGAGAAGTTCGGCTTCCTGCTTGAGGCGTTCAAGTTCGGCGCCCCGCCGCACGGCGGCATCGCGGTCGGGATGGACCGGATCATCGCGATCCTGTCCGGCGCCGACTCGATCCGCGACGTGATCGCCTTCCCCAAGTCGGGCGGCGGGTTCGACCCGCTCACCGAGGCGCCGGCCCCGATCACGCCCCAGCAGCGGAAGGAAGCGGGCGTCGACGCCCGCCCCCCGGCCGCCACCTGAGACCAGATCGTTACTCGCGGGTTATCGATTCGCGCCCCTGCGCCTCCTAGAGTCCCACTCGATGGTCGGGCATCTCCGTTCCGACCTGCTGTGGCAGATTCGAAGCGACGAGGTGGCAGATGACCGATGGGACTGGCGTTCACGTCGACGATTTCCGCGACCTGAACGATGAACCGACCAACCCGGTCGAGTCCAAGGCGGTCGTCAGCAAGTCCCCGACTCAGTTGGCCCTGGCGCGACTGCGCAAGGACCGGCTCACCATGGTCTCGGTCTACATCGTGGGCTTCTTCGTGGTGGCCGGGATCTCGGCGCCGATCGTGTGGTGGCTGGGCCTCATCGACCCGTTCACCACCGACACCGACCTGATCAACGAATACAGCCTGCCGATCGGGTCGTGGGGAGGCATCTCCGGTGACCACTGGCTCGGCGTGGAGCCGGGCACCGGGCGCGACACGCTGGCCCGGATGTGGCTGGGCACCACGCTGTCGTTGACCATCTCGATCTCGGCGACCGCGATCGCGATGTTCCTGGGCGTCGTGGCTGGGATCGTCTCCGGCGCCGGCGGCGGCTGGACCGACACCATCATCGGCCGGATCATCGACCTCACCCTGGCGTTCCCGCAGGTGCTCATGCTGCTGGCCCTGGCCACCGTCGGCATCGCCTTCGTCGAGGAGGTGCTCCACGTCCCGCACGGCAACCCCGCCGCCGCCGTCTACGTGGTCCTGGTCCTGGGCCTCTTCGGCTGGACCGGCATTGCCCGCATCGTCCGTGGCCAGGTGCTGACGCTGCGCGAGCAGGAGTTCGTCCAGGCAGCACAGATGATCGGGGCCTCGAAGTTCCGGATCTACTTCAAGGAGATCCTGCCGAACCTGTGGGCGCCGATCCTGGTCACCTTCACCCTGATGATGCCGGCCTTCGTCTCCGCCGAGGCGGCACTGAGCTACCTCGGCGTCGGGATCACCCCGCCCACCCCGACGCTGGGCAACCTGCTCACCGACTCGCTGCGCTATGCCGACAGCGTCTATGTCTACTTCTTCGTCCCCGCTGTCCTGATCGCGTTGATCGTCATCTCGTTCAACCTGCTCGGTGACGGATTGCGGGACGCACTCGATCCCAAGGGACACCGGTGAATCGGATCGCCGGGACCCGGAAGAAGAACTCGACGACACCGCGTCGTCGATCGTGGCGCACGCCGTGCGACACACTCCAAGGAGGAAGCAAATGGGTAAGAAACTGAAGCGGGGGGCAGCGGTCTTCTCCGCTGTCACCGTCGGCTTGACCCTGGCCGCCTGCGGCGGCGGGGGCGAGAGCGGTGGTGGCGGATCGAATGAACCGGGCGAGCCCGGCGGCACGCTGACCTACCTGCAGGCGTTCCCCTTCGAGAGCGCCGACCCGCACCGCATCTACTACGGCGTGCAGCTGGCCAACTGGCGGCGCACCTTCTATCGGGGCCTGGTTGCGTTCCCGATGTCGGAGGACCCGGACGTGTCGAACACCCCGGTGCCCGACCTGGCCACCGACACCGGCACCACCGAGGATGGCGGCAAGACCTGGTCCTTCACCCTGAAGGACGGCGTGAAGTGGGAGGACGGCACAGACATCACGTGTGAGGACGTCCAGTACGGCACCAGCCGTGTCTTCGCCAACGACGTCATCATCGGTGGCCCCAACTACACGCTGAGCTACATCGACGTCGAGGACTACCCCGGTCCCTACACGGCGACCGAGGAGCAGCAGGCGGCCTTCGAGGACGCGGTCAGCTGTGACGGCAAGACGGTCACCTTCCGGTTCAACAAGCCGTGGGCCGACTTCCCGCTCGCCGCGGCCGGCATGATGATGGTCGACCCCTACAAGGAGTCCTTCGACGAGGGCGCCAAGTCGCAGTGGAAGATCCTCTCCAACGGTCCCTACAAGGTCGAGGGTGGCACCTGGGACAAGAACAGCGGCGCCAAGCTGGTCCGCAACGACCAGTACGACCCCGCCACCGACGACCCGGAGGCACTGCGCCTCGCCCTGCCGGACGTGATCGACTGGCAGATCAACCCGTCTGACACCGCCGGTGAGCTCTTCAACGACCGGATGATCCAGGACGCGGGCAAGGACCAGACGGCGATCACCAACGCCCGGGTCACCGCGCCGCAGCTGCCGAAGGTCACCGGCCCGGTCGCCGAGCGCTACGTGAACGTCGACTCGCCGTTCAACTCCTACCTGGTGATCAACGCCAAGACGGTCACCGACCTCAAGGTGCGTCAGGCGCTGGCCATGGCCACCAACCTGAACGGTTACGTCAAGGCACTCGGTGGCGAGAAGGTCGCCTCCCCGGCCGAGACGATCGTCAACCCCGGCCTGCCGGGCGCGACGGACAACCCGGCGTTCGCTGACGACAACAACAACGACGGCAACTTCGACGGCGCTCGTGCGCTGCTCGAGGAGGCCGGCGCGGTTGGCTACGAGATCAAGCTCTCCTACCCGAAGACGCCCACCGCTGACAAGGCGATGGCCATCCTCAAGGAGGGCTGGGACAGCGCAGGGTTCAAGGTCACCCTGGACCCGCTGGGCGACACCTACTACGACGTGATCGCCTCGCCCGACAAGGACTCGGACGTCATGTGGGCCGGCTGGGGTGCCGACTGGCCGTCGATGATGACGATTCTGCCGCCGCTGTTCGACAGCCGGCCGAACATCTCGTCGACCACCTGTGGCAATGACTACGGTTGCTTCCAGAGCGACGAGTTCGAGGCCCTGGTCGACCAGGCCGCGAACGCTGGCACGGTCGAGGAGCAGGTCGAGTTCCTGCAGCAGGCCGACCTCGTCCTCGGCGAGCAGATTGCCTACATCCCGCTCGAGATCACGAAGTTCAACTGGCTCTACGGTTCCAAGGTCACCGGGTTCACCACCACCGCCGCCTCCGCGGCGTACCCGGAGCTCGGCCTGATCGGGGTCAGCAACTGAGCTGATGCTCCAACCGGTGCCGGGGCGGCGCATGCGCGTCGCCCCGGCACCACCCGGCGCGGGGAATCCCTTCCCGCCCGACCAGACCGACCAGTGAAGGTGGAATCTGTCCATGTGGGCCTACGCCGTGCGCCGTATCGCAATCGGGGCGGTGCTGCTGCTCGCCCTGAGCCTGGTGACCTTCGTCCTCTTCTTCGCGGCACCCGTCGACCAGGCCAAGTTCGCCTGCGGCAAGATCTGCAACAACGAACAGATCGCCACCACGGCGAAGGCCCTTGGCTACGACAAGCCCGTCTATGAGCAGTGGGGCAACTTCGTCAAGGGCATTGCGGTCGGCCGCGACTTCGACATGACCGGTGCCGGGCAGACGGAGCACTGCGCCGCCCCGTGCCTGGGCTATTCGAAGCTCAATGCCAAGACGGTCAATGAACTGATCGGTGAAGCTGCCCCGATCTCCATCTCACTGGCCGTGGTGGCGGTGGTGATGTGGCTCGTCTTCGGTGTCCTGCTCGGCATCGCCTCGGCGGTGACGAAGGGGTCGATCATCGACCGCGGCATCGTCGGCTTCACCCTGGTCGCCTATGCCTTCCCCTCCTTCTTCATCGGCGTCTTCATGCTGAAGTTCGTCGCGATCAAATGGGGCCTGGTGCCCTATCCGGCCTATTGGTCGATAGAGGAAGGGGGAGTGGGCCAATGGCTGGGCAACCTGTTGCTGCCCGCCTTCACTCTCGCCCTGCTCTTCCTGGCCAGTTATGTGCGGATGACCCGCGCCTTCGTCCTGGAGTCGCTGGGTGAGGACTACATCCGCACCGCGAAGGCCAAGGGGCTCCCGCGGCGCAAGGTGCTCTTCAAGCACGGCCTGCGGGCGGCATTGACCCCGCTGGTCACGATGACCGGCCTCGACTTCGCCAGCCTCCTGGGCGGCGCCATCATCACCGAATCAGTCTTCGCCTATCCCGGCCTCGGCCTGCTCACCGTCCAGGCATCGAACGCCTGGGACCTGCCCACCATCATCGGTGTGGTGGTGGTCGCCGGTGCCTTCGTGATCGTGGCGAACATCGTGGTGGACATCGCCTATGCCTTCATCGACCCGCGCGTGCGCCTCGCCTAGGAGGGTGGAGATGGAAGAGAAATTCCTCACCGTTGAGGACCTCAAGGTCCACTTCCCGACCCCGGACGGGGTGGTCAAGGCCACCGACGGACTCAGCTTCGGGCTCGAGCGCGGCAAGACCCTCGGCATCGTTGGTGAATCCGGATCCGGCAAGTCCGTCTCGTCGTCGGCCATCCTCGGCCTGCACCGCGGCACCTCGGCCCAGGTCAGCGGCAGCATTCGGATGGACGGGACCGATCTGCTCCAGTTGAGCAATAGCGAGATGGCCCGGCTGCGTGGCAAGGAGATCGCGATGATCTTCCAGGATCCGCTCTCCGCGATGCACCCCTACTACACCGTGGGCAACCAGATCGTCGAGGCCTACCGGGTGCACAACAACGTGTCCCGGAAGGCGGCGCGGACCCGGGTGGTCGAGATGCTGGAACTGGTCGGCATTCCCCAGCCCGACCGGCGCATCGACGACTACCCACACCAGTTCTCCGGCGGCATGCGCCAGCGGGCGATGATCGCGATGGCGCTGATCAACGACCCCGGCCTGGTCATTGCCGACGAGCCGACAACGGCCCTGGACGTCACCGTGCAGGCCCAGATCCTGGACCTCCTGCAGAACCTGCAGAAGGAGTTCAACACCGCGATCATCATGATCACCCACGACCTGGGCGTGGTGGCCGAGATGGCCGATGACGTGCTGGTCATGTACGGCGGCCGCGCGGTCGAGGTCGGACCGGTGCGCGAGGTGATGACCCACCCGCACATGCCCTACACGTGGGGCCTGCTGACCAGCGTGCCGGACATCACCGCCGACACCTCGGTGCCGATGGTGCCGATCCCGGGCAACCCGCCGAGCCTGCTGGACCCGCCGCCGGGATGTGCCTTCCACCCGCGCTGCGTCTTCAAGGACCAGGTGCCCGACAACCTCTGTTCCACCGAGTTGCCCGAACTGGTCCAGACGACCCAGGGCCATCTCAAGCGCTGCCACCTGGCCGACCCCGAGTCGATCTACGCCTCCGTCGTGGCTCCGCTCATCGACCCTGCGACGTCGGAGGAGAACTGATGACGACCGAATCCCTCGACGAAGTCCTGAGCCAGTCGCACGGGGCCGCTGAGCTCGACGCCGACGCCCCGCCGGTGTTGACCGTCGACAACCTGCAGATGTACTTCCCGGTCAAGTCGACCGGGCTGATCCGGCGCAAGATCGGCGACGTCAAGGCAGTCGACGGCGTCTCCTTCCAGTTGCATGCCGGGGCGTCGCTGGGGCTGGTCGGCGAGTCCGGCTGCGGCAAGTCCACGGCGGGCCGTGCCGTCACCCGGCTCTACAAGCCGTCGTCCGGGTCGGTCAACTTCATGGGCAAGGAACTGGCCACCCTCTCCAAGAAGGGTCTCAAGCCGCTGCGGCGCGAGGTCCAGATGATCTTCCAGGACCCCTACAGCTCGCTCAACCCGCGCCACCCGATCGGCGCCATCGTCGGTGCCCCGCTCCTGGTCCACAAGGTCGTTCCCAAGGACAAGGTGCTTGCGCGGGTCCAGGAACTCCTCGAGATCGTCGGGCTCAACCCGGAGCACTACAACCGCTACCCGAACGAGTTCTCCGGCGGACAGCGGCAGCGAATCGGCATTGCCCGGGCGCTGGCGCTGCAGCCGAAGGTCCTGGTCGCCGACGAACCCGTCTCGGCGCTCGACGTGTCGATCCAGGCCCAGGTGATCAACCTCCTGCAGGACGTGCAGAAGGAGTTCGACATCGCCTTCCTCTTCATCGCCCACGACCTGGCAGTGGTCCGCCACTTCTGCCCCGAGGTCGCGGTGATGTACCTGGGCAAGGTCGTCGAGATCGCCGATCGGGACACCCTCTACTCCCGGGCCCACCACCCCTACACCCAGGCACTGCTCTCCGCGGTGCCCGACGTGAAGCAGGCCTCCATCGGCGGCCGCCGCGAGCGGATCGCGCTCGAGGGCGACGTACCGAGCCCGATCAACCCGCCCTCGGGATGCCGGTTCCGCACCCGCTGCCCGTTGGCCCGCGAGATCTGCGCCCGGGTGGAGCCGCCGATGCTCCAGGTCGGCCCGCGCCACAAGGTCGCCTGCCACTTCGCCGGCGAACTGGGCAACCACCCCTATGACCCGGTGACCGCCCGGATGCTCGGTGTGGACAACGAGGGCAACCCGGACCCGGGCGCCAGCCCGTCCGAGATCCCGAACACCCCGGGCTTCTCCGACGTCTGGTTCGACCTGAAGGAACGCCGTACGGTCAAGCCCTGACCTGCCTTCCACGAACGCTCACTCGTTGCGCCTCGAAAGCTCAGTTGTTGGTGAACAGGTGTGCACCAACAACTGAGCGCTCGGACATCAACCGTTGAGCGTTCGTGGGGGAGAGGGTCATAGGGTGGCGGCGTGGACGGATTGTTCGAGGTCGCAGACGCGGCTGGCAAGGGGTCGCTGGCTGGGAACACCCACGCCTCCGCACCCCTGGCCGTGCGGATGCGCCCGCGCACCCTCGACGAACTGGTCGGGCAGCAGCAACTCCGGGCGCCCGGATCGCCGCTGCGCCAGTTGATCGAGGGCGACCAGTCGATGTCGCTGCTCCTGTGGGGACCGCCAGGCACCGGCAAGACGACGATCGCCTCCATCCTCTCCGGCCAGACCGATCGGGTCTTCGTGGAGGTCTCGGCGGTCGCAGCCGGGGTCAAGGAGGTGCGCGCCGCCATCGATGCGGCCCGGCGCCGCCTGGTCCATGACGGCCAGGAGACCGTGCTCTTCGTCGACGAGGTGCACCGCTTCACCAAGGCCCAGCAGGACGCGCTGCTGCCCGGGGTGGAGAACCGGTGGGTCACCCTGGTCGCGGCAACCACGGAGAACCCCTTCTTCTCCGTCATCTCGCCACTGCTCTCGCGCTCGTTGCTGCTGCGCTTGGAGTCGCTCACCGACGACGACATCCGCGCCGTACTGGAGCAGGCACTGGGCGACGAGCGCGGGCTCGCAGGCGGGTTCACCCTGGCCGAGGATGCGCTGGAACACCTGGTCCGGTTGGCCGGCGGGGACGCACGCCGCTCGTTGACCTATCTGGAAGCCGCCGCCGGAGCCGCCCGGGCAGCAGGGAGCACCACGATCGACCTGGCCACCGCAGAGACCGCCGTCGACCAGGCGGCGGTCCGCTACGACCGCGACGGCGACCAGCACTACGACGTGATCTCGGCGTTCATCAAGTCGATCCGTGGCTCGGACGTCGACGCCGCCCTGCACTACCTGGCCCGGATGATGGAGGCCGGGGAGGATCCCCGGTTCATCGCCCGCCGACTGGTCATCTCCGCCAGTGAGGACATCGGCCTGGCCGACCCCACGGCGCTGCCCACAGCCGTGGCCGCTGCCCAGGCGGTGCAGTTGATCGGAATGCCCGAGGCCCGCCTCAACCTCGCCCAGGCCACCATCGCACTGGCCGTGGCACCGAAGTCGAACGCGGTGATCAAGGCGATCGACGCGGCCAGCGCCGACGTCCGCTCCGGCAAGATCGGCCAGGTCCCGCCCCACCTGCGCGACGCCCACTACGCGGGGGCCAGGAAGGTGGGCCACGGACCGGGGGCGCCCAAGCCCTACATCTACTCCCACGACGAGCCGTTCGGGATCGCCGAGCAGCAGTACGCCCCCGACGAGATCGCCGATGCCCGCTACTACCAACCCACGGCGCTCGGCGCGGAGTCAGCGGTGCGGGAGCGGTGGGAACGGGTCCGCCGGATGATCCGGGGCAAGGGAGCGCGATAGGCTCGGCCACCATGATCACCGAGGACTCCGTCGTGCCCCTTGCACTCGGCCTCGTGGCAGCCCTGCTCGCCGTCGTACTGGTGGCCTTCCTCGTCATCTGGCGGCGCGAACGGGCCAGGTCGCGCGAACAGTTGGCGGCCACTGCCGCCGAGGCCGCCGAGCTGCGCGCCCGGGTGGACGCGCTGGCCCGGCAGGTCGAGGTCCGCGAGACGCCCCAGGAGTTCCTGATCACCCGGATGGACGACCCCGACGAGCGTGGGGAGGCCACCCTGCCCGAGCGGCACATCGACGGCCGGCTCTTCGCCGACCTCGTGCTGCGCGAGACCGTGCTCAAGGCGGCCGCGCTGACCCACGGCGTACGACGGGCCCTGGCGCCGGAGACCCGCAACCGGATCCGGTTCGAGATGAAGCGCGAGGTCAAGCGCTCCCGCAAGGCCCGACGCATCGAGATGCGCGAGGTGCGCCGGGAGATGGCCGACCGCAAGCGTGCCGCCCGTGAGGGGGAAGCCGCATGAGGGGCGCCTTCTGGTTCGTCGCCGGCGCCGGCGTCAGCATCTATGCCATGAACAAGGCCCGCCAGGTGCGTGACACCTTCACCCTCGACGGCCTCCAGGACCGGGCCAACGCCCTGGCGCTCGGCGCCCGGATGCTCGGCCAGGAGGTGGCCCAGGGACGGGCCGAGAAGGAGGTCGAGCTCCGCGAGCGGCTCGGCCTGGTCCCGGCAGGCACCCCCGAACTCGCAGCGGCGGGGCGGCACCGCGCCACCACGCCCGAACTCACCACACCGCACCAGGAAGGCAACAACTGATGGACACAGCAGAGATTCGACGGCGGTTCGTCGCGCACTTCGAGCGCGCCGGGCACACGGCAGTGCCGTCGGCCTCACTGCTGGTGGACGACCCCAACCTGCTCTTCGTCAACGCAGGCATGGTGCCGTTCAAGCCCTACTTCCTGGGCCAGGAGACGCCGCCGTACTCCACCGCGACCAGCGTCCAGAAGTGCGTGCGGACCCCGGACATCGAGGACGTCGGCAAGACCACCCGACACGGCACCTTCTTCGAGATGTGCGGCAACTTCTCCTTCGGCGACTACTTCAAGGAGCGGGCCATCGAACTGGCCTGGGACCTGGTCACCAAGCCGGTGGCCGATGGTGGCTGGGGCTTCGACGAGGCGAAGCTCTACCCGAGCGTGTACGTCGACGACCACGAGGCCGTCGAGCTGTGGCGCAAGATCACCGGCCTGCCCGACGACCGGATCGCGCGGCTGGGCAAGTCCGAGAACTACTGGTCGATGGGCGTCCCCGGGCCGGGCGGTCCGTGCTCGGAGATCCTGATCGACCGCGGGCCGGCGTACGGCGCCGACGGCGACTTCTCGGCCGAGGACCGCTACCTTGAGTTCTGGAACCTGGTCTTCATGCAGGACGAACTCAGCGCGGTGCGCAGCAAGGAAGACTTCGACATCGCCGGCTCGCTGCCGAAGAAGAACATCGACACCGGGATGGGCCTGGAGCGGGTCGCCTTCATGACCCAGGGCGTCGAGAACATGTACGAGATCGACGTGATGTTCCCGGTGATCGAGCGGGCCATGGAGATGACCGGCCGCCGCTATGGCGCGGGGGATGCCGGCGACGACGTGCTCTTCCGGGTGGTCGCCGACCACGTCCGCTCCTCGATGATGCTGATCAGCGACGGCGTCACGCCGGGCAACGAGGCGCGGGGATACGTGTTGCGCCGCCTGCTGCGTCGCGCCGTCCGCTCGATGCGGTTGCTCGGCTACGAGGACCCGGCGCTGCCGGAGTTGATGCCGATCAGTCGCGACAAGATGGGGGAGACCTACACCGAGTTGCACACCGACTGGGACCGGATCGCCCGGGTCGCCTTCGCGGAGGAGGAAGCCTTCCGCAAGACCCTCCAGGCCGGCACCCAGATCTTCGACCTGGCCGCGACCGAGGTGAAGCAGGCCGGCGCCACCCGGCTCAGCGGGGAGAAGGCGTTCGCACTGCACGACACCTACGGCTTCCCGATCGACCTGACCCTGGAGATGGCCGCCGAGGCCGGGCTCAGCGTCGACGAGGAGGGCTTCCGCAACCTGATGTCCGAGCAGCGCGAGCGGGCCAAGGCCGACGCCCGCGCCAAGAAGGGCCAGCACGCCGACACCGGCGTCTACCGCGGCATCCTCGACACCAACGGACCCACCAACTGGCTCGCCTACGAGACCCTGGAGACCGAGTCCACCCCGCTGGCGCTGCTCAGCGGGGGAGCCCCGGTGTCGAGCCTGGCCAACGGCGAGGTCGGCGAACTGGTGCTGGACCGGACGCCGTTCTATGCCGAGTCCGGCGGCCAGGTGGCCGACGCCGGCACCATCGAGTTCGACGGTGGACGCCTCGAGGTGATCGACGTACAGCGCCCGGTGCGCGGCCTGGTGGTCCACCAGGTGCGCGTCGTCGACGGCGAGTTCGCCCCCGGCAACGCCGTCCACGCCCGGGTGGACCCCGAATGGCGCACCGGAGCCCGCCAGGCACACTCCGGCACCCACGTGGTCCACGCCGCCCTGCGCGACGTCCTCGGGCCCACCGCACTGCAGTCCGGCTCCTACAACCGGCCCGGCTACCTGCGCCTGGACTTCGGCTGGACCAAGTCGCTGACACCCGACCAGGTGCGCGAGATCGAGGAGATCTCCAACCAGGCCCTCCGCGCGGACCTGCCGGTCGGCTGGCAGTACATGACCCTGCCCGAGGCCAAGGACTGGGGCGCGATCGCCCTCTTCGGCGAGACGTACGACGCGGAGAAGGTCCGTGTGGTCGAGATCGGCGGTCCCTGGTCGCGCGAACTGTGCGGCGGCACCCACGTCGACCACTCCTCCCAGATCGGCACCGTCGTGGTCACCGGGGAATCCTCGGTCGGCTCCGGCAACCGTCGCATCGAGGCGCTAACCGGCGTCGAGGGATTCGCCTACCTGGCCCGCGAGCGCGACGTCGTCGCGCAACTGACCGCGATGCTGAAGACCCAGCCCGGCGACCTCGTGCCGCGTGTCGAGGACATGGTGGAGCGCCTGCGGCAGGCCGAGAAGGAGATCGAGAAGGTGCGGGTCGCCCAACTCCTCGCGGCCGCGGGCAGCCTCGCCGAGCAGGCACGCGTCGTGCACGGCGTCCACCTGGTCGCCCACCGCGCGGACGGTGCCGGTGGTGGCGACGTACGCACCCTGGCCCTCGACATCCGCGGCCGACTGCCCCAGGGCGACCCGGGCGTGGCGGTGGTCCTCGGCGTCACCGACGGCAAGGTCGCCGCGGTCGCCGCGGTCAACGACGCCGCCCGGGACCGTGGCGTCAGCGCCAACCAGTTGATCCGCGCCCTCGGCCCGCTGCTCGGCGGCAAGGGCGGGGGCAAGGACGACGTGGCCCAGGGTGGCGGCACCGACACCACCCGCGTCGACGAGGCGCTGGCACTGGTCGAGGCCGAGGTCGCTGCAGCGGCCGGGGCCTGAGTCGATGCGGCGCGGCGTACGCCTGGGGATCGACCCCGGCCAGGCGCGGATCGGGGTGGCCCGCAGTGACCCGTCGGGGATGCTGGCCACGCCGGTGGAGACCGTACGCCGTGGTGAGGGCGACCTGGACCGGATCGAGGCGATCCTCGCCGAGGAGGAGGCCTTCGAGGTGATCGTCGGCCTGCCCCGATCGCTCTCGGGCGCCGAGGGACCGGCCGCCGCCACCGCACGCGAGTTCGCCCACGCCCTGGCCCGCCGGATCGCCCCGGTGCCGGTCCGGATGTGGGACGAGCGCTTGACCACGGTCAGCGCGGAGTCGATGCTGCGCGAGCAGGGCAGGAAGGGCGCGCGGCGCCGCGCCGTCGTGGATCAGGCAGCAGCGGTCGTGATCCTGCAGAATGCGCTGGACGCCGAGCGGTCCCGGGACGCAGTGGTGGGCGAACTGGTCGTGATCGAAGCGAGCAAGGAGACGGACGAGTGAGCGAGCACGACGACGAGGACGGCCACGACGGCCTGGACCTCGGCCTCGATGACGAGGACCACGGGCATGCACCCGGCCGGCGACGCGCCCGCAAGCGGCGCGGACCGTGGGGTTGCCTGGTCGTCCTGCTGATCGTCGGCCTGCTCGTGGCCGGGGTCGCCTTCGCCGGCGTCAAGGGCATCGACTGGGTGCGCGACCAGTTCAGCAGTGACACCGAGGACTATCCCGGGCCCGGTGAGGGTGAGGTCGTCATCGAGGTCGGCCAGGGCCACGGCACGAACCAGATCGCGCGGACGCTGAAGGAAGCCGACGTGATCGCGTCGGTCACCGCCTTCCGGACGGTGGCCAACACCCGCCCGGACGAGGCCAGCAGGATCCAGCCCGGCTTCTACACGATGCGCAAGCAGATGAAGGCGGCCGACGCCTTCGACCTGCTGGTCGACCCGGCCAACGCCGGCGGCAGTCGCGTGGTGATCCCCGAAGGCCTGCGCGTCAACCAGACCGTGACCCGGTTGGCGGATGCCACCGGGATCGACGAGGCCGAGTTCGAAGCCGTCCTGGCCGACCCGGTCGAACTGGACCTGCCGGCCTCTGCCGAGGGGAACGCGGAGGGCTACCTCTTCCCGTCGGCGTACACCTTCGGGCCCGAGGACCAGGCCGTCGACCTGCTCCGCGCCATGGTGGACCGGTGGAAGCAGGTCTCGGCCCAGGTGCCGGTCGCGGACGCGGCCCAGGTCGGCCTCGACGAGCACGACTTCATGACGATCGCCAGCATCATCGAGAAGGAGGTCAAGCGCGACGAGGACCGCCCGGCGGTGGCCGAGGTCATCTTCAACCGCCTCGACGGCACCTGCGTCAGCAAGGGCGTGCCCCAGGGCCTGCTCCAGATGGACTCCACCATCCACTTCCTCACCGGCGGCGGCACCGGCAGCGTCTACACGTCCCGGGAGGCCCGCCAGTCCGACTCGCCGTACAACACCTACGGAGTGCGCGGCCTCCCGCCCGGCCCGATCGCCTCGCCCGGCAAGAGTGCGATGGAGGCAGTGCTGGAGCCGACCAACGAGGGCTACTGCTACTTCGTCACCGTCGACCTGGACACCGGCGAGACGCTCTTCGAGGTCAACGAGGAGGACCACAACGTGAACCGGCGCACGCTGAACACATGGTGCTCGGAGAACCCGGGACGCTGTGGCTGAATCGCGGCGCTGTGCGGTGCTGGGCGACCCGATCGACCACTCGCTCTCACCAGTGCTCCATCGCGCCGGCTACGCCCACCACGGACTGGACTGGGACTACGGGCAGCACCGGGTCGCCGAGGAAGGGCTCGCCGGCTTCCTGACGGGCCTGGACGCGCGTTGGCGCGGACTGTCACTGACCATGCCGCTGAAGCGGGTGGCCCTGGGGCTGGCCGACACGGTCTCGGACCGGGCCCGGTTGGCCGGCGCGGCCAACACCCTCGTCCTGGAGGCCGGGAAGCGGATGGCCGACAACACCGACATCCCCGGCGCCGTCGCGGCGATCCGCGAACGGTACGACGGCCCCGTGGTGTCGGCGACCATCCTCGGCGGCGGGGCGACCGCGACGTCGACCGGCATCGCACTGGTCGAGCTCGGTGCGCGCATGGTGCGCCTGGCCGTCCGCTCACCGGAACGGGCCGCGGAGACGGCGTCGGTGCTCCGGGCCCACCCGGCAGCGCCCGCAGTGGAGGTGACCACCCTGGCCGGGGTCGGGAACGAGCGGGCCGACGTGGTGGTCTCCACGATCCCGGCCGCAGCGCAGACCGGCGACCTCGTCGAGCGCTGCGCCCGGGTGCCGGTGGTCTTCGAGGTGATCTACCACCCGTGGCCCACGCCGCTGGCCGCCTCGGTGGGCACCGACCGGATCCTGGTCGGCGGGCTGGACCTGCTGGTCCACCAGGCCGCGTTGCAGTTCGAGTCGTTCACCGGTCTGCCGGCGCCGCTGGCCCGGATGCGCGCTGCCGGCGAGCACGCCCTGGTAGCACGGGGCTGAGCAGGGGCGGGGCACGAGGTGGACATGGAGTGGTCCTGGCAGGCGGCACTGGTCCTGGCCGCGGCAGCAGCCCTGGCGGGGTGGTGTGTGCCAGCCTTGGTGGCCCGGCTCCCGGAGCCACCCGACCCCGACCCGGAGAAGACCCCCTATGCCGACCTGGCCGGTGCCGGGACCGCGGTGCAGACAGCAGCCTGGTCCGGGCTCGTGGCCGGACTGGTCGGCGGCGCGCTGGGCTGGTCCTGGCCGTTGCTCTACCTGGTGCCGCTGGTCCCGGTCGGGGTCGCGCTGGCCTGGGTCGACCTGCGCACCCGGTTGCTGCCCAAGCTGGTGGTCGGACCGTGCTACCTGGTGGTCCTGGTCCTGCTCGGGATCGTCACCGCGATCACCGGCGACCTCGACGCGCTGGGCCGGGCGTTCGTCGGCTGGCTGGTCGCCGGCGGCCTGTACTGGTTGCTGTGGCGCTTCACCCCGGGCATGGGGTACGGCGACGTACGGCTCTCCGGGGTGCTCGGACTCGTCCTGGCACACCTCGGCTGGGCAGAGTTGGCGGTCGGCATCTATGCCGGGTTCGTGGTCGGTGTCGTCGGCTGGCTCCCGCTGCGCCTGCTGGGCATCACCCGCGACCGCAGCTTCCCGTTCGGGCCGTTCATGCTCGTCGGTGCGGTGATCGGGATCGTCTGGGGGGCGGACCTCGCCGGGCGCCTGGGGTGAACGCGTGACAGACTGAGCCCATGCTTCGATGGCTCACTGCGGGCGAGTCCCACGGCCCCTCCCTGGTCGCAATCCTCGAAGGGCTTCCCGCCCACGTCGAGGTGACCTCCTCCGACATTGCCGACTCCCTGGCCCGGCGTCGCCTCGGCTATGGCCGCGGTGCCCGGATGAAGTTCGAGGCCGACGAGGTCACCCTGGTCGGCGGCGTACGCCACGGACGGACCCAGGGCGGACCGGTCGCGATCCAGGTCGGCAACACCGAATGGCCCAAGTGGGAGCAGGTGATGGCGGCCGACCCGGTCGACCCCGAGATCCTCGACGGCCTGGCCCGCAACGCCAAGCTGACCCGTCCCCGGCCCGGCCACGCCGACCTGGTCGGCATGCAGAAGTACGGCTTCGACGACGCCCGTCCGATCCTGGAGCGTGCCTCCGCCCGCGAGACCGCGGCCCGGGTCGCGCTGGGCCGGGTGGCGAGCAACTTCCTCGAGCAGTCCATCGGTGCCCGGATCGTCTCCCACGTGGTCGAACTCGGCGGCGTTGCCGCACCTGCTGGCCTGGTGCCTGCAGCCGACGACGTGGAGCGCCTCGACGCCGACCCGGTCCGCTGCCTCGACGCGGAGGCGAGCGCGGCGATGGTCGCGCGGATCGACCAGGCACACAAGGACGGCGACACCCTCGGCGGCGTGGTCGAGGTCGTCGTCCACGGCCTGCCGCCGGGCCTGGGCTCGCACGTCCACTGGGACCGCCGCCTGGACTCCCGCCTGGCCGGTGCCCTGATGGGCATCCAGGCGATCAAGGGCGTCGAGGTCGGTGACGGGTTCGAGCTCGCGGCCACGCCCGGCTCTCTGGCCCACGACGAGATCGTCCACGCCGACGGCGAGATCCGGCGTACGTCGGGCCGCGCCGGCGGCACCGAGGGCGGGATGACCACTGGGGAGGTGCTGCGGGTCCGCGCGGCGATGAAGCCGATCGCGACGGTGCCGCGCGCACTGCGCACCATCGACGTGGCCACCGGCGAGGAGGCCGTGGCCCACCACCAGCGCTCCGACGTCTGCGCCGTGCCGGCCGCCGGCATCGTGGCCGAGGCGATGGTCGCGCTGGTCCTGGCGGATGCGGTGACCGAGAAGTTCGGCGGCGACTCCGTCGCCGAGACGGCCCGCAACCATGCGGCCTACCTCGCGGCGATCACCCCCAGGTGAGCCCCGAGGTGGCAGGTCCCCGGGTGGTGCTGGTCGGGCCGATGGGCTCGGGCAAGACCACGGTCGGCCGTGCCCTCGCCGCGCTGTGGCAGGTGGAGGTGCGCGACACCGACGCGGACATCGAGACCAGCCAGGGCCGCACCATCTCCGACATCTTCGTCGAGTCCGGTGAGGAACACTTCCGCACGCTGGAACGGGCCGCGGTCGCCACCGCGCTCGCCGAGCACGACGGGGTGCTCTCTCTGGGCGGGGGAGCCGTGCTCGACGCAGGGACCCGTGAAGCGCTGCAGGGCAGGCAGGTCGTCTTCCTGCAGGTCGGCCTGGCCGAGGCGGTCAAGCGGGTCGGCCTGGGCACCTCGCGCCCGCTCCTGCTGGGCAACGTGCGTGCCCGGGTGAAGGCACTGCTCGACGAACGGACCCCGATCTATGCATCGGTGGCCACCATGGTGGTGGAGACCGACAGCCGGGCGCCCGCCGAGATCGCCGCCGAGATCGACCGACGCATCAAGGAGACCTGAGTGAGTGAGACCACCGTGCTGCACGTCGGCGGGGCCGCACCCTACGACGTGGTGGTCGGCCGCGGCCTGGCCGACCAGTTGCCCCGGATTCTCGGCAAGGAGGTCCAGCGGGTCGCGCTGCTCTTCGCCGGCGACCTCAACGAACTGGCCCAACCGGTCCTGGACGCACTGGTCGCGCACTACGACGTGATGGCGCTCGGCCTGCCCGACGGTGAGCGCGCCAAGAACGCCTCGGTGGCCAACGACTGCTGGGAAGCCCTCGGCGAGGCCGGCTTCACCCGCTCCGACGCCGTGGTCACCTTCGGCGGTGGCGCCACCACCGACCTGGGCGGCTTCGTCGCCGCCAGCTGGCTGCGCGGGGTGCGCGTGGTCCACGTGCCGACCACGGTGCTGGCCATGGTGGATGCGGCGGTGGGCGGCAAGACCGGCATCAACACCGGCGCCGGCAAGAACCTCGTCGGGGCCTTCCACGAACCAGCCGGCGTGCTCTGCGACCTCGACCTGCTCGACACCCTGCCCGCCGAGGAACTGCGTGCCGGCCTCGGTGAGGTGATCAAGTGCGGCTTCATCGCCGACCCGGCCATCCTCGACCTGGTCGAGGCCGACCCGCAGGGCGCGCAGGACCCGACCTCGCCGGTGCTGGCCGAACTGGTCACCCGCGCGATCCGGGTCAAGGTCGACGTGGTCGTCGACGACCTCAAGGAGACCGGCGGCAAGGACGGGCATCCCGGCCGCGAAGTGCTCAACTATGGCCACACCCTGGCCCACGCCATCGAGCGGGCCAGCGACTACACGGTCCGCCACGGCGAGGCGGTCGCCCTCGGTTGCGTCTACGTCGCCGAACTGGCCCGCAGCGCCGGCATCCTCGCCGAGGACGTCGCGGCCCGCCATGCCACCGCATTCGGTTGCGTCGGCCTGCCCACGGCCCTCGACGCGGGGGAGTGGGAGGAGTTGCACGCCACGATGAAGGTGGACAAGAAGGCCCGCGGCTCCCAGTTGCGCTTCGTGGTCCTGGACGGCCTGGCCTCACCACGGATCCTGGCCGGGCCCAGCGAGGACCTGCTGCGATCGGCGTACGACGTGATCCGCGCGGGAGGCGCCGGATGAAGCGCGTGCTGGTGCTCAACGGCCCGAACCTCGGCCGGCTCGGTCGCCGCCAGCCCGAGATCTACGGGAGCACCACCCACGACGAACTCGCCCAGGCATGCCGCGACTGGGGGAACAGGCTCGGCCTGGAGGTCGACGTCCGCCAGACCAACCACGAGGGCGAACTCCTCGACTGGCTCAACGCTGCCGCGGACGAGGAGACGCCCGTGGTGCTGAACGCTGCGGCCTGGACCCACTACTCCTGGGCGCTGTACGACGCGTGCGCCCAGCTCGTCGCGCCGCTGGTGGAGGTCCACATCTCCGACCCGACCCAGCGCCCCGAGGAGTTCCGCCACCACTCCGTGGTCACCCCGCATGCCGCAACCGTGATCGCCGGGCACGGCATCGAGGGCTACCGGATGGCCCTGGAACACCTCGCCGGCTGAGCTGCGTCGGCGCGCGGGTTGTCTGCCACGCCTGCGCGGAGTAGACAGGTGATGACCGTTCAGTCGACGCAGGAGGAACCATCATGGGAGACATCCAGAACAAGGCAGACGAACTGAAGGGCCAGGCCAAGGAGAAGATCGGCAACGCCACCGGCAACGAGGAACTCGAGGGCGAAGGCATCATCGAGAAGTCCGAGGCCAACCTCAAGCAGGCCGGCGAGAAGGTGAAGGACGCCGCAGGCAAGGTCAAGGACGCCTTCAGCTGAGGTTGGGGCTGCCGACGTTCGGGGGATCGGCCAGGCACGTATAGAATCCCCTGTTGCTGCCTCGAGCCGGTCCCCGGATCGTCGGCCGCAGCCCCAGACACCTCGACACCGAAGAAGGCACCCACGCGCATGGCAACCACGAACGACCTGAAGAACGGCATGGTCCTCAAGCTCGAGGGCCAGCTCTGGACCGTCGTCGAGTTCCAGCACGTCAAGCCCGGCAAGGGCCCGGCCTTCGTGCGCACCAAGCTCAAGAACGTCGAGTCCGGCAAGGGTGTCGACAAGACCTTCAACGCTGGCACCAAGGTCGAGACGGCCAACGTGGACCGCCGCACCATGCAGTACCTCTACAACGACGGCAGCTCCTACGTCTTCATGGACACCGACACCTATGACCAGCTCGAGGTCACCCCGGAGATCGTCGGCGACGCCAGCAACTTCATGCTCGAGAACCAGGAAGCCATCGTGGCCACCAACGAGGGCCGGGTCCTCTTCATCGAGCTCCCTGCCTCCGTGGAACTGCTGATCAGCCACACCGACCCGGGCCTGCAGGGCGACCGCTCCACCGGCGGCACCAAGCCGGCCACCCTGGAGACCGGCCACGAGATCCAGGTCCCGCTCTTCCTCAACACCGGCGACAAGGTCAAGGTCGACACCCGCGACTCCTCCTACCTGGGCCGGGTCAAGTCCTGATGTCAGCCCGCTCCAAGGCACGCAAGCGCGCCCTGGACGTCCTGTTCGCCAGCGAACTGCGCCGAGAGGAGCCAGTCGCCGCCCTCGAGCGTGCGATCGCTGAGGGAGAGGGCCCGACCAACGACTACACCTCCGTCCTGGTCCGTGGCGTGGCCGGGCACCAGGCGGAGATCGACTCCCTGCTCCGTGGAGCCGCCCAGGGATGGTCGCTGGAGCGGATGCCCGGCGTGGACCGCAACGTGCTGCGGATCGCCGTCTTCGAACTGCTCCACGCCGACGAGGTCCCCGACGCGGTCGCGGTCTCCGAGGCGATGAACCTGGTCAAGGAACTCTCCACCGACGAGTCGCCGTCCTTCGTGAACGGAGTCCTCGGCACCATCCTGCGCAACCGGGACTGAACCGTGGCTGATGCCAGCCTGCGGATCGGCCGCGGGATCGCCGACATCACCGGCCAGCCGTGGGGCGTCGGGATGATGGGCTACGGCATGCCCGACCAGTGGACCAACGGCCTGCTCTCGCGCCAGTATGCCCGCGCCTTCGTCTTCGAGGACGCCGGTGACGCGGTCGTCTTCGTAGTAGCCGACATCGGGATGTTCTTCCAGGCCGGGGTGGAGGCGATCCTGGCCCGCCTGGCGGAACGCTTCGGCGACCGCTACACGGCACGCAACGTGGTGCTCACCGCCACCCACACCCACTGCGGGCCCGGCGGGCACGGGCACCACATGCTCTACAACGTCACCACCAAGGGTTTCCACCGGCGCACCTTCGACCGCCTGGTCGACGGCACGGTCGCGGCGATCGAGCAGGCGCACGCCGACTTGGCCGATTCCACGGCGGTGCTCACCCGCGGCGAGTTGCGCGATGCCAGCGCCAACCGCGCCCGGGCCGCCTTCGAACGGAACCCGGCCGAGGAGAAGGCACTCTTCCCCGACGGCATCGACCCGACCACCACCGTGCTGCGGATCGAGCGGGACGGGCGGATGGTCGGCGCGATCAACTGGTTCGGCGTGCACAACACCTCCATGACGAACCGCAACCGCCTGATCAGCGCCGACAACAAGGGCCTGGCCGCCTGGTCCTGGGAGCAGGAGGGTGACCTGGTCACCGCCTTCGCCCAGACCAACGCCGGCGACCTCTCGCCCAACCTCGACCTGAGCCCCGGCCAGGGACCGACCAGCGACGAACGGGAGAACACCCGGATCATCGCCGAGCGGCAGCTGGCCGCGGCCCGCCGCCTGGCCGCCGAGCCCGGCACCGACCTGGGCCGGGGCGTCGCCGCGGTGGCGACGTACGTCGACTTCTCCCGGCACACGGGTGCCGCCGGGGCCACCGGACCGGCCGTGCTCGGCGCCAGCTTCGCAGCAGGCAAGCTCACCGACGGTGCCGGCTCGCCACTGTTCGACGAGGGGAAGGCCAACCCGGTCCCGCAACGGATCAGCGACTTCCTCTACCGTCGTTCGGCCCGGCTGGCCGCCGTCCAGGCGCCGAAGGACCTGCTGATCCCGATCGGCCCGATGCGCTGGAGCCAGCAGGTGCTGCCGGTGCAGCTGGTCCGCCTGGGGTCCGTGCACCTGGTCTGCCTGCCGTTCGAGGTCACCGTGGTGGCGGGCCTGCGGATCCGCCGCGCGGTCGCGGCACGGCTCGGCGTCGAACTGGACGCCGTGCTGTGCCAGGGCTACGCGAACGGCTACGCGCACTACGTGACCACCCCCGAGGAGTACGACGAGCAGCTCTACGAGGGCGGCTCCACCGTCTTCGGCAAGCACCAGCTGGGCGCCATCGTCGACGCGGTCGACGACCTGGCCGGACATCTCGCGGCGGGCACCACGCCAGCTGCCGGACCGGCGGTGCCGCGGCACCGGATCCGCATCCCCAGCCCGTTCGGGTCGCCGAAGCTGGCCAGGCGCCGTCCGGTCGCCGTACGTCGTGCCCCGCGCACGGCCCGGGTCGGCGACGTGGTCGAGGTGCACCTGGACGCGGACCACCCCAACCGGCACCTGCGCCCGGCCTACTTCGTCATCCAGCGGCGCGGAGCCGACGGCACCTGGACCCGGATCGCCGATGACGCGTCGCCGTCGACCACGATCACCTGGCACCGGCGCCGGCTGCTGTGGAGCGCCGTGATCACCTGGCAGCCCGCCGAGCCGGGGGAGTACCGGATCCGCTACCTGGCCGCAGGGAGCACGACCACGGACCCGATCCGGGTCACTGGGGGAGCGGGACACCCAGCGAGAAGTTGATCCCGGACAGCGTTGCACCCGGGTGGCGCCCCGATCGCAGCCAGGCCGGCAGCGAGGCGGAGGAGGAGACCTCCACCTCGACCCGGGTCAACCGGGACCAGCCCCTGGCCCGCAGGCGGCAGCCACGCACCGATCCGTCGGCGAACTCCTGGACCACCCGGGCCCGGCTGAAGACCGGGACCGGCGGAGCGGCCCGGCCGGCCGTGGCCCGCACCGACCAGCCGTGCTCGTTGGTGCCGGCCGCTGTCATTTCCCGGCGCGGGGCCGGCTCGCCGGTGAAGGAGGCCATCGCCTTGGGCATCGACCAGTTCTCACGACCGCCGACGAGGCTGGTCGCCGAATCGACTGCCATGAAGGCGACGGTGGCGCCGACCTGCCGCCCGATCCGGTAGCCGACGACACCGAAGACCTCGTCATAGGCACCGACCGGGGTCTCGGTGTAGCGGACGAAGCCGCCGATCACGAAACTGCTGGTGGCACCCTGGCGCCGCAACGCCTCGGGCAGGGCATCGTCGGCGGCCGGGTTCGCCCGGTGCATCCAGACCATCCCCGTGGAGCGGACCGCCCACGGGGCCGGTGCCTCGTTGGCGGGCAGGGTGGCGACCAGGGCATCGTCGATGGCGGTCTCGGGGACGCCCGGGACGCGGCGCAGGTCCAGGCCGGACAGATCAGGATCCATGCCGGCATCATGTCAGGTGGGGCTGCTGTGCGGACAGGCTGATAGGGTCGCCCCAGTTTCGACATCCTTTAACGAGCCGTCCGGTGAGGCGGAGAAGGAGGTCCGGCAGTTCCGATGCCTGCCCCCCACGAATCCAGCGAGGGCAATGCCGTCCTCGACGCCCGTGACATCGCCCGGGCGCTGACCCGCATCTCGCACGAGATCCTCGAGCGCAACAAGGGGCCCGAGAGCCTGCTGCTGCTCGGCCTGCACACCCGCGGCGTGCCGCTGGCCCGGCGCATCGCGGAGCGGATCACCGCCGTCGAGGGAACCCCGGTCGGGGTCGGCTCGCTCGACGTGACGATGTATCGCGACGACCTGCGCAGCCAGCCGGCCCGCGGCCCCCAGAGGACCGTCGTTCCGGCAACGGGGATCGACGGGTGCACCGTGGTCCTGGTCGACGACGTGCTCTTCTCCGGGCGCACCATCCGCGCCGCGCTGGACGCCCTCAACGACCTCGGCCGCCCCTCCGCAGTCCGGCTCGCGGTGCTGGTCGACCGCGGCCACCGCGAACTGCCGATCCGGGCCGACCACGTCGGCAAGAACCTGCCCAGCGCCCGCTCGGAGAAGGTCCGGGTCCGCCTCGAGGAGATCGACGGCATCGACGAGGTCCGCATCCACCAGTCGACCGGCGAGGAGGCCCGATGAAGCACCTGCTCTCGATGGCCGACCTGGACCGGGACGCCATCCGCACCCTCTTCACCACCGCCGCGGAGATGCACGACGTACAGCGCCGCGAGGTGAAGAAGCTCCCGGCGCTGCGCGGACGCACCGTGATCAACCTCTTCTTCGAGGACTCCACCCGGACCCGGTCCAGCTTCGAGATCGCCGGGAAGTGGCTCTCCGCAGACACCATCAACATCACCGGCAAGGGGTCCTCGACCTCCAAGGGCGAGAGCCTGCGCGACACCGTGCTGACCATCTGCGCCATGGGCGTCGACGCACTGGTGATGCGCCACAGCGCCAGCGGCGCCGCCCAGCAGGTCAGCCAGTGGGTGGACGCCGTGGTGATCAACGCCGGCGACGGGACCCACGAGCACCCCACCCAGGCGCTGCTCGACGCCTACAGCCTGGAGCGCGCCCTGGGCGGGCTCGAAGGACGCAAGGTCGCCATCGTCGGCGACCTGACCCACAGCAGGGTCTTCCGCAGCAACGTGATCGGCCTGGCCACCCTCGGCGCCGAGGTGACCGCGGTCGCCCCGCCGACGCTGATGCCCAGCGGCGTGGAGGCATGGTCGCACCAGGCCGGCTTCGCCGTCTCGCACGACCTCGACGAGGTGCTGCCGCAGGTGGACGCGGTGATGATGCTGCGGGTGCAGAAGGAGCGGATGGCCGGCGGCTTCTTCCCCAGCCCCCGCGAATACACCGTCGGCTACGGCCTGACCCGCCAGCGGCTCGCCTCGCTGCGCCCCGGGACACCGATCCTGCACCCGGGGCCGATGAACCGCGGACTCGAGATCGCCCCCGAGGCGGCCGACGCCGCCGCCAGCTTGGTCCTGGACCAGGTCTCGGCCGGGGTCGCGATCCGGATGTCCGTGCTCTACCACCTGCTCGCCGGAGAGGATGCAACCGCATGAGTCTCGTGATCCGGGGTGCCTCGCTGCTCGGCAGCCAGGCAGCCGACCTGTTGATCGTCGACGGGGTGATCCGCGAGGTCGGATCGGTCGACGCCTCGGGGGCCGAGGTGATCGATGCCGACGGCCTGGTGGTCCTGCCCGGCCTGGTCGACCTGCACACCCACCTGCGCGAACCCGGCCGCGAGGACGCCGAGACCATCCGCACCGGATCCGCGGCGGCCGCCGTCGGTGGTTACACCGCAGTCCTGGCAATGGCCAACACCAACCCGGTCACCGACACCGCCGAGTCCGCCGAGCGGGTCCTGGACCTGGGCCGGGCTGCCGGACTGGTCGACGTACAGCCGGTCGGAGCGGTGACCCGCGGACTGGGTGGCGAGGAACTCGCCGAACTCGGCCTGATGGCCCGGTCCCGGGCCCGGGTCCGGGTCTTCTCCGACGACGGGAAGTGCGTCGGTGACCCGCGGGTGATGCGACGGGCACTCGAATACGTCAAGGCGTTCGGCGGGGTCATCTCCCAGCACTCGCAGGACACCGCACTGGCCGGCTCCGGCGCCTGCTGCCACGAGGGCGAACTCTCCGGGCGGCTCGGCCTGCCCGGGTGGCCCTCGATCGCCGAGGAGGTCATCGTGGCGCGCGACGTGATGCTGGCCCGCCACACGGGCTCGCGCCTCCACGTCGCCCACGTCAGTACGGCGGGCAGCGTCGAGGTGATCCGCTGGGCGAAGGCCCAGGCCGAGCGGGACGGCACCTGGGGCGTCACGGCCGAGGTCACGCCGCACCACCTGCTGCTGACCACCGACCTGCTCACCGGCTATGACCCCACCTTCAAGGTCAACCCGCCGCTGCGTCCCGACGAGGACGTCCAGGCGCTCCGCGCGGCGCTGGCCGACGGCACCATCGATGCGGTGGCCACCGACCACGCGCCCCACGCACGCCACGACAAGGAACACGCCTTCGTCGACGCTGCGTTCGGCATGCTCGGGCTGGAGACCGCGCTGGGCGTGGTCAGCACCGTGATGCGCGAGCAGGGACTGCTGGACTGGGCCGGGGTCGCCTCGGTGATGTCGACCAACCCGGCGCGGATCGCCGGCCTGGAGGCACACGGGCACCGGATCGAGGTCGGTGCGCCGGCCAACCTGGTCCTCGTCGACCCCGAGGCGGAGCAGGTCGTGGACCGCGACGCGTCGGTCTCGCTCTCGCGGAACAACCCCTGGCACGGGCGCCGGCTCAGCGGCGCCGTGCACACCACGATGCTGCGCGGCCGGGTCACCGTCCATGCAGGATCCCTCACCGATGAGCAGGCGTGATCCACTGCTAGGATCACGACGCTCGAAGATCCTTTAACGACCCGTCCGGAGAGGCGGAGAAGGAGGTGGGCGTGCCTCAGCATGCCCCTGCCGACAGGCAGCAAGTTGCACACCCGGCGATCCTCGTCCTGGAAGACGGCCGCACGTTCCGCGGCGACTCCTACGGAGCACCGGGGGAGACCTTCGGCGAGGCCGTCTTCACCACCGGCATGACCGGCTACCAGGAGACGCTGACCGACCCGTCGTACCACCGCCAGGTGGTGGTGATGACCGCACCGCACGTCGGCAACACCGGCATCAACGACGAGGACCCCGAGTCCGACCGGATCTGGGTGGCCGGCTACGTGGTGCGCGACCCCGCCCGGGTCGCGTCCAACTGGCGCTCGCAGCGCACCCTCGACGACGAGCTGGTCGCCCACAGCGTGGTCGGCATCTCCGGGATCGACACCCGGGCCCTGACCCGCCACCTGCGCGAGCGCGGTGCGATGCGGGTCGGCATCTCCTCGGTCGAGACCGACCCCGAGGCGCTGCTGAAACGGGTCCTGGCCTCTGAGCCGATGAAGGGCGCCCAGCTCTCCGGGGAGGTCTCCACCTCCGAGCCGTACGTCGTCGCGGCCCGCAACCTGCCCGAGGGCACGAAGCCGTTCGTGGTCGCCGCGCTCGACCTCGGGATCAAGGCCAACACGCCCCGGATGATGAGCGAGCGGGGCATGGAGGTGCACGTCCTGCCCGCCACCTCCTCGCTCGAGGACGTGCTCGCCGTCGGCGGCGAGTCGGGACCCGACGGACTCTTCTTCTCCAACGGCCCCGGCGACCCGGCGGCCACCACCGGCCAGATCGACCTGCTCCGGGCAGCGCTGGAGCGGGACCTGCCCTACTTCGGCATCTGCTTCGGCAACCAGCTCTTCGGCCGGGCGCTGGGCCTGGACACCTACAAGCTCAAGTACGGCCACCGTGGCATCAACCAGCCGGTGATGGACCGCACCACCGGCAAGGTCGAGGTGACCACACACAACCACGGGTTCGCGGTCAAGTGGCCCGACGACCTCGACCGCGACCAGGCCTTCGCCTCGCCGTACGGCGACGTCACGGTCAGCCATGTCTGCCTCAACGACGACGTCGTGGAGGGACTGGAACTGCGCCGCCCCGACGGCTCCCTGCGCGCCTTCTCGGTGCAATACCACCCCGAATCCGCAGCAGGGCCACGTGATGCCTCTTACCTCTTCGACCGCTTCGCCCAACTCATGACCGAGAGGACGGGTGCCTGATGCCACGCCGTACCGACATCCAGTCCGTCCTCGTCATCGGGTCCGGCCCGATCGTGATCGGTCAGGCCTGCGAGTTCGACTACTCCGGCACCCAGGCCTGCCGGGTGCTCAAGGCCGAGGGGTTGCGGGTGATCCTGGTCAACTCCAACCCGGCCACGATCATGACCGACCCCGAGTTCGCCGACGCGACGTACGTCGAACCGATCACGCCCGAGTTCGTCGAGAAGGTGATCGCCAAGGAGCGCCCGGACGCGCTGCTGGCCACCCTCGGCGGCCAGACCGCGCTCAACTGCGCCGTCGCCCTGGACGCCGCCGGCGTCCTGGAGAAGTACGGCGTGGAGCTGATCGGCGCCCGGATCGACGCGATCCAGCGCGGGGAGAATCGCCAGGAGTTCAAGAAGATCGTCGACGAGCTCGGCGGCGAGTCCGCACGCTCGGTGATCTGCCACTCGATGGAGGACCTGCTCGCCGCAGCCGACGAGCTGGGCTACCCGATGGTGGTCCGGCCCAGCTTCACCATGGGCGGCGCCGGCTCCGGGATGGCCTACGACGAGGCGGACCTGCGCCGGATCGGCGGCTCGGGCCTGGCTGCCTCTCCGACCACCGAGGTGCTCCTGGAGGAGTCCATCCTCGGGTGGAAGGAGTACGAGCTCGAGGTGATGCGTGACACCAGCGACAACGTGGTGATCATCTGCTCGATCGAGAACGTCGACCCGATGGGCGTCCACACCGGTGACTCGATCACCGTGGCACCGGCGATGACCCTGACCGACCGCGAATACCAGAAGATGCGCGACCTCGCGATCGGGATCATCCGCGCCGTCGGCGTCGACACCGGCGGCTGCAACATCCAGTACGCCGTGAACCCGGCAGACGGTCGCCTGATCGTGATCGAGATGAACCCGCGGGTCTCCCGCTCCTCGGCGCTGGCGTCGAAGGCGACCGGGTTCCCGATCGCCAAGATCGCGGCCAAGGTCGCGATCGGCTACACGCTCGACGAGATCCCCAACGACATCACCACCCCGGCCCCCGGTGAGGACGACGGCTGGCGCCCCTACACGCCGGCTGCCTTCGAGCCGGCCCTGGACTACGTCGTGGTCAAGGTCCCGCGGTTCGCCTTCGAGAAGTTCCCCGGTGCGGACCCGGTGCTGACCACGCACATGAAGTCGGTCGGCGAGGCGATGGCGATCGGACGCAACTTCACCGAGGCGCTGCAG
This sequence comes from Nocardioides sp. AE5, assembly GCF_031844485.1. Classification (NCBI taxonomy): domain Bacteria; kingdom Bacillati; phylum Actinomycetota; class Actinomycetes; order Propionibacteriales; family Nocardioidaceae; genus Nocardioides; species Nocardioides sp. AE5. The sequence continues at coordinate 43,015 of NZ_JAUZVI010000003.1, forward strand.
AAGGCCCTGCGCTCCCTGGAGAGCAAGGACGCCGCCTTCGACTGGAGCCACACCTGGGTCGACCTCGACAAGGAGGCGCTGCTGGCCGAGGTGGCCGTGCCGCACGACGGCCGGCTGCGCAAGGTGATGGACGCGATCCGCGCCGGTGCCAGCCTGGAGGAGCTCTTCGAAGCGACGAAGATCGACCCCTGGTTCCTGGACCAGCTGGTGCTGATCAACGAGATCGCCGGCGAGATCGCGGCCGCGGACGGACTCAGCCCCGCGTTGCTGCGCCGCGCCAAGCGCCACGGCTTCTCCGACGCCCAGATCGGCAGGATCCGCAACATGTCCGCCGACGTGGTCCGCGGCGTCCGGCACGCACTCGGGGTCCGCCCGGTCTTCAAGACCGTCGACACCTGCGCCGCCGAGTTCGCCGCCGCCACGCCGTACTACTACTCCTCCTACGACGAGGAGACCGAGGTGCTGCCGCGCCCCGAGGGCAAGGAGGCCGTGATCATCCTCGGCTCCGGGCCGAACCGGATCGGGCAGGGGATCGAGTTCGACTACTCCTGCGTCCACGCCAGCCTGGAACTCTCCGCGGCCGGCTACGAGACGATCATGGTCAACTGCAACCCGGAGACCGTCTCCACCGACTACGACACCTCGGACCGCCTCTACTTCGAGCCGCTCACCCTCGAGGACGTCCTGGAGATCGTCGACGCCGAGCGTGCGGCCGGCCCCGTTGCCGGGGTCATCTGCCAGCTCGGTGGGCAGACGCCGCTCGGCCTGGCCCGTGGCCTGGAGGAGGCCGGCGTGAAGATCGTCGGCACCTCACCCGCCGCGATCGACCTGGCCGAGGAGCGCGGTGCCTTCGGGCGGGTGCTGGCCGAGGCGAACCTCCCGGCGCCCAAGCACGGCACCGCGACCACGTTCGGCCAGGCACAGCAGATCGCCAACGAGATCGGCTACCCGGTGCTGGTCCGCCCCTCCTACGTGCTCGGCGGACGCGGCATGGAGATCGTGTACGACGACGAGGCGCTGGAGTCCTACCTGGCCAAGTACGTCGCCAACGGCCTGATCAACGAGGCCCAGCCGGTCCTGGTCGACCGCTTCCTCGACGACGCGGTCGAGATCGACGTGGACGCGCTCTTCGACGGCACCGACCTCTTCCTGGGTGGCGTGATGGAGCACATCGAGGAGGCCGGGATCCACTCCGGTGACTCCTCGTGCGCACTGCCGCCGATCACCTTGGGCAGCTCGGAGATCGAGCGGATCCGCCAGTCCACCGAGGCGATCGCCCGGGGCGTCGGGGTCCGCGGCCTGCTCAACATCCAGTACGCGATGGCATCGGACGTGCTCTACGTCCTGGAGGCGAACCCGCGGGCCTCGCGCACCGTGCCGTTCGTCTCCAAGGCGACCGCGACGCCGATGGCCAAGGCCGCGGCGCGGGTGATGCTCGGGGCGAGCATCGCCGAGTTGCGCAGCGAGGGCCTGCTCCCGGCGACCGGCGACGGAGGTGCCCTGCCCGACGGTTCGCCGATCGCGGTCAAGGAGGCGGTGATGCCGTTCAACCGGTTCCGCACCCCCGACGGCACGATGGTGGACGCCGTGCTCGGCCCGGAGATGCGCTCGACCGGCGAGGTGATGGGCTTCGACGCCAACTTCGGCACCGCCTTCGCCAAGGCCGAGGCCGGCGCCTACGGCTCGCTCCCGCTGGGCGGCAAGGTGTTCGTCTCGGTGGCCAACCGCGACAAGCGCCACATGATCTTCCCGATCAAGCAGCTGGCCGAGATGGGCTTCGAGGTGCTCGCCACGGCGGGCACTGCCGAGGTGCTGCGCCGCAACAGCGTACCGGCCTCCGTGGTCCGCAAGCACTTCGAGGGCGAGGGCCCCGACGGCGAGCCGACCGTGGTCGGGCTGATCCATGCCGGGGAGATCGCGCTGGTCGTCAACACCCCGCACGGCACCACCAGTGGCGGGTCCCCGCGGGTCGACGGCTACGAGATCCGGGCCGCGGCGATCATGACCGACATCCCGTGCATCACCACCGTCCAGGGCCTCGGCGCCGCGGTGCAGGGCATCCAGGCCATGCGCGCCGGCGAGATCGGTGTGCGCTCGTTGCAGGAGTGGGCCACCATGCTGGCCGGATCGGGGCAGGAGGACGGGTGAAGCCCTACGCCCTGGCCTTCGACCACCTGCTGACCCGCACCGACCCCGAGCAGGCACACCACGCTGCCTTCGCGGCGATCCGTGCAGGTGCGCCGGTCACCCGGGCAGTGCTCCGGCCGACGGTCACCGACCGGCCGGTGTCGGCGATGGGCCTCACCTTCGCCAATCCGCTCGGCCTGGCGGCGGGGTTCGACAAGAACGCGGTCGGCATCGACGCGCTGGCCGCGCTCGGCTTCTCGCACGTCGAGATCGGCACCGTCACCGGGGAGCCGCAGCCGGGCAACCCGCGCCCGCGGCTTTTCCGGCTCACCGCGGACCGTGCGGTGGTCAACCGGATGGGGTTCAACAACGACGGTGCCGAGGTGGTCTCCCGGCGCCTGGCCGCCCGCCGGGCCCGGATGGAGCGCACCGGGGCCCACGGCCCGGTGCTCGGCGTGAACATCGGCAAGACCAAGGTGGTCGACGAGGCGGACGCGATCGGCGACTACGAGAAGTCGACCACCCTGCTGGCTCCGCTGGCCGACTACCTGGTCGTCAACGTGAGCTCGCCGAACACCCCGGGACTGCGCAACCTGCAGGCGATCGACAAGCTCGAGCCGCTGTTGCGTGCGGTACGCCGTCGCGCCGATGAGGTCACCGAGCACCGGGTTCCGCTGCTGGTCAAGATCGCTCCCGACCTGGACGACGACGACGTCCTGGCCGTCGCCGACCTGGCCCGCGCCGTGGGCCTGTCCGGGGTGATCGCCACCAACACCACCATCACCCGCGACGGGCTGGCCAGCCCCGCCGCCGAGGTGGCCGCGGTCGGTGCCGGTGGCCTCTCGGGTCGCCCCCTGGCGGCGCGCTCGCTCGAGGTGCTGCGGCTGCTCGCCGGACGCGTGGCGGACCTGACCCTGGTCTCCGTCGGCGGCATCACCACCCCCCGGGACGCGCAGGAGCGTCTGGACGCCGGGGCCACGCTGTTGCAGGGATACACCGGATTCATCTACGAAGGCCCGCTGTGGCCGCGCCGGGTGCTTGCCGGCCTCGCTGGGCCGGGGCCGCGGACCTGATGGGGACCCGATGAGCAGGGCCAACGAGCGGCTCCACGTCACCGGCGAAGTGCTGTCGGTGCGGAAGGTGGGTGCCTACCGCCAGTTGACCCTGGTCGCACCGGGGATCCCCGAACTCTCCCGCCCCGGCAACTTCGTCGCCGTCTCCGTGGGCCAGACCCAGCCACGCGGCCACCTGGCCCGGCGCAGTCTGTGGATCCACCGGGTGCGGCACACCGGCAGCCACGGCGCCACCCTGGAAGTCATCGTCGAACCGGTCGGTGCAGGTTCGCGCTGGCTGGCCGGCCTCACCCAGGGCGCGAAGGTCGAACTGACCGGGCCGCTGGGGCGCCCGTTCGCCCAGCCCCGGGAACCGGTCGGCTGCCTGCTGGTCGGGGAGGGCTATGCCGCGGCGCCCCTCTTCGGTCTGGCCGAACGCCTGCGGGAGCGTGGCTGCGTGGTCTCGATGCTGCTCGGTGCCAGCGACGAACCGCACCTGCTCGCGGCACTCGAGGCGCGCCGCTCGGCCCGGTCGGTCACCGTGGTCACCGGCGATGGGTCGGTGGGGCGGCGCGGCGTGATCAGCGATGCGTTGCCCGAACTGCTGGAACGCCTCGGGGTGGATGTCGTCTACGGAGCCGGCTCATTGGCGACGCTGCACGCGGTGGCCACTGCGGCCGAGCAGCACGGCGCGTGGAGCCAGGTCGCCCTGGAGCTGCCGCAACCGTGCGGCACCGGGCTCTGCCAGGGGTGTCCGGCGCCGGTCGTCGGTGAGGACGGCGTACCCCGGGTGGTCCGTGCCTGCTACGAGGGCCCTGTGATCCGCGGCGACCGGGTCCGCTGGGACGCGCTGGTCGGGGGAGCGCCATGACGACTGCGCTGGCGGTGCCGGGCCTGGCGATGGCCTCGCCGGTGATGGTGGCCGCGGGCTGTGGCGGCACCGGCCCCGAACTCGACGCGCTGGCCCCGCTGGCCGGACTCGGCGCCTTCGTCACCCGCACCGTCACCCTGGATGCGCGCCTGGGCGGTCCGCCGCCGCGGCTCGCGGAGTCGCCCTCGGGCTTCATCAACGCCATCGGCCTGCAGAACCCGGGCATCGACCAGTTCCTGGCCCGGGAGCTGCCCTGGCTGGCCGCGCACACCGTGCCCGCCGTGGTCTCCGTGGCCGGGGCCAGCATCGGGGAGTACGCCGCGATCACCCGACGTCTGGCGGTCGCCCCGGGGGTCGCCGGTGTCGAGGTGAACGTCTCCGTCCCCGACGGGGTCGACCTGGGCCTCTTCGATGCCAGTGAGCCGTTCGCCGCTGCCCGCGCGGTCTCCGCCGTACGCCGTGAACTGCCGCGCGGCATCCCGGTCCTGGCCAAGCTCGCGCCGGAGGCCGGCCGCGTCGCTGAGTTCGCGCGTGCCGTCGCCGAGGCCGGGGCAGACGCCGTCGTGGTCGGCAACGCCGTGCCGGCCGTGATGCCCCAGGGGCGCCCCGGCGGGCTCTCCGGCCCGGCGATCGCGCCACTGGCCCTGCGTTGCGTCGCGGCCGTGCGTGAGGCTGCCGCCGAACTGCCGGTGATCGCGGCCGGCGGGGTCCAGGACACGGCCGGTGCCCGCGCCTTCCTCGACCTGGGTGCCGTCGCCGTCCAGGTCGGCACCGCACTGCTCCATGATCCGACCGTCGCCGCGCGGATCGCGGCCGAGCTCCAGGGAGAGACCAGATGACAGCCACCTCCGCCACCATTCCGTTCGGCGCCCGCTTCGCTGCCGCCGTCAGCGACCGCGGCCCGGTCTGCGCCGGGATCGACCCGCACGCCGGATTGCTCGCCGCATGGGGCCTGGAAGACACGGTCTCCGGGCTGGAGAAGTTCGCCCTCGGCGCGGCGGAGGCGATCGCCGGTGAGGCCGCCCTGGTCAAGCCGCAGTCGGCCTTCTATGAGCGGTTCGGCTCGCGTGGCATCGCCGTCCTGGAACAGGTGATCGCCACCTGCCGCGAGGCCGGCGCGCTGGTCCTGCTCGACGTCAAGCGCGGCGACATCGGCTCGACCTCGCAGGCCTACGCCGACGCCTACCTCGACCCGTCGTCCCCGCTGGCCGTCGATGCGATCACGGCCAGCCCCTACCTGGGCCTGGGCTCCCTGTCGCCGATGTTCGAGACGGCCACGCGCCATGGCGGTGGGGTCTTCGTGCTCGCCCTGACCTCGAATCCGGAGGCGCCGCAGGTGCAGCACGCCCGCGTCGAGGACGGGGCCGGGCGGAGTGTCGCCGGGACCGTGCTGGCCGGGCTGGGTGACCTCAACGCGGGCGCCGAGCCGCTCGGCTCCTTCGGTGCGGTGATCGGAGCCACCATCGGGGAGACGGGGGAGTCGTTCGACTTCAACGGCCCGATCCTCGCCCCGGGGGTGGGTGCCCAGGGCGGCACCATCGACGACGTGCGCCGGATCTTCGGGGCCGCTGCCGCCCACGTCTCGCCGAGCAGTTCGCGCGGCCTGCTCCGCTCCGGCCCGGACCCGGTCGCCCTGCGGGACGCCGTACGCCGCGAGAACGACGCCTTCCGTTCGCTCCTCGGCAGCGCCTGATGCCGCTGCGCCGCCGGATCACCATCCTTGCGCTGGTGGTCGCCCTGGGCACGGCGCCGTTGACCGGGTGCTCGGGCTCGGCGGAGGACCAGCGGGCCGGCTACTGCGAGGCGGTCTCGACGCACAGCGCCACCCTCACCCGGATCGCCGACGAGGAGGGGGCCGGCGGCTTCCTCAGCGCCCTGCCGATCCTGGAGGAGTTGGGGCGCGAGGCGCCACGCGACCTGGTGGACGAGTGGGCGACCCTGCTCAACGCCCTGCACGGGTTGCGCGACGCGCTGCAGGCGGCCGGACTGGAGCCGGACGACGTGGCGGGCGAACTGCCCGACGACCTGGCCGAGGCCGAGCGGCGCCGGATCCGCGGCGCGGCCTCGGTGCTCGCCTCGCCCGAGGTGCAGCGGGCCACCGCCGGGATCGAGCAGCACGCCCTCGACGTCTGCGGCGTCTCGCTGTTGTGACCTGCGTTGCCGAACGGATCGGGCTGTGACTAGATTGACCACGTCCCACCTGCCGATCGATTGACGAGGACCCCTTCCGTGGCCCTGCCCCCGCTCACCCCCGAACAGCGCCAGGCTGCCCTGGACAAGGCCGCCGCCTCCCGCCGGGAGCGTGCCGAGGTGAAGAACCGCCTCAAGAACTCGGGTGCGTCGATCTCCGACGTGCTGCGCGAGGGACAGACCAACGAGGTCATCGGCAAGATGAAGGTGATCGACCTACTCCAGTCGATGCCCGGCCTGGGCAAGGTGCGGGCCAAGGCCCTGATGGAGCGCCTCAGCATTGCGGAGAGCCGCCGAGTGCGCGGGCTGGGCATCAAGCAGCTCGCAGCGCTCGAGGCGGAGTTCTCCTCGCGGGGTTGAGCAGGTGAGCCAGACCGATGCACCGGCACGCCTGGTCGTGCTGGCCGGGCCGACCGCCGTCGGCAAGGGGACGGTCGCTGGAGTGATCCGCGACGACCACCCCGACGTGTGGATCTCCGTCTCGGCGACCACGCGCGCGCCGCGGCCCGGGGAGGTGGACGGGGTCCACTACCACTTCGTCACCGACGCCGAGTTCGACGAGATGATCGCCCAGGGCGCGCTGCTGGAGTGGGCGGTGGTCCACAAGTCAGCCCGGTACGGCACGCCCCGCGGACCGGTCGAGGAAGCCCTGGCCCAGGGGCGTCCGGCGCTGCTCGAGATCGACCTGCAAGGCGCCCGCCAGGTCAAGGCCACCATGCCCGAGGCGCTCTTCGTCTTCCTGGCGCCGCCGTCGTGGGAGGAACTGGTCCGCCGCCTCGTCGGCCGCGGCACGGAGGGCGAGCGGGAACGGGAGCGCCGGCTGGAGACTGCACGGGGTGAACTGGCCGCCGAGGCGGAGTTCGACACCACCATCGTCAACCACGAAGTTCACGATGCTGCGCAGGAGTTGGTAACCTTGATGAAGGCGCAGTGATCTTCTCCTGCCCCGATCCTGATTCATCCATCAATTTTCTGTGAGGCGTGTGCACGTGTCTGTCCCCACCGGCGAGGGTGTCACCTTCCCCCCGATCGATGATCTGCTCACCAAGACGGACTCGAAGTACAAGCTGGTCCTCTACAGCGCCAAGCGCGCCCGGCAGATCAACGCCTACTACTCCCAGCTCGGCGAGGGCCTGCTCGAGTACGTCGGCCCACTCGTGGACACCCACGTCCAGGAGAAGCCGCTTTCCATCGCCCTGCGCGAGATCAACGACGACCTGCTCACCTGCGAGGACGTCGACCCGGCCGAGCTGGCTGCCGAGGAAGCCGCCCGTGCCGCGGCTGCCGAGGCCGACCTCGCCAGCGCCGAGTAGTCCCGGAGCCCCGGTCGATGGCCCGCGTCGTCCTTGGCGTCAGCGGCGGCATCGCGGCCTACAAGGCCTGCGAGCTGCTGCGGCGATTCACCGAATCGGGCCATGACGTCACCGTCGTGCCGACGGCTGCCGCCCTGGAGTTCGTCGGTGCCCCGACCTGGGCGGCACTCTCCGGCAAGCCGGTCAGCAGCGAGGTGTGGGACGACGTACACGCGGTCCCGCACGTGAAGATCGGCCAGGAGGCCGACCTCGTCGTCGTCGCCCCGGCCACGGCCGACCTGCTGGCCAAGGCGGCCCACGGCCAGGCCGGCGACCTGCTCACCAACACCCTGCTCACCGCACGCTGCCCGGTGGTCTTCGCGCCCGCCATGCACACCGAGATGTGGGAGCACCCGGCCACCACGGCGAACGTGGCCACGCTGCGCGAGCGCGGCAATGTCGTGATCGAGCCGGCCGAGGGCCGGCTCACCGGCAAGGACACCGGCAAGGGCCGCCTCCCCGAGCCTGCCGCGATCTTCGAGTTCTGCCTCGACGTGCTCGACCGGGGCGCGCCGAGTGGCGACCTGGCCGGCCGCCACGTCCTCGTCTCCGCCGGGGGCACCCGCGAGCCACTGGACCCGGTGCGCTTCCTGGGCAACCGCTCCTCGGGCCTCCAGGGCATTGCCCTGGCCCGGACCGCCGCCGCCCGGGGCGCCGAGGTCACCCTGGTCGCCGCCAACGTCACGGTCCCCACCCCGGCCGGGGTGAAGGTGGTCCAGGTGGCCACCACCGCCGAATTGCGCGACGCGATGCTCGAGGCCGCGCCGTCGGCCGATGCCATCGTGATGGCAGCCGCACCGGCGGACTTCCGGCCGGTCGCGACCAGCGGCCACAAGATCAAGAAGGCGGCCGACGGGTCGGCACCCAGCATCGAACTGGCGCAGAACCCGGACATCCTCAAGGAACTCTCCGGCGACCGGGCGAAGGCCCGACAGGTCATCGTCGGCTTCGCCGCGGAGACCGGCGACGAGACGGGGACCGTGCTGGAACTGGCCACCGCGAAACTGGCGCGCAAGGGCTGCGACCTGCTCGTGGTCAACGACGTCAGCGGGGGAGCGGTCTTCGGAAGCGGGGAGAACGAGGCCGTCATCCTCGCTGTGGACGGTGGACCGACCCCGGTCCCGCGGGGGAGCAAGGCCCGCGTGGCCCACGCGATCTGGGACCAGGTCGCCTCCCGCCTGGACCGCTGAGACGCTGGAACGTAACTCGTTCTACCGCAGTATCGTTCAAGCAGCACCCCAACAATTCAGGAGTGAAACACCCGTGGCTGGACGTCTCTTCACGTCGGAGTCCGTGACCGAAGGTCACCCCGACAAGATCGCTGACCAGATCAGCGACACCGTTCTCGACTACCTCATGGCCAACGACGCCGACACCGCGAACCTGCGCGTGGCGGTCGAGACCCTCCTGACCACCGGCCTCGTGGTCGTCGCCGGCGAGGTCCGCACCAACGCCTATGCGCCGGTGGCCGAACTGGTGCGCAAGAAGATCCTCGAAATCGGCTACGACCACTCCGACAAGGGCTTCGACGGCACCACCTGTGGTGTCCAGGTCGCCATCGGTGGACAGTCCGCCGACATCGCCGCGGGCGTTGACGACGGCCACGAGTCCCGGGTCGGCAGCAGTGAGGACGACCTCGACAAGCGTGGAGCCGGCGACCAGGGCCTGATGTTCGGCTACGCCTGTGACGACACACCCGAGCTGTTCCCGCTGCCGATCAAGATCGCCCAGACGCTCTCCGAGCGCCTCTCTGCGGTCCGCAAGGACGGCACGCTGGACTACCTGCGTCCCGACGGCAAGACCCAGGTCACCATCGAGTACGACGACCAGAACCGCCCGGTGCGCATCGACACCGTGGTCCTCTCCACCCAGCACGCCGAGGAGATCGACCACGCCACCCTCGAGGCCGACATCAAGAAGCACGTGATCGACGCCGTGCTGGAGGGCTTCGACATCCCGTCGGAGGGCTACCGCCTGCTGGTCAACCCGACCGGCAAGTTCGTCGTCGGCGGCCCGATGGGTGACGCCGGGCTGACCGGCCGGAAGATCATCGTGGACACCTACGGCGGCATGGCCCGCCACGGTGGTGGCGCGTTCTCCGGCAAGGACCCGTCGAAGGTTGACCGCTCTGCGGCGTACGCGATGCGCTGGGTCGCCAAGAACGTGGTGGCCGCCGGCCTGGCCCGCCAGTGCGAGGTGCAGGTCGCCTACGCGATCGGCAAGGCACACCCGGTCGGGGTCTTCATCGAGACCTTCGGCACCGGCACTGTCCCCGACGAGAAGATCCAGCAGGCGGTCCTGGAGGTCTTCGACCTGCGCCCGGCCGCGATCATCCGCGACCTGGACCTGCTCCGCCCGATCTATGCCAAGACCGCGGCGTACGGCCACTTCGGTCGCGAGCTCCCCGAGTTCACCTGGGAGCGCACCGACCGCGCCGACGCGCTCAAGGCCGCCGCCAACGCCTGAGGCCAGCACCGCTGCCTCACCAGGAGAGCAGTGTGTCGGGCCCCACTGGTAGGAATGCCGCGTGGAGCCCAACGAGCCAGACCAGCCCGGGAAGCAGCAGGAACTGCTTCCCGGGCTGGTCCGTGCCCGGATCAGCAAGGCGGCACCGGCCAGGAAGCAGGTCGAACTGGCCGCGACCGACCCGGTCGCCCGGGTGCTGGTCGACGTCGCACTGGCCCACCTGGACCGCACCTTCGACTACGCGGTGCCGGCGACCATGGCCGACTCCGCGCTGCCCGGCGTACGGGTCAAGGTCCGCTTCGCCGGCCAGGACGTCGACGGGTTCCTCCTCGAACGGGTGGCCGCCTCGGAGCATGAGGGACGCCTGCAGCCCCTGCGCCGGGTGGTCAGCGCCGAGCCCGTGCTCAGCGCGGCGGTGGCGCGGCTGAGTGGTGACATCGCCCGCAGGTACGCCGGCACCCGCTCCGACGTCCTCCGGTTGGCGATCCCGCCCCGGCATGCCACCACCGAGAAGGAACCCTCCCCGGTGGCCGGGCCGGTCGCCGCCGCCCCGCAACGGGCGCGATCGGGGTGGCAGGAACTGGTCCACGGCCCGTCCTTCCTGGCTGCCCTGGCCGACGGGCGCACGCCGCGCGCGGTCTGGTCACCCCCTCCGGGCGCCGACTGGACGGCCTTGGTCGCCGAGGCTGCTGCCGTCACCGCCGCGGCCGGCCGGGGCGTGCTGGTCTGCGTCCCCGACGGCAAGGACCTCGCCCGCCTCGACGCAGCCCTCACCGCCGCGCTGGGCCCCGACCGGCACGTGGTGCTCACCGCGGAGAGCGGCCCCGCCGCCCGCTATCGCGCCTTCCTCGCGGTCTCCCGCGGTGCGGTCCGGGTGGTGGCCGGCACCCGGGCGGCTGCCTTCGCTCCCGTGGCCGACCTCGGACTGGTGGTGATCTGGGACGACGGGGACGACCTGTACGTCGAGCCGCGGGCGCCGTACCCGCACACTCGCGAGGTGCTGCTCACCCGCGCCGAACTCGAGGGGACGGCCGCACTCGTCGGCGGCTACGCACGCACCGTGGAGGGCCACTTCCTGGTCGCCACCGGCTGGGCCGCCGAACTGGTTCCCGAACGCGCCGTGGTGCGCCGCGGGGTGACGGTGGCGGTGACCGGCGCCACCGACCGCGAACTCGAGCGTGACCCGAGCGGGCGAGCCGCCCAGGTGCCCCGCCAGGCGTTCGACCTGATCCGTGCCGCACTCGCCACCGGTCCGGTCCTGGTGCAGGCACCGCGTGCCGGGTACGCCGCCAGCCTGGCCTGCGCCCGCTGCCGTACGCCGGCCCGGTGCCGCGCCTGCGCCGGTCCACTGCGCCAGTCGCGCGCCGACCTCGCCCCGGCATGTGCCTGGTGCGGGACCAGTGCCGGTGACTTCGCCTGCACCGAATGCGGCCACCGCGGGCTGCGTGCCCCGGTGCGCGGCGAAGCACGCACGGCCGAGGAGCTCGGCCGGGCGTTGCCCGGCACCAGGATCCGCGGCAGCAGCGGCGACCACGTCATCGACCGCGTGGGCGCCGAACCTGCCGTCGTGGTCGCCACGCCGGGGGCCGAGCCCGTCGCCGAGGACGGCTATGCGGCCGTCGTCCTGCTCGACACGGCACTGGTGCTGGGCAGGCCCGGCCTGCGCACGGCCGAGGAGGCGCTGCGCCGCTGGATGAACGCAGCGGCCCTGGTCCGCCCCGGCGGCAAGGTGCTGGCCGTGGGCGACCCAGCGGATCCGACGCTGCAGGCCCTGGTCCGTTGGGACCCGGGCGGTTTTGCCGCCCGGGAGACCGAGGAGCGCCGATCTGCCCACCTCCCGCCGGCCAGCAGGATGGCCACGATCAGCGGCGAGGCCGGTGCCGTCGACGATGCCCTCACCGTGCTCGGCCCCGTGCCGGATGTCGAGGTGCTCGGGCCGGTCCCGGCCGGCGATGGCGACGAGGTGCGGGTGGTGCTGCGCGTCCCGCGGGCACGGAGCGCGGCCCTGGCCGAGGCACTCGGCCAGCTGCAGCGGGTCCGCGCGGCCCGGAAGCTGGACGCGGTCCGGGTCCAGGTCGACCCCTACGTCCTCTGAACGGATCCGCCCCGTCGGCCGTACACTGATCGGCGCAATCGAACAGCAAGGAGCACCGTGGCAGTCCAGCCCATCCGCCTTTTCGGCGACCCGGTCCTGCGCAGCCGCGCAGCAGAGGTCACCACCTTCGACAAGGAGCTGCGCACCCTTGTCGCCGACCTGACCGACACCATGCTCGAGGCGCCGGGCGCGGGCCTGGCCGCGCCCCAGATCGGCGTCGGGCTCCGGGTCTTCACCTGGAACGTCGACGGCGATGTCGGCCACCTGGTCAACCCGACGCTGGAGCTCTCCGAGGAGCAGCAGATCGACCTCGAGGGGTGCCTCTCCCTCCCGGAGCTCTCCTATGAGTGCCGCCGGGCGATGCACGTGGTCGCCAACGGATTCAACATGCACGGCGAGCCGGTCGAGATCCGCGGCTCCGAACTGCTGGCCCGTGCCATCCAGCACGAGACCGACCACCTGGACGGTGTCCTCTTCATCGACCGCCTCGACGTCGAGGCACGGAAGGCAGCCATGAAGGTGATCCGGGAGTCCGACTGGTTCGGCCTGGAACAACCCCGCGTCAAGATCTCGCCCCACGCAACGAGGGGGCTCGGCATCTGATGCGCGTCGTCTTCGCCGGCACCCCCGAGGTGGCCGTTCCCGCACTGGATGCCATCGCCGCCTCCGGCCACGACCTGGTCGGGGTGGTCACCCGCCCCGACGCCCCGTCCGGGCGCGGACGCAAGCTGGTCGCCTCACCGGTCGCCCAGCGCGCCGAGGAACTGGGCATCCCGGTGCTCAAGCCCACCCACCCGCGCGACGAGGAGTTCCAGGCCGCGCTGCGCGACCTGACCCCCGACGCCTGCCCCGTGGTGGCCTACGGCGCCCTGCTGCCCCAGTCCGCGCTGGACATCCCGGTCCATGGCTGGATCAACCTGCACTTCTCCCTGCTGCCCGCCTGGCGCGGTGCCGCGCCGGTGCAGCACGCCATCTGGGCCGGTGACGAGATCACCGGGGCCAGCACCTTCCGGATCGTGAAGGAACTCGACGCCGGCGCCGTCTTCGGGGTGATGACCGAGACGATCCGCCCCACCGACACCTCCGGGGACCTGCTCGCCCGCCTGGCCGAGGGCGGTGCCCACCTGCTGGTGAGCACCCTGGACGGCATCGCCGACGGTTCCCTGGTCCCGCGCGAGCAGCCGGCCGAGGGGATCAGCCTGGCGCCGAAGATCCTGGTCGACGACGCGCGGATCGACTGGACCCGCCCCGCGGTGCAGATCGACCGCCAGGTCCGCGCCTGCACCCCCGGGCCGGGCGCGTGGTCGACCCATGAGGGCGAGCGGATCAAGATCGGTCCCGTCACCCCTGAGGCCGACCACGAACAACTGCCTCCGGGCCAGCTTGCCGTCACCAAGAAGGCGGTCCACGTCGGCACCGGCACCGTGCCGGTCCGCCTGGGCGAGGTCAAGGCGTTCGGCAAGAAGCAGATGGCTGCGGCCGACTGGGCCCGCGGCGTGACGCTGGCGCCGGGCACCACCTTCGGGGACCAGTGAAGCGAGCGCGGCCCCGGATCGACGCGCCGCGCGCCGCGGCGTACGACGTGCTCAAGGCGGTCCGCGTCGACGACGCCTACGCCAACCTGGTGCTGCCGCGCGTGCTCCGCGAGGCCAACCTGTCGGGCCGCGACGCCGCCTTTGCCACCGAACTGGTCAGCGGCACCCTGCGCCGGCAGGGCACGTACGACGCGATCCTGGCCGCCTGCATCGACCGGCCGCTGGCCAAGGTCGAGGCGAAGGTGCTCGATGCATTGCGACTCGGCGCCCACCAGTTGCTCGCCATGCGGGTGCCCGCCCATGCGGCGATCTCCAGCACCGTCGACCTGGTCCGTGCCCGGGTCGGCCACGGCCCGGCCGGGTTCACCAACGCGGTGCTGCGCAAGGTCTCCGGCCACGACCACGACCAGTGGGTACGCCGCCTGGCCCCTGCCGACCCGGTCGGGCTCGCAACCCTGGCCCACGCCCACCCGGTCTGGGTGGTGGAGGAACTGCAGGCCGCGCTGGCTGCCGTGGGCGCCGAGGCCGAACTCGACGCGCTGCTCGCCGCGGACAATGCGGCCCCGAAGGTCACCCTGGTGGCCCGCCCGGGCCTGGCCACCACCGCGGAACTGCGCAGCGCCGGAGCCGAGCCGACCGGCCAGTCACCCCATGCACTGGTCCTCGCCTCGGGCGACCCGGGCGCCATCGATGCCGTGGCCGAGGGCCGGGCCGCGGTCCAGGACGAGGGATCGCAACTGGTCACGCTCGCCCTGGCCGGCGCGGCACTGACCGGGCGCGACGAACAGTGGCTCGACACCTGCGCCGGGCCGGGCGGCAAGGCCGCACTGCTGGCGACACTGGCCGGGCAGCGGGGCGCCGCCCTGCTCGCCGCCGAGCGCCAACCCCACCGCGCCGCACTGGTCGCCCGGGCCACCCGCCGGAGCGGCGCCGGCCTGGCCGGTGTGGTCGTCGCCGACGGGACCCGCCCGGCGTGGGCCCCGGCGAGCTTCGACCGGGTGCTGGTGGATGCACCCTGCTCCGGGCTCGGTGCGCTGCGTCGCCGCCCCGAGTCGCGGTGGCGGCGCCAACCGGGCGACGTCGCCGAACTGGTGCCGCTGCAACGCGCGTTGCTCAAGCAGGCGCTGGCCTCCGTGCGTCCCGGCGGCGTGGTCGCCTACGTGACCTGCTCCCCGGTGCTGGCCGAGACCCGCGGAGTGGTCGAGGACGTCCTGGCCGACCACCCGGAGGCGGTGCTGGTCGACGCCGAGGCCGCGCTGGCCGGCGTACCGGGCGTCACCGTGGCCGACATCGCCGGACCGCTGCCGGGCACCGTGCAACTGTGGCCGCACCGCCACGGCACCGACGCCATGTTCTTGGCGTTGCTGCGCCGCTGACGGGTCTAGCCTGAGGCCATGGCTTCCCAGGCGCCGGCGATCGAGGTCGAGGTGGACGACCGGGTGATCCGGATCAGCAACCCGGATCGCGTCTACTTCCCGCCGAGCAGCACCAGCGACACCGGGCTCACCAAGCACGACCTGGTCGACTACTACCTGGCCGTCGGCCCGGGCATCGTGAACGCGCTCCTCGAGCGGCCGTGCATGCTGCACCGCTTCCCGAAGGGGCTCTCGGGCGACAAGGTGCACCAGAAGCGGATCCCCAACGGTGCCCCGGCCTGGGTGGAGACGGTCCGCCTCCACTTCCCGCGCTGGAACCGGACCGCCGACGAACTCTGCGTCACCGAGCTCGGCTCCGTGATCTGGGCCGTGCAGATGTCGACGGTCGAGTTCCACCCGTGGAACAGTCGTCGCGCCGACCCGGAGAAGCCGGACGAGTGGCGCATCGACCTCGATCCGGGCCCGGAGTCGGACTGGGCGCAGGTACGCCGCGTGGCCGGCGTGGTCCACGAACTGCTCGACGAGATCGGTGCGGTCGGGTTCCCCAAGACCAGCGGTGGCTCGGGGCTGCACGTCTATGTCCGGATCCCACCGGTGCACGGCTTCGCCGACGTACGCCGTGCCGCCCACGCCTTCGCCCGCGAGGTCGAGCGCAGGGCACCCGAGGACGTGACCACCGCCTGGTGGCGCAAGGACCGGGACCCGGGCCAGCTCTTCGTCGACTACAACCAGAACACCCGCGACCACACCATCGCCGCGGCGTACTCGGTGCGCGGCGTGCCCGAGGCCCGCGTCTCGGCACCGCTCGCCTGGTCGGAGATCGACGACGCGGTGCCGGACGACTTCACGATCGTCTCGATGCCCGGCCGGTTCGCACGGATCGGCGACCTGCACGCCGACATCGACGGGCATCCGTTCGACCTGGCGCCGCTGCTGGAGTGGGCCGCGCGCGACGAGGCCGACGGGGATGGCATGGTGGAGCCATGAGCGAGCCCATCGAACCGGTCAACCTGACCGCGCTGGCGGCCGAACTGGTCGCCGACCTGCCCAACCACACCGCGGGCCGCACCGCCAAGTCGGTCCTGCACGGGGACGGGCAGCGGGCCGTGCTGATGGCGCTGGCCGCCGACGCTGCCCTGGCCGAGCACGATGCACCGGGGCCGGCCTGCCTCCAGGTCCTCCAGGGCGAGGTCGTGCTGATCGCCGGTGACCAACGCTGGGAGCTGGGCGCCGGTGACCTGGTGCCGATCCCGCCGGTGCGCCACTCGGTCCAGGCCCGCACCGACGCGGTGTTCCTGCTCACCATCGCCCTGCCCGGATAGGGTTGCGGGCGTGGGAATCCAGATCACGCCGTCCGTCCTGAACGCCGACCTCGCCAACCTCGCCAGTGAGGTGAACCGGATCCGCAGCGCGGACTGGGTCCATGTCGACGTGATGGACAACCACTTCGTGCCGAACCTGACCCTGGGCCTCCCAGTGGTGGAGTCCCTGGCCCGGTCGACGCCACTGCCGATGGACGCCCACCTGATGATCGACGACCCGGACCGCTGGGCGCCGGCGTACGCCGAGGCCGGCTGCGGGTCGGTGACCTTCCACGTCGAGGCGGCGGCGGCACCGGTCCGGCTGGCCCGCGAGATCCGGGCACAGGGGGCACGGGCCAGCATGGCGCTGAAGCCGGCCACCCCGATCGAGCCCTACGAGGACCTCCTCGACGAGCTCGACATGGTGCTGGTGATGACCGTCGAGCCGGGCTTCGGCGGCCAGGGCTTCCTCGACCTGTGCCTGCCCAAGATCCGCAAGGCCCGGGCGATGATGGAGCGCCGTGGCGTCCAGACCTGGCTCCAGGTCGACGGGGGAGTCTCCCTGGAGACCATCGAGCGCTGCGCCGAGGCAGGGGCCGACGTCTTCGTGGCCGGCTCGGCGGTCTATTCCGCCGAGGACCCCGACGCGATGGTCGCCGCGTTGCGGGCCCGCGCCGAGTCCGCCCAGCGGGCCCTGGGCCAGGAGGGATCCGACGCTGTGGCAGGATGAGCCGAAGACGAGTGAACAACTCGCGTGCTCTGGGATCGGTGCAATTCCGAACCGGCGGTGACCACACGGGGAAACCTGCGTGGGAGTCCGCGACCCGGTCACAGCCAGTGACCGGTTGACCAGGTGTGATTCCTGGACCGACGGTCATAGTCCGGATGGGAAGCGCACGCAGTGGTCCTGCCCGGATCGGCCATGGTCGAGCACCCGGACGGGACCCGGGCCCGCAGACCATCCACCTTCCGCCCCGGAGTCCGCGAACGGACATGAGGGACCACGATGGTGCAGGCACGGGCAGTCGCAGCGGTCGAGGACCGCGCGATGGCGCGCGCTCTCGAGATCGCCTCGACTCCCGGCGTACCGCTCGGCCCCAACCCGCGCGTCGGCTGCGTCCTGCTCGACGAGACCGGCAGCGTCATCGCCGAAGGCTTCCACCGGGGCGCCGGCACGCCGCATGCCGAGGCGGCCGCCCTGGCCGAGGCCGGTGACCGCGCCCGGGGCGCCACGGCCGTGGTCACCCTCGAGCCGTGCAACCACACCGGCCGCACCCCACCGTGTTCCGGGGCACTGGTCGAGGCGGGGGTACGCCGCGTCGTCTTCGCCCAGGGCGACCCGAACCCGGTCGCGACCGGGGGCAGCGACACCCTGCGTGCTGCGGGCATCGAGGTCATCGCCGGGCACCGGCACGACGAGGCACGGCGGCTCAACCGGGCATGGACCTTCGGCCTGGCCCACCAGCGCCCCCTGGTGACCTGGAAGTTCGCCACCACGCTGGACGGGCGCAGCGCCGCCGCCGACGGCACCAGCCGCTGGATCACTGCGCTTCCCTCGCGCCGCGACACCCACCGGCTCCGCGGCGAGTGCGACGTGATGCTGGTGGGCACCAACACGGTGGCCGTGGACGACCCGGAGCTCACCGTGCGCGACGACGCCGACCACCCGGTGGCACACCAGCCGCTGCGCGTGGTGATGGGGGAGCGTGACCTGCCCACCGGCCTGCGGGCCTTCAACGACCGCGCCGAAACACTCCACCTGCACACCCGCGACCCACGGACCGCACTGGGCGAACTGTTCGATCTGGGACGACGCCACGTGTTCCTCGAGGGCGGCCCCACCCTGGCCGCTGCCTTCCTCGCCGCCGGCCTGGTCGACGAGGTGGTCACCTACGTCGCGCCGGTGCTGCTCGGCGCCGGACCCAGCGCCGTCGCGGACCTGGGCATCACCACCATCGCCGACGCGATGCGGTGGGAGCTCATCGACGCCGCCGTGCTCGGCACGGGTGCCGAGGCCGGCGTCCGCCTCACCCTGGTCCCGAACCGACCCACCCCGGAGGAGAAGAGCTGATGTTCACCGGAATCATCGAGGAGCTCGGCACCGTCGAGCAGATCGCGCAACAGGGCGATGCCATCCGGATCACCGTGGCCGCCGAGGTCGTCCTGGCCGGCACCGGGCTGGGCGACTCGATCGCGGTCAACGGCTGCTGCCTCACCGTTGCCGAGCTCGGCGAGGGGTGCTGGACCGCCGACGTCATGCAGGAGACGCTCGACAAGACGTCACTGGGCGACCTCGCGCCGGGCCACCGGGTCAACCTGGAGCGCGCCGTCACCGTCGAGAAGCGGCTCGGCGGACACATCGTCCAGGGCCACGTCGACGGGGTCGGCACCGTCCTGGCGCGCAGCCGCAGCGAGCACTGGGAGGTCGTCGAGGTCTCCCTGCCCGACGGACTGGGGCGCTACCTGGTCGACAAGGGATCGATCACCGTCGACGGCATCTCGCTGACCGTCGTCGAGGCACGCCCCGAATCGTTCACGATCAGCCTCATCCCCGAGACCCTGGCCCGCACCACGCTCGGCTTCCGCGGCGTGGGGGAGCGGGTCAACCTGGAGGCCGACGTGATCGCCAAGCACGTGGAGAAGCTGCTGGTCAGCGGATATGTCCAACAAGGAGAGAACAATGAGTGACCCCACCGGCGCCCGCGTCCGCCTCGACTCCGTCGAGGACGCCATTGCGGACATCGCCGCGGGCAAGGCGGTCGTCGTCGTGGACGACGAGGACCGGGAGAACGAGGGCGACATCATCTTCGCCGCCTCCAAGGCGACACCGGAGCTGATGGCCTTCACCATCCGCCACTCCAGCGGAGTGATCTGCGTGCCGATGCCGGCCGCGATGCTGGACCGGCTCGAGATCCCGCTGATGACCCCGCACAACAAGGACAAGCTGCGCACGGCCTACACGATCTCCGTCGACGCCCGCGACGGCGTCAGCACCGGCATCTCCGCCGCGGACCGGGCACACACCGCACGGGTGCTGGCCGACTCGGCCACCGAACCGTGGGAGATCACCCGCCCCGGACACGTCTTCCCGCTGCGCTACCGCGAGGGAGGCGTCCTGGTCCGCCGGGGCCACACCGAGGCCGCGGTCGACCTGGCCCGCCTCGCCGGGCTCACCCCGGCCGGCGTCCTGGTCGAGGTGGTCAACGACGACGGGACCATGAAGCGCGGCCCCGAGTTGCGCGCGTTCGCCGACGAGCACGGACTGAAGATGATCTCGATCGAGGAACTGGTCCGCCACCGCCGCCGCGTCGAGGTGCTCGCCGACCGGGTCGCGGAGACGAAGCTGCCCACCCGGTTCGGCGACTTCACCGCCTTCGGCTACCGGGTCGCGGTCGACGACAGCGAGCACATCGCGCTGGTCCACGGTGACATCGACGCCGCGATCGCTGCCGGCGAGCCGGTGCTGACCCGGGTCCACTCCGAGTGCCTGACCGGGGACGTCTTCGGCTCCCAGCGCTGCGACTGCGGTCCCCAGCTCGACGAGGCACTGGAGCGGATCGTGGCCGAGGGCCGGGGCGTGGTGGTCTACCTGCGCGGCCACGAGGGTCGCGGCATCGGCCTGGTCGCCAAGCTGCAGGCCTATGCCCTGCAGGACGGTGGACGCGACACCATCGACGCCAACCTCGACCTGGGCCTGCCGGCCGACGCACGCCACTACGGGACCGCGACCCAGATCCTGCGCGATCTGGGCATCGAGCGGGTGCGGTTGATGACCAACAACCCGGACAAGGAGCACGGCCTGCGTGACTTCGGCATCGAGGTCACCGAGCGGGTCGGCCTCACCGTCCACCCCAATGACCACAACCTCGCCTACCTGATGACCAAGCGGGACCGGATGGGCCACGACCTGCCCGACCTGGACCGCACCCTCGACTGAACCCGGAACGAAGAAGGAGACCTGCGATGAGTGGAGCCGGAGCACCCGTACAGGAGCCCGTCGACTGCAGCGACCTCGCGGTGGCCGTCGTTGCCGCGAGCTGGCACCAGGAAGTGATGGACGGCCTGCTGGCCGGTGCCGAGCGGGCGCTCGCCGCCCACCGGGTCACCCATGCCACCGTGGTCCGGGCGCCCGGAGCCTTCGAACTCCCGGTGGTTGCCGCTGCGCTGGCCCGTGACCACGACGCCGTGGTCGCACTGGGCGTGGTGATCCGCGGCGGCACCCCGCACTTCGACTACGTGTGCAACGCCGCCACCGACGGCCTGACCCGGGTCGCACTCGACTCCGGTACGCCGGTCGGCTTCGGCCTGCTCACCACCGACGACGAGCAGCAGGCCCTGGATCGGGCCGGCCTCGAGGGATCGAGCGAGGACAAGGGATGGGAGGCCACCGCGGCGGCACTGGCCACGGCCCGGGTGCTGCGCGACCTGCCCGGTGCCGGGGGCCGGACCGACGCCGGGACCCCGCGCCGTACGCCGTAGGCTTGCCGTCGTGAAGACGTTCGAGGAACTCTGGACTGAGCTCAACGAGAAGGCCCGGACCCGCCCTGAGGGCTCCGGCACCGTCAAGGAACTCGACGCCGGCGTCCATGCGATCGGCAAGAAGCTGGTCGAGGAGGCCGCCGAGGCATGGATGGCTGCCGAGCACGAGGGCCGTGACGCAGCGGCCGAGGAGATCAGCCAGTTGCTCTACCACGCCCAGGTGCTGATGATCGCGACCGGACTCAGCCTCGAAGACGTCTACACCCACCTCTGAGGACCACACCATGACCGTCACCAATGGGGAGCGGCTGCTCCGCATCGCGGTCCCCAACAAGGGATCGCTCGCCCAGTCCGCCTCCGACATCCTGCGCGAAGCCGGCTACCGGCAGCGCAGCGACTCCAAGGAACTTGCCCTGATCGACGCCGAGAACGGTGTCGAGTTCTTCTACCTGCGCCCGCGCGACATCGCGCTCTACGTGGGGGAGGGCACCCTCGACATCGGCATCACCGGCCGCGACCTGCTGCTCGACTCGGGTGCCACTGCCCGCGAGGTGGTCCAGCTCGGCTTCGGCCGCTCCCGCTTCTTCTTCGCCGGCCCGGCCGGCGAGTTCGATGACGTCTCCCAGTTGGAGGGCAAGCGGATCGCCACGTCGTACGTCGGGGTGGTCGAGCGCTACCTGGCCGAGCAGGGGATCACCGCAACGGTGACCCGCCTCGACGGAGCGGTCGAGACCAGCATCAAGCTCGGCGTCGCCGACGTGATCGCCGACGTGGTGGAGACCGGCAGCACCCTGCGCGCCGCCGGCCTGGCCACCTTCGGCGAGGTGGTCCTGGAGTCGGAGGGCGTGCTGATCGCCCGGGACGGTACGCCGGACCCCGCCGGGTTCGACGTCTTCCTGCGCCGCCTCCAGGGGGTCCTGGTGGCCCGCTCCTACGTGATGATGGATTACGACATCCGCAGCCAGGATGTCGATCGTGCGGTGGCCCTGACGCCTGGCATCGAGGGGCCGACCGTCTCGCCGCTGCACCGTGAGGGATGGGTGGCCGTGCGTGCCATGGTGCCCAGCCGCGGCAGCCAGCGCCTGATGGACGAGCTCTATGACATCGGTGCCCGTGGCATCCTGCTGACGGAGATCAATGCCTGCCGCCTCTGACCCGTCCCTGCCCCGCACCTGGCGCCCGCTGGGCACCCGCATCGCCGGTATCGGTGGCGGCGTCTTGTTGATGGTGTTCTGCGGCGCCTTGTGGTTCCTGCTCTCGGCGGACATCCGCGACCAGTTCACGCTGCTCCAGCGGATCACCCTGGTCCTGATGGGGGTGGGCATCTGGGTCGCCATCTGGGCACTGGCCCGGGCCCGGGCCACGGCGACGGAGGCCGGCCTGACGGTCGTCAACGGCTACCGGACGCGCGAGTTCGCCTGGGCACAGGTCATCGCCATCCACCTGCCGCCCGGTGCCCCGTGGGCCACCCTGGACCTCGCCGATGGTGAGACCTGCGCCGTGATGGCGCTCCAGGCCAGCGACGGCGACAGGGCCAAGGCAGGGGTGCGCGAGTTGCGCCGCCTCATCGACCGGACGCCCTGAGCCCGTCGACCACCAGGTCGGCCGTGGCGGGCAGCCCGTGCCGGTCGAAGAACTCATCCGCGTCACGGGAGAACCGCTCCCACCGCTGGCGGTAACCGTCCTCGTCCCAGGCCAGCCCCATCCGGTCGTGGAGTGCCCGGTCGCGGGCCAGGCCGCGGGCCGTGGCCACCTGGCGGGGCGCCTGGACCCAGGCCAGCACGGTGCGCAGGTCAGCCAGGCCACGCATCCCCGATCCGACGCCCTCGAGGACCATCAGGTCGGCCGGTGCCACCTCCACCTCGCCCTCGAAGCGCCCCAGCGCCCAGTCGTACGCCGGGCACCTGCCGGTGGTGCCGGATGCCCAGGGGACGACCAGCCCGTTCCGGATCCGGGCGCCGAGGCCCGGGTCGCGCAGTCCGTCCCACCCGTCGTACAGCGCGTCCATGTGCACCACCGCGACCGTGCGCGACTCCTGCGTCCACACGTCGGCCAGCTCGCGGGCCAGGGACGTCTTCCCTGCGCCGGGCGGACCGTCGATGCAGAGCAGGCGACCGCCGCCGGGCAGGGGCGGCCCACCGTCGAGTGCCGCCAGCAGGCCGGCGACGGGTCCGGGCATCAGAAGCTGTTGCCGGTGCCGCGGTAGGTCGGCACCGAGGCGATGATGGCGGAGCCCTCGAGCAGGTGTGCGGTGTTGGTGTGCTCGAAGAGTTCACCGGACTTGGCATGGCGGAACCAGACCAGGTCGCCGATCGCGAGCGTGTCGGCCGGGTGTCCGGTCAACGGCGTCTGGACCTCGCCGGCGCCCTCCAGCCCGGTCAGCGCCAGGCCCGGGGGAGCCCACGGGATCGGCACCCGGTCGGCGCCAGCGGGACCCGAGGCAATGAAGCCACCGCCGGCGACAGTGACCATCCCGGCGCCGGGGCGACGGACCACGGGCACGCCGAAGAAGGCAGCTGGCCGTGGGGTGAAGGAGCGGTAGTGGTCGAAGAGCCCGGGCACCAGGAGGCCGGATCCGGCCGCGACCTCGGTGACCTCCGGGTCGGCGGCCGACGACTCGACCGATCCGGACCCGCCCGCGTTCCAGAACTCCAGCTCGGCCAGGGAGGCCAGCCCGCGGGCGATCTCGTGGCGCCGCTGCAGCAGTTGCTCGATCGAGGCGGACTTGAGGCGACGGACCACGGCGGACTTCGCGCGCTGGGTGGGCACCGCATCCGGGACCCCGGCGACCTGGCCCTCATAGGTCATCACGCCGACCAGGTTGAAGCCGTCGCGCTCGACCACGGCGCGGGCCAGGGAGAGGACGGCGTCGGTGGCATGCAGCGGTGACCGCTTCGGGCCGACATGGGCACCGGCGAGCTTCAGGCCGGCGTCGATGTCGATCGCGATCCGGACCGGCACCACGCGAGAACTGCGGGCGGCGTCGATGGCGTCCAGGTGGTCGGTGGAGTCCACCATCAAGGTGATCGCCCCGGCAGCGCTGGGGGAGCCGGTCAACCGGGCCAGGGCGCCAGCGTCGACGCTCGGATAGCCCATCACCACGTCATCGCTGACGCCGTGTTCGACCAGCCACAGGGCCTCGCGCAGGGAGTAGGACAGCACGCCGCTGAACCCGTCCCGGGCCAGCGCCCGCTCGAGCAGGGCCGGCACCCGCAACGACTTGGAGGCCACCCGGATCGGGGTGCCGCCCGCCCGACGGACCAGGTCGGCGGCGTTCGCGTCGAAGGCGTCCAGGTCGACGACCATCAGCGGCGCCTGCAGGGGATCGGGGTGTGCCCGCACGGCGGCGTCGAGGCGGCTGCGCAACCGGTTGCGCGCGATCAGGTCGGAGCTCATGAGATGCCCCGCTTCCGCAGGATCGCCTCGATGTCAGCCAGGTCGTCATCGAGCGCGGGCGCACCCTTCTTCGGGGGCGCAGCCGGGCCCACGGCGTCCGGCGTGCCCGCCTTGCGTCCCTTGGCGCCGCCTGGCGGGGCACTGATCCGGGTGGAGACGCCGAAGAGCAGGACGGAAAGGACGAACATGGCGATGCCCACCCACACCAGCGGGCTGAAGGCGAACCCGACCGCCCAGTCCGCCACCGAACCAGCCACCTCGCCGAACAACTCCAGGGTCCCGGTCAGCCAGGCCGCGCCGGGCAGCAAGGTCAGCGCCACGCCGCGCACCGTTGCGGCGATCCCGCGGTTGCGATACGCATACCAGGTCCACATCCCGCCGCAGGCGGTCAGCGCGAGGGCCAGGGCCATCCAGCTCACATCGGACATGGAGCCAGCATAGGGTGGGGCCACCATGAGCAACCCAGACCGCTTCGCCGGCGCCCGGATCCTCGAGTCGTCGTTCCCCGATGACGACGGTGGCCAGCAGCCCGCCGTCGCATCGGCGCTGGCTGCCTATGCCGCCGACCCGGGCAGCTACCCGCGGGTGGTGCAGGCGTTGCAGGGTTCCCGCCTGCTGGTGCCGGTGGTCGCGGTCCTGGGCGAGGTCGAGTACGACGACCAGGGCCTGGCCCACGACAAGTCCAGCGACATGGCCGCGGTGCTGATGACGGGCGCGGACGGGCGGATGGCCCTGCTGGCCTTCACCGGCACCGACCAACTGACGGCGTGGAACCCCGAGGCCCGGCCGGTGGCCGTGCCGACCGGGGCAGCCGCGCTCTCGGCGATCCAGGAGCAGGCAGCAGCCCTGGTCATCGACATCGCCGGACCGACCACCTTCGTGCTCGAGGGACAGGACCTGACCGCCGTCGCGGCGGGATGGAACCTGGTCGAGGTCGACGGCGAGTTCGGCTGGTTGCGCCCGGAAGGGTGAAGCACGAGTCGATTTTGGTGCCCCGGTCCGACGGGGTAGTCTTGCCCACTGACCGATTCCCATGCCCGGCCACCTCGGTGACCTGACGAGGGGATCCACAAGCGGAGGCACTGCTTCCCACCCGCACCGACCGCCACAGGTCGTCGGGTCCGGTCGATGGGTTCGTGGTCCGCCACGGGAACATCTGGAGACTGGCTTCCGCTTGCACGGGCGGAAGCCTTTTTCGTTCCGCCCACCACCACCCCATCGTCCCCAGGAGGACCCATCAGCACAGAGCTGCGCATCAATGACCGGATCCGGGTTTCCGAGGTCCGCCTCGTTGGCCCCAACGGTGAGACCGTCGGCATCGTGCCGACGGCTGACGCGCTGCGCCTTGCCCAGGAGGCCGACCTCGACCTGGTCGAGATCGCTCCCCAGGGCAAGCCACCCGTCTGCAAGCTCATGGACTACGGCAAGTTCAAGTACGAGAACGCCCAGAAGGCCCGTGAAGCCCGCCGCAACCAGACGAACGTGATCATCAAGGAGATGAAGCTTCGTCCGAAGATCGACGCGCACGACTACGAGACGAAGAAGGGCCACGTGGTCCGCTTCCTCAAGGCGGGCGACAAGGTCAAGATCACCATCATGTTCCGTGGTCGCGAGCAGCACCGGCCCGAGCTCGGCTTCCGGCTGCTGCAGCGCCTGGCCGAGGATGTCCAGGAGCTCGGGTTCGTGGAGAGCGCGCCCAAGCAGGACGGCCGCAACATGATCATGGTGCTCGGGCCGCACCGCAAGAAGGCCGACGCCAAGATCGAACTCCAGGCCGAGAAGGACGACAAGATCGCCCGGCGCGACGCGGCCGAGGCCGAGGACGCAAGCTTCCGCAAGGCATCGGCCGCCAACGGCCCGGTCGCCCAGAAGAAGCAGCGCAAGCGCTCGGAGAACCTCGACCCGGACATCGACGTCTGAGACACCCAGACCACCCAGACCGACAAGCAGAGACAGAGAGCAGAGAGATGCCGAAGAACAAGACGCACTCCGGTGCCAAGAAGCGCTTCCGCGTGACCGGCTCCGGCAAGATCCTTCGCGAGAAGGCCGGCAAGCGCCACAACCTCGAGAAGAAGGCCTCCAAGGTGACCCGTCGGATGACCGGCACCGTCGAGCTGGCCAAGGCCGACCAGGCCCGGGCCGCCAAGCTCCTGGGTCGCTGAGGCGCACTTCCCGAAACCGAACCTTCCCCTGAATCGATCTTCCCCGGGCCACCACCCGGGAACCAGCACCAAGGAGTCATAACGTGGCACGCGTCAAGCGGGCAGTGAACGCCCAGAAGAAGCGCCGGACAACCCTCGAGCGCGCCGCCGGCTACCGCGGCCAGCGCTCGCGCCTCTACCGCAAGGCCAAGGAGCAGGTCACCCACTCGCTGGTCTACAGCTACGGCGACCGCCGCAAGAAGAAGGGCGACTTCCGCAAGCTGTGGATCCAGCGGATCAACGCTGCGGCCCGCGCCAACGGGATCACCTACAACCGCTTCATCCAGGGCCTGAAGGCCGCCGAGGTCGAGGTGGACCGCAAGATCCTCGCCGACCTGGCCGTCAACGACGCCCCGGCCTTCACCGCACTGGTCGAGCTGGCCAAGGCCAACCTTCCCGAGGACGTCAACGCTCCTCGCGAAGAGGCCACTGCCTGATCCCTGCCGGATCAGCAGCCAAGAGCAGCCCTGACGTGGCGAGCTTCCCGATGGTCCCGTTGTCGAGCAACAACAACCGGGTCAAGACCATGAGGAAGCTCGCCCGTCGTGCTTTCCGGACCGAGCAGCGCGAGTTCCTCGCCGACGGGCCCAAGGCCGTCGAGGCAGCGCTGGGCGTGGACGGCTGCGTGATCGAGGTCTTCGCCACCACCGAAGCGACCGGACACCATCACGGACTGCAGGCAGCCGCCGCCTCCGCCGGCATCGGGTGGAGGCTGGTCGAGGACCGGGCAATGGCGACCCTCTCGGATGCAGTCAACCCGCAAGGCGTGGTGGCCCGCTGCCGGTTCATCGACCGGCCCGCCGGGCACGTCCTGGCCGGTGATCCACACCTGGTCGCCATCTGTGCCGACGTACGCGACCCGGGCAACGCCGGCACCGTGATCCGCACCGCGGACGCGGCCGGCGCCGACGCCGTACTCCTGGCCGGCAACTCCGTGGATGCCTACAACCCCAAGACGGTCCGGGCCACCGTCGGCAGCCTCTTCCACCTGCCCCTGGCCCTCGAACCGGACCCCGCCCGGGCCGTGCACCAGGCCCGGGAGGCGGGGCTCGTCGTCCTCGCCGCGGACGGCTCCGGCGAACTGGACCTGGACGCGGCCGAGGACCAGGGCCTCCTCGCCCGGCCCACGGCATGGCTCTTCGGCAACGAGGCATGGGGCCTTCCCGAGGAGCTTGCCGCGCTGGCCGACCACCGGGTCCGGATCCCGATCCATGGCAAGGCGGAGAGCCTCAACCTCGCCACCGCCGCGGCGGTCTGCCTCTACGCATCTGCCCGGGCACGTCGACGCGCTTGAGCGTGCCCGGATCGGGTATGAATGGCACATGACTCTCGTGCGCCTGATCGCCCGCCCCCTGATCGCCTCCGGCTTCATCCTCGGTGCCACCCACGCGCTGAAGCACTCCGACGTGCTGGCCGAGAAGGCCACCCGGGTCACCGACCGGGTGGTTCCCCTGGTGCAGCGCGCCGCCCCGGGCGCTCCGGTGCCGAGCGATGCCAGGACGCTGGTCCGGATCAACGCCGGGGTCCAGATCGCCGCGGCCGCAGCGCTGGCCACCGGCCGCGCACCGCGGATCTCCGCGACAGTGCTTGCCGCCAGCCTGGTCCCGACCACCGTCGCCGGTCACGCCTTCTGGGCGGAAAGCGACCCGGGGGAGAAGCGGCGCCAGCGGCTCCAGTTCGCCAAGAACCTCAGCGTCCTGGGTGGCCTGCTGCTGGCCAGCGTGGACACCGACGGGCGCCCCGGCCTGGCCTGGCGCGCCGGCCACGCGGCCCGCACCGCACGCAAGGACGCCCGCCGCCTGGCCCGCGACGTACGCCGTGAGGCGAAGCTCGCCAAGGCACAACTCACCTGAGATGGACGGCCCCGCCCAGGCCGACCTCGACGCCCTGCCCGACGGGGTGGTGCTGGCCGACGCCCACGGCACGGTCACCCAGATGAACGCCCGGGCCCGGCAGATGCTCGGCACCGGGCCGGGCATGCCGCTGGCTGCCGCGATGCGGCTCCAGGACAGCGGGGGCCGCGACTGGTACGCCGTCAACCGCCCGTACGACGGTCCCAACATCCGCTCCGGGATCCCCGAGCAGTCCTGGTCCCTGCCGGACGGCAACGAGGTCCTGGTCACCTGCGGCATCGCCCGCAGTGGAGCGGAGCACGCCATCGACAGGGTCGCCGTCTCGCTGCGCCCCGGTCGGGGACGGGCCCGGCTGGACCGGGAGCGCTCCGACCTGGTGGCCACGGTGGCCCACGAACTCCGCTCGCCGCTCACCGGCGTCAAGGGGTTCGTCCAGGTGCTCCTCAACCGGTGGGACGACCTCAGCGACGAGCAGAAGAAGCTGATGCTGACCACGGTCGGCTCCGACTCCGAGCGGCTCTCCCGGTTGATCGCCGAGCTGCTCGACGTCGCCCGGCTGGACACGGGACGGCTCTCGATGTTCCCGCGTCCCTCCGACAGCGCGGTCCTGGTCGGCCGGGTGGTGGACTCGGTGCGGGCAGGGACATCGCGCCCGATCGAACTCGTCGTCACCGGGGACCTCCCCGAGGCGCACGTCGACCCGGACAAGTTCACCCAGGTGGTCACCAACCTTGTCGAGAACGGGATCCGCCACGGCGAGGGCCTGGTCCGGGTCACCATGGCACCGCTGCCTGGAGACGCGGAGTTCCCCGGGGTGTTGATGCACGTCGATGACCAGGGCGAGGGGATCAGCGAGGAAATCAGGCGCCGGGTCTTCACCAAGTTCTGGACCCACGGGGAGCGCGGGGGATCCGGATTGGGGATGTACCTGGTCAACGGGCTGGTCCGTGCCCACGGCGGCACGCTGACGATCAGTGACGCACCGGACGGGGGAGCCCGGGTCTCGCTCTGCTGGCCCGCCGAGGACCGGCGTCCCGGCTGAGGGCGCGACGGGTGACGGCCCTAGACTCGTGCCGTCGCCCCACCCCCGCCCGGAAGGCAGTCATGTCGGGACCCAACACCGAGTACGACCCCGTCGAGGTCACGCCCCTGCGTGCCGACGAGGTCGAGGCCATGTGCACTGCAGCGATCGAGGCGATCGCAGGCGCCCGTGACCTGGCCGAGCTGAAGCAGGTGCGCCTGGACCACGCCGGTGACCGGTCGCCGCTGGCCCTGGCCAACCGTGAGATCGGCGCGCTGCCACCCCAGGCCCGCAAGGATGCGGGCGCTCGCGTGGGCAAGGCCCGGGGCGCGGTCAACAAGGCGCTGGCCGAGCGGGGCAAGGTCCTGGAGGCCGAGCACGAGGAGCGGATGCTCGCCACCGAGACGGTCGACGTGACGCTGCCCACCGACCGCCTGCCCACCGGGGCGCGGCACCCGATCACGATGATGTCCGAGCGGATCGCCGACGTCTTCGTGGCGATGGGGTGGGAGGTCGCCGACGGTCCCCAGGTGGAGGCCGAGTGGCTCAACTTCGACGCGCTCAACCTCGGTGCCGACCACCCGGCCCGCACCATGCAGGACACGTTCTGGCTCGAGCCGGCCGAGGCGGCGCTGGTGCTGCGCACCCACACCTCGCCGGTCCAGGCGCGGACCATGCTGACCCGCAAGCCCCCGATCTACGTGGTCTGCCCGGGGCGGGTCTACCGCACCGACGAGATCGACGCGACCCACTCGCCGGTCTTCCACCAGGTCGAGGGCCTGGTCATCGACGAGGGCATCACCATGGCCCACCTGAAGGGTTCCCTGGACCACTTCGCCTCGGCCATGTTCGGGGAGGGGATCGTGACCCGGTTCCGTCCCTCCTACTTCCCGTTCACTGAGCCGTCGGCCGAGGTCGACCTGATCTGCTTCCTCTGCCGCGGTGCCGGCGCGGAGGACGGCCACACCTGCCGCACCTGTCGCGGCGAGGGGTGGATCGAGTGGGGTGGCTGTGGCGTGGTCAACCCGCGCGTGCTCGTCGCCTGCGGGGTCGACCCGGAGGCCTACACCGGATTCGCGTTCGGGATGGGCATCGACCGCACCCTGATGTTCCGCCACGGGGTCGAGGACATGCGCGACATCTTCGAGGGCGACGTCCGCTTCACCCAGCCGTTCGGCATCGAGATCTGAGAGGCACGACGAGATGAAGGCCCCTGTTTCCTGGATCCGTGAGTACGTCGACCTGCCCGACGACCTCCCGGTCGATGACCTGGCTGCCCGGCTGACCATGCTCGGGCTCAAGCTCGAAGCGCTCGAGACGCCTGCCGACGCGATCACCGGGCCGTTGGTGGTGGGCAAGGTGCTCACCATGGAGGCCGAGCCGCAGAAGAACGGCAAGGTGATCAACTGGTGCACGGTCGACGTGGGATCCGCGAACGGCACCGGTGAACCCCAGGGCATCGTCTGCGGCGCGCACAACTTCGCCGTCGGCGACCTGGTCGTCGTGGTGCTGCCGGGCGCCGTCCTACCCGGCAACTTCGAGATCTCCGCCCGCAAGACCTACGGCCACCTCTCGGCCGGGATGATCTGCTCCGCGCGCGAACTCGGCCTCGGCGAGGACCACGACGGCATCATCGTGCTCCCGGCCGACGCCGGCCAGCCCGGGGACGACGCCTTCGCCGTGCTCGACCTGCACGACGCGGTCATCGAGTTCGAGATCAACCCGGACCGGGCCTACGCCCTCTCCCTGCGCGGCATCGCCCGCGAGGCCGGCATCGGCTTCGACGCACCCTTCACGGACCCGGCGCAGCGCGACGTACCCGCCACCGACGACCAGGGCTACCCGGTCGTGGTCGACGACACCGACGGTTGCCCGGTCTTCGTGGCCCGCTCGGTGAGCGGTTTCGACCCTGCCGCGCCCACCCCGGACTGGATGGCGCGTCGCCTCACCCAGGCCGGGATGCGCCCGATCTCGCTCGGCGTCGACATCACCAACTACGTGATGCTCGAGCTCGGCCAGCCGATCCACGGCTACGACCGGGCGAAGCTCAGCGGCGTCATCCGGGTGCGCCGCGCCAACCCGGGCGAGCAGCTCACCACCCTGGACGGGGTGCGCCGCACCCTGGACGCCCAGGACCTGCTGATCACCGACGACTCCGGACCGATCGGCATCGCCGGCACCATGGGCGGGGAGAGCACCGAGCTCTCCTCGACCACCACCGACGTGGTGATCGAGGCCGCCCACTTCGACGCGGTCTCCATCTATCGCACCGAGCGTCGCCACAAGCTCCCCTCCGAGGCGTCCAAGCGCTTCGAGCGGGGCGTCGACCCGCGGCTGCCCGCCGCGGCGGCCGACCGGGTGGTGGAACTGATGGTCCAGCTCGGTGGCGCCACGGCCGATGCCGGCGTCACCGTGGTCGGGCGGGCCCCACAGCTGCGCACGATCACCGCAGCCGTCGACCTGGCCGCCCGGGTGACGGGGATGGAGATCAGTGCCGAGACCGCCGTGCGCAACCTGGAACTCGTCGGTTGCACGGTCGAGGTCTCCGGCGACGAACTGACCGCCACGGTCCCGTCATGGCGCCCGGACATGAACGATCCGTTCGACCTGGTCGAGGAGATCGCCCGCATCGTCGGCTACGACAAGGTGCCCTCGGTGCTGCCGCCCGCTCCGGCGGGACGGGGACTGACCGCGGTGCAGAAGCTGCGCCGTCGCGTCGGCCTGGCGCTTGCCGGCGCCGGCTACACCGAGACGATCAGCTATCCGTTCGTCGGCGAGGGCGACTGGGATGCCCTGCAGCTGGATGCGGGCGACGAGCGGCGGCGTACGCTGCGGATCGCCAACCCGCTCAACAGCAACGAGCCGGAACTGGCCACCACCTTGTTGCCGGGCGTGCTCCGCTCGCTGGCGGTCAACGTGGGCCGCGCCAACGCCGACGTGGCGCTCTTCGAGACCGGCCTGGTCTTCCGTCCCACCGACGGTGCGCAGGCGCCTATCCTCGGGGTCGACCGCCGGCCGACCGAGACCGAATGGGCCCAGATCGAGGACGCCGTGCCCGCGCAGCCGACCCACCTGGCCGTGGCGCTGGCCGGGCAGCGGGAGCGCTCCGGCTGGTGGGGCGATGGCCGTGGGGCGAGTTGGGCGGATGCGATCGACGCCGTACGCCGGGTCGCCGCCGTGATCGGTGTCGAGATCGAGGTCGCCAACGCGACCCGGGCGCCCTGGCACCCCGGGCGGTGTGCCGAGATCCGGGTTGCCGGCGCCGTGATCGGCCATGCCGGAGAACTGCACCCCAAGGCGTGCAAGGCGTTCGGCCTGCCGGAGCGCGCGGCAGCGGCCGAGATCGACCTGGACGCCCTGCTCGCCGAGGCGGTCGCGATCACCCCGGCCCCGAGGTTCGCGTCGTTCCCGGTGGCCAAGGAGGACGTTTCCCTGGTCGTGGACACGGCTGTCCCTGCGGCCGACGTGGCGGCGGCCCTGCGCGAGGGTGCCGGTGAGTTGCTGGAGAGCGTGCGGCTCTTCGACGTCTTCACCGGGGAGCAGGTCGGTGGGGGCAAGAAGTCGCTTGCCTTCGCGCTCCGTTTCCGGGCCGCCGACCGGACCCTGGCCGAAGGGGAGGCCACCGCGGCGCGAGAGGCCGCGGTGGCGCTGGCCTCGGAGCGCCTGGGCGCAGTGCAGCGTTAGGGTTCGGGCCATGCCGAGTTTCGAGTTCGAGGGAAAGCGTCCCCAGGTCCACCCCGAGGCGTTCGTCGCGCCGACCGCGACCCTGGTCGGTGACGTCGTCGTCGAGAAGGGGGCCAGCGTCTGGTACGGGGCCGTGCTGCGCGCCGACGACTGCCGGATCGTGGTCCGTGAGGGCGCCAACGTGCAGGACAACTCCGTCGTGCACGGCACCCCGGACTCCGTGGTCGAGATCGGTCCCGGTGCCACGGTCGGCCACAGCTGCGTGGTGCACGGCGCGACGATCGGGGAGAAGGCGCTGCTCGGGAACGCGAGCACCATGCTCGACGGGACCAGTCTCGGTGCCGGATCGATGGTCGCCGCCGGATCCCTGGTCACGCCGGGCACCGAGATCCCGTCCGGCGTGCTCGCTGCGGGCTCGCCGGCCCAGGTCAAGAAGGAACTGGCCGGCACCTCCGCGGCCTTCTGGGTCGAGGCGAACCCGCCCTACTACGCCGAACTGGCGCAGCGCCACCGGAAGGGCATCACCGCGCTCGACGAGCAGTGAGCTGCTCGGCCAGGATGTCCGCGCGCCCGGTATGGCTCGCTCGGGCCCGGTGCTCACGACGTCCATGATGCTCCGGTTCGTCAGGTGATCGGTTGGTCGACGACGCGACGGAACCGCTCGTACGCCGCGGGGTCACCCGCGACCGTGATCCCGGCGTCGTCGCGGCGGCGCCACAACCAGGCATCCAGGTCGCTGGCCGCAGCGGAGACGACCACGTCCGGCTCGGTCCCGGGGTCGGTGACCACGGCGATGTCGTCCTCGTTGTGATCGCGGCCCCCGGGATCGGTTCCGGTGAACCTCCCGAGTTCGGTCCAGATGTGGTGGTCGGTGTCCAGGGTGTCGACGCGTACGAGCACCCCCGACCCGGTGAAGGTGCCCCACTCCGGAGTACCAGCGAACATCACGGACAACGCCTCCTGGACTCCGTCGGCGGCCAGGCGTGGGTCGAGCGGGGTCACCGAGCCGGCAGTGAGTTCGGCGTCCAGGCGGTGGATCAACGCCTCATGGGCCTGACGGCGATGGGTGAAGCCGACTGTCTGCTCCGGCGCCCACGACCATGCCGCCTCGGCCGGGTCGGCGCCGCCCAGGACCCGCTGGAACCGTGCGCTGGTCTCGGAGAAGGCGGCGAGCAGGTCGTCGTACTGCTCGGGGCGCACGGGTGCCAGGTGGTCCTCGGGAGCGGCCGGTCGGTGGGCGATCACGTGGGTCCAGAAGTCCTGCACCTCGGTCAGGTGCCAGAGGAGATCGGCGGCGTTCCAGTCGGGGCAGCTCGGCACCCTGGCCGAGGGAGAGGTTGTGGCCAAGGCGGCGTGGAACCTGTCAGACTCGGTGCGGATGTGGTCGAGATAGGCGTCGAACGGCAGTCTCGTCATGGTCTCCACCGTAGGTGCCAATGGTTCGCCACCGGAACCCAATATGCAGGTTCATGCATAACCATGTATAGTCATGCACATGTCAAAGATCTCCGTCGCTGTTGCCGGTGCGAGTGGATACGCCGGGGGTGAAGTGCTCAGGCTGCTGCTCAACCACCCCGACGTCGAGATCGGAGCGTTGAGTGGTGGTTCGAATGCCGGCACCAACTTCGGACAACTCCAGCCACACCTGGTCCCACTCGCCGACCGCACCCTGGCCGAAACCACCCCCGAGGTGCTCGCCGGTCATGACGTGGTCTTCCTCGGCCTGCCCCACGGCGCCTCCGCCGAAGTGGCCAACGCGCTGGGGGAGGACGTGGTGGTGATCGACTGCGGTGCCGACTTCCGGCTCACCGACGCAGCCATGTGGGAGAAGTTCTACGGCTCACCGCATGCCGGGTCCTGGCCCTACGGGATGCCGGAACTTGCCGCCCAGCGCGACCGGTTGCGCGGTGCCCGGCGGATCGCCGTACCGGGGTGCTATCCCACGGTCTCCACCCTCACCGCGGCGCCCGCGGTGGCTGCCGGTGTGGTCGAGCCCGACATCGTCGTGGTCGCCGCCAGCGGCACCAGCGGGGCTGGCAAGGCCGCCAAGCCGCACCTGCTCGGCAGCGAAGTGATGGGCAACGCCAGCGCCTACGGCGTCGGCGGCGTGCACCGGCACACCCCGGAGATCATCCAGAACCTCAACCTGCTCACCGAGGCAACCGTGCGGGTCAGCTTCACGCCGCTGCTGGTGCCGATGCCGCGCGGCATCCTGGCCACCGTCACCGCGCCCCTGGCCCGGGACCTCTCCGCGGACGAGGCCTACGAGATCTATGCCAAGGCGTACGCCGACGAGCCGTTCGTGACCGTGCTGCCGCAGGGCATGTGGCCCCAGACCAAGGCCGTCGTCGGCTCGAACTCGGTCCACGTCCAGGTCACCGTGGACGCCGAGGCCGGCCACCTGGTCGCCGTCGGCGCGGTCGACAACCTGGCCAAGGGCACCGCTGGCGCGGCCGTGCAGTGCATGAACCTGGCCCTCGGCCTCGACGAGGCGGCAGGCCTGACCACGGTCGGACTGGCCCCATGAGCGAGACGAACGGGTCGCCGGCGTACACGCTGCAGCAGTTCCCCGAGAAGCTGGCCGTGGTCCGGCTGGCGCCGGGCGCCGAAGTGCCGGCCTGGGCGGAGTCGTCGTCGGTCTTCTCCATCACCGCGACGGCCACCGAGACCTCCCTGGTCTGCGCCACCCGGTCGGTGCCGACCAAGGTGCCGAGCCGGCGCCCGCTGACGGCGTTCGCCGTGCAGGGCCCGATCGACGAGGAACAGTACGGCGTCCTCGCTGCGCTGCTGGCGCCGCTCGCCGAGGAGGGCATCAGCATCTTCTCCCTCTCCACCTTCGACACCGACTGGATCCTGGTGCCGACCGGGCGCGTGGACGACGCGATCCAGGCATGGCGACGACGAGGACACACCGTCGCCGCAGCCGTCCCCGTCACCCCTGCCAGGCAAGGCAGCAAGCCTAAGAAGGATCCGAAGAAATGACCGTCACCACCCCCCGGGGCTTCCTCGCCTCCGGTGTCCCCGCCGGCCTCAAGTCCACCGGGGCCAAGGACCTCGCCCTGGTCGTCAACCAGGGCCCCAACCACGACTCGGCCACCGTCTTCACCGCCAACCGGTGCAAGGCCAACCCCGTGCTGTGGAGCCAGGAAGTCGTCAAGGACGGCGTGGTCCGCGCCGTCGTACTCAACTCCGGTGGCGCCAACTGCTACACCGGCGCCGACGGGTTCCAGACCACCCATGCGGTCGCCGAGCAGGTGGCCGGCCACCTCGGCATCGGCGCCATCGACGTGGTGGTCTGCTCCACCGGGCTGATCGGCCTGGCCAACTCGCGCCAGGACCTGCTGGCCGGCGTCGACGCCGCCCACGCAGCCCTCTCCGCCGACGGCGGCAGCGATGCCGCCGAAGCGATCATGACCACCGACTCGGTCAGCAAGAACGTCGTGATCGAGGGCGCCGGCTGGAAGATCGGCGGGATGGCCAAGGGTGCCGGCATGCTGGCGCCGCAACTGGCCACGATGCTGGTCGTGCTGACCACCGACGCGATCGTCGAGGCCGGTGACCTGGACACCGCACTGCGTGCAGCCACCCGGGTCAGCTTCGACCGCCTGGACTCCGACGGCTGCATGAGCACCAACGACACCGTCACGGTGATGGCCAGCGGAGCCAGCGGGATCACCCCGACCCTGGCCGACTTCACCGAGGCGCTCACCCAGGCCTGCACCGACCTGGCCATGCAGTTGCTCAAGGACGCCGAAGGGGCAGACCACGAGATCGCGATCACCGTACTCAATGCCGCGAGCGAGGACGAGGCGGTCGAGGTGGGTCGCAGCATCGCCCGCAGCAACCTGTTCAAGGCCGCGGTCTTCGGCAAGGACCCCAACTGGGGCCGGGTGCTGGCCAGCATCGGCACCACCTCGGCCGCCTTCGACCCGGCCGACCTCGACGTGGCGATGAACGGCGTCTGGGTCTGCCGCAACTCCACCCCCGCCGAGGACCCGGCAGGAGTCGACCTGAGCGGCCGCGAGGTCAGCGTCACCGTCGACCTCAAGGCCGGCTCCGAGCGGGCCTGCGTGTGGACCAACGACCTCACCCACGCCTACGTCCACGAGAACAGCGCCTATTCCTCATGAGTGAGAAGACAGTGAAGTCTGATTCGACCAAGCCCGACCCCGTCAAGGCCGACGTCCTGGCCCGCGCCCTGCCCTGGCTGATGAAGTACCACGGCAAGGTGATCGTGGTGAAGTACGGCGGCAACGCGATGACCGACGACCGGCTCAAGCAGGCCTTCGCCGAGGACATCGCCTTCCTGCGCTACGCCGGGTTCAAGCCCGTCGTGGTCCACGGCGGCGGCCCCCAGATCTCGACGATGCTCGACCGGCTCGGCATCGAGTCCGAGTTCAAGGGCGGCCTGCGGGTCACCACCCCCGAGGCGATGGACGTCGTACGGATGGTGCTGGTCGGCAAGGTCCAGCGTGAACTGGTCGGCCTGATCAACGCGCACGGCCACATCGCGGTCGGGCTCTCCGGCGAGGACGCGGGCCTCTTCACCGCCGAGGCCACCAACACCGTGGTCGACGGCGAGGAGGTCGACCTGGGCCTGGTCGGCGAGGTGACCAGGGTCCGTCCCGAAGCCGTGCTCGACCTGGTCGAGGCCGGTCGGATCCCGGTGATCTCCTCGGTCGCACCCGACGTCGACGGGCAGGTGCACAACGTCAACGCGGACACCGCCGCGGCGGCACTGGCCGTCGCGCTCGGTGCCGAGAAGCTGCTGGTCCTCACCGACGTCGAGGGCCTCTACCGCGACTGGCCCGACAGCGACGACGTGATCAAGGAGATCAGCCCCGAGGCGCTGGCCGAACTGATGCCGTCACTGGCCTCGGGGATGGTGCCGAAGATGGGCGCCTGCCTCAAGGCGGTCCAGGAGGGCGTGCCGCGCGCCACCGTGGTCGACGGCCGCGCCGAGCACGCCGTGCTCCTGGAGGTCTTCACCGACGAGGGCGTCGGCACCCAGGTGCTGCCCGGGGTGGAGACCAAGATCCGCAAGGCAACCGGGGCGGAGGAGGCGTCGTGAGCGGGCAGCAGCAGCTCCAGCAGCGGTACGCCGCCTCGCTGATGAACACCTTCGGTCCGCCCAAGCTGGTGCTCACCGGCGGGCAGGGATCGGTGGTCACCGACGCCGACGGCAAGGAGTACCTCGACCTGCTCGGCGGGATCGCGGTCAACGCACTGGGCCACGCCCACCCGGCGCTGGTCAAGGCCGTCTCGGACCAGCTCGCCACGCTGGGCCACATCTCCAACTTCTTCACCAGCCTGCCCCAGGTCGAACTGGCCGAGCGCCTGCTGGGCCTGCTCGGCCACGGCGAGGGAAAGGTCTTCTTCTCCAACTCGGGCACCGAGGCCAACGAAGCCGCACTCAAGCTGACCCGGCGCACCGGACGCACCCACGTGGTGGCGATGGAGAAGGGGTTCCACGGCCGCACCATGGGGGCGCTCGCGATCACCCACAAGGAGGCCTACCGGACCCCGTTCGAGCCGTTGCCCGGCGAGATCACCTTCGTCCCGTACGGCGACACCGACGCACTCGCTGCTGCGGTCACCGAGCAGACCGCAGCCGTGGTCCTGGAGCCACTGCAGGGCGAAGCCGGCGTCAACCCGGCTCCCGAGGGCTACCTGGCCGACGCCCGCCGGATCACCAGCGAGGCAGGAGCACTGCTCTGGTTCGACGAGATCCAGACCGGCATGGGACGCACCGGCGAATGGTTCGCCCACACCGCCTCCGGCGTGGTCCCGGACCTGGTCACCCTGGCCAAGGGCCTGGGCGGCGGCATCCCGATCGGCGCCACCATCGCGCTCGGGGCTGCCGGCGACCTGCTCGAGCCGGGCAACCACGGCACCACCTTCGGCGGCAACCCGGTGGCCACCGCGGCAGCCCTGGCCGTCCTCGACGTGATCGAGGCGGACGACCTGCTCGCCCACGTGCGCAGCGTCGGCGCGCTGCTGCGCGATGGGCTGGCCGCCGACCCCCGGGTCACCGAGGTGCGGGGGAGCGGCCTGCTGATCGGCCTGGACCTGGTCGAGGCGAAGTCCGCAGAAGTGACCGCGGCAGCCCTGGCCGCCGGCTTCATCATCAACAACCCCACCCCGGAGCGGATCCGGCTCGCCCCACCCCTGGTGCTCACCCGGGAGCAGGCACAGTCCTTCCTCGACGCGTGGCCGCGCCTGCTGGACGAGGCCGGGCTGGACCACGGACCCGACGACACCGGGAGCCAGCCGTGAGGCACCTGCTGCGCGACGACGACCTGAGCCCTGCCGAGCAGGCCGAACTGCTGGCCCTCGCTGCACGGCTCAAGGCCGACCCGTTCGGGCACAAGCCGCTGGCCGGACCACGCACGGTCGCGATGATCTTCGACAAGCCGACCCTGCGCACCCAGGCGTCGTTCGCCGCCGGCATCGCCGAGCTCGGCGGCAACCCGCTGCACGTCAACGGTGACCTGGCCCAGATCGGGGTCCGCGAATCCATCGAGGACGTGGCCCGGGTGCTGGGACGCCAGGCGGCCCAGATCGTCTGGCGCACCAACGACCAGGCCCGCCTGGACACGATGGCGCAATGGGCCGGCGTACCGGTGATCAACGCACTCAGCGACGACTTCCACCCGTGCCAGTTGCTCGCCGACCTGCTCACCGTCACCGAGCGGAAGGGGCACCTGGCCGGGCTCACCGCGGTCTTCATCGGCGACGGCGCCTGCAACATGGGCAACTCGTGGCTCCTGGCCGGTGCCACCGCAGGGATGCACGTCGTGGTCAGCTCCCCCGAGGGCTACCAGCCGGCGGCAGGGATCGTCGAGCGCGCCGCCACCATCGGCCAGTCCACCGGCGGCACGGCGCGGGTCGAGGCCGACCTGGCCCGGGCCGTGGCCGGGGCCGACGTGGTCATCACCGACACCTGGATCTCGATGGGCAAGGAAGCCGAGTCCAGTGCGCGCCTGGAGGCGCTCCAGCCCTATGCCCTCACCGGTGAGGTGATGGCCATGGCAGCCCCGGACGCGATCGCCATGCACTGCCTGCCTGCCTATCGCGGCAAGGAGATCACCGCCGAGTTGATCGACGGACCCGACAGCGTGGTGTGGGACGAGGCGGAGAACCGGCGCCACGCCCAGAAGGCCGTGATGGCCTGGCTCCAGGAGCAGGCGGGGGCGGCGCGATGAACGACGCCGCGACCACCCCGCTGACCAAGAACGCGCGCCAGCAGCTGATCATCGACCTGCTCAGCACCCATGAGGTGCGCTCGCAGGTCGAACTCGGTGAGTTGCTCCGGGAACGCGGGGTCCATGCCACCCAGGCAACCCTCTCGCGCGACCTGGTCGAACTGGATGCGGTCAAGGTGCGCGCCCGCGACGGGGGACTGGTCTATGCGGTCCCGGCCGAGGGCGGGGACCGTACGCCGGCCGCTGCCCGGGAGAGCGTGGCGGCCAACGCCCGCCTGGCGCGCCTGTGCACCGAACTCCTGGTCAGCGCCGACGCCAGTGCCAACATGGTGGTGCTCCGGACCCCGCCCGGCGCGGCGCAGTTCCTGGCCAGCGCATTCGACAAGGCCGAGATCGGCGACGTACTCGGCACCATCGCCGGCGACGACACGCTGCTGGTGATCAGCCGGGCACCCGACGGCGGCGCCGACCTGGCCCGCCGCTTCCTGGCCATGGCCAGCGACGGCCGCAGTTCCTGACCCCACCCAGCCGACCCACCCGACCAGTGACGCACCCACCCGCAGGAGACGAGCACGTGACCAGCACCGGCAGCACCAACGAGGGCAAGTTGTGGGGCGGTCGCTTCGCCGGTGGCCCGAGCCCCGAACTGGACGCACTGTCGCGCTCCACCCACTTCGACTGGCGACTGACCCCCTATGACCTGGCCGGCTCGCGGGCGCATGCCAACGTGCTGCACGCGGCCGGGCTGCTGACCGACGCCGACCACGGTGAACTGCTCCGCGGACTGGATGTGCTCGGCGAGCGGTACGCCGCCGGCGAACTCGTCCCGGGCGCCGGTGACGAGGACGTGCACGGTGCGCTGGAGCGCCTGCTGCTGGAGGAGGTCGGCCCCGAGGTGGGCGGCCGGCTGCGCGCAGGGCGCTCCCGCAACGACCAGATCGCGACCCTGTTCAAGGTCTTCCTGCGCGACCACGCCACGGTGATCGCGGGCCAGGTCCTCGACCTGGTTGCCGCCCTGGCCGACCAGGCCACCACGCACCACGGCGCGATCATGCCGGGCCGCACCCACCTGCAGCACGCCCAGCCGGTGCTCCTCTCGCACCACCTGCTCGCCCATGCCTGGCCACTGGTGCGCGACGTCGGGAGGCTCCTGGACTGGGACGCCCGGGTGGCCGCGGATTCGCCGTACGGCTCCGGCGCCCTGGCCGGGCAGAGCCTGGGCCTGGACCCCGAGCAGGTCGCCGCGGAACTCGGGTTCACCGGTTCGTCGGCCAACTCCATCGACGGCACCGCCGCGCGTGACTTCGTGGCCGAGTTCGCCTTCGTCACCGCGATGATCGGGGTCGACGTGAGCCGCCTCGCCGAGGAGGTCATCCTCTGGTCGACGCGTGAGTTCGAGTTCGTCACGCTGCACGACTCGTGGTCGACCGGCTCGAGCATCATGCCGCAGAAGAAGAACCCCGACATCGCCGAACTGGCCCGCGGCAAGGCCGGGCGCCTGATCGGCAACCTGTCGGGCCTGCTGGCCACCCTCAAGGCACTGCCGCTGGCCTACAACCGCGACCTGCAGGAGGACAAGGAGCCGGTCTTCGACAGCGTCGACACCCTGGAAGTGCTGCTGCCGGCGTTCACCGGGATGGTCGCCACCCTGGAGTTCAACACCGCCCGGATGGCAGAGCTGGCACCGCAGGG
This sequence comes from Nocardioides sp. AE5, assembly GCF_031844485.1. NCBI lineage: Bacteria > Bacillati > Actinomycetota > Actinomycetes > Propionibacteriales > Nocardioidaceae > Nocardioides > Nocardioides sp. AE5. The sequence continues at coordinate 84,911 of NZ_JAUZVI010000003.1, forward strand.
ATTCTCCCTGGCCACGGACATCGCCGAGTGGCTGGTCCGCGAGGGTACGCCGTTCCGGGTCGCCCACGAGGTCGCCGGCGCATGCGTGCGTGCATGCGAGGGTCGCGGCATCGAACTGCATGACCTCACCGACGCCGAGTTCGCGGCGATCCACCCGGCCCTGACTCCCGGCGTACGTGAGGTGTTGAGCGCCGAGGGGTCGGTCTCCTCGCGCAACGGACGTGGTGGCACCGCCCCGGACCGGGTCGCCGAGCAACTCCGTGAACTCACCGGCGCCGTGGACGCCCTGCGTGGGCGCATCTGACCTGGACTTCCTCGCGGGACCACCCCAGGCGGTGGCCCCGCACCTGCTCGGTGCCGTCCTGCGCCGCGGCCCGGTCGCGGTGCGGATCACCGAGGTCGAGGCGTACGACGGCGCGAACGACCCCGGCTCCCACGCCTACCGTGGACGTACGCCGCGCAATGCGGTGATGTTCGGACCCCCGGGCCACCTGTACACCTACTTCATCTACGGCATGCACACCTGCGCCAACGTGGTCTGCCGCGGCGAGGGGACGGCCGGTGCCGTGCTGGTGCGGGCCGGAGAAGTGATCGAGGGCATCGAGGATGCCCGCTCGCGCCGCCCGTCCGGGCCGGCACACCGCCTCGCCCAGGGGCCGGGGCGGTTGTGCAGCGCGCTCGGGATCACCCTGGACGACTACGGGTGCGACCTGGCCACGGGTCCGGTCACCCTGGAGCCGGCGCCCCACGGCAGCGGGGCTGGCGAGGTGGCCACCGGCCCGCGGGTCGGCCTGCGCAGTGCGGCTGAGGTGCCGTGGCGCTTCTGGCTGGCCGGTGACCCGACGGTCTCGACGTACCGACCAGCCGCGCCGCGCCGTGCTCGATAGGGCAGGCTAGGACCAGCAGCCGAACTGTCGAAAGGGAAGACCTTGCCAGGCGAAGAGAACATCCTCGACGAGCTCGAGTGGCGCGGCCTGATCGCGAACTCGACCGACACCGAAGCCCTGCGGGAGGCCTTCGCTGCGGGGAGCGTCAGGTTCTACGTCGGCTTCGACCCGACCGCGCCGAGCCTGCACATGGGACACCTGGTCCAGATCCTCACTGCCCGGCGCCTGCAGGCCGCGGGCCACACGCCGTACGCACTGGTGGGTGGGGCGACCGGCACCATCGGCGACCCGAAGGAGACGGGGGAGCGGGTGATGAACTCCCTCGACACCGTCAAGGAGTGGGTGGAGCGGGTGCGCTCCCAGATCGAGCCGTTCCTGGACTTCTCTGGTGAGAACGCGGCAACGATGGTGAACAACTACGACTGGACCGCCTCGATGTCGGTCATCGACTTCCTGCGCGACATCGGCAAGCACTTCCCGGTCAACCGGATGCTCGCCCGCGACGTGGTGCGGTCCCGGCTCGAGTCGGGGATCAGCTACACGGAGTTCTCCTACGTCCTGCTGCAGTCGATGGACTTCCTCAACCTCTTCCGTGACCACGGGGTGACGCTGCAGTTCGGTGGCTCCGACCAGTGGGGGAACCTCACCGCGGGCGTGGAACTGATCCGCCGTACGACGGGGGAGCGGGCGCATGCCATCGCGACGCCGTTGATGACCAAGGCCGACGGCACCAAGTACGGCAAGACCGAGGGGGGTGCGCTGTGGCTGGATCCGCAGATGATGTCGCCGTACGCCTTCCACCAGTTCTGGTTGAACGTCGAGGACGAGAAGGTCGGCGAACTGCTCCGGGTCTTCACGTTCCTCACCCGTGCCGAGATCGAGGAACTGGAGGAGCAGACCCGGGAGAAGCCGTTCCTGCGTGCCGGGCAGAAGGCACTCGCCGACGAGGTGACCACGCTGGTCCATGGCGCAGCGGAGACCGAACAGGCGAAGGCGGCTGCGGCTGCCCTCTTCGGCAGGGGAGAACTGGCCGCCCTCAGCGCCTCCACCCTGACCGCTGCCCTGGGTGAGGCCGGGGCGACCAGCTTCGACCGCTCTGCCGGTACGCCGGACATCGTGACCCTCCTGGTCCGGGCCGGCCTGGCGAAGAGCAACGGCGAGGCCCGCCGGACGATTGCCGAGGGTGGCGCCTACCTGAACAACGTCCGGATCGAGGATCCCGAGTTCGTGCCGGCCGATTCCGACTTCCTGCCCGGTTCCTGGCTCGTCCTGCGCCGCGGGAAGAAGACGATGGCCGGGGTCCAGGCGGTCGATTGAGCGCTTGGGGCGCCGCTGGGTTGCGGTGCTGCCGGGGCGGCCAGGACGCAGGCCGCGAGCCCTCCCGAAACCCGAAAATGCCACCTGACCTGCGGAAACAGTACTTGTGGTCGGCGTCACGTCATCTCGATTTGACGGTCCAGACGGGTTCGCATAATGTTCTCTTCGTCGCCGGGGAGCGGCGGGAGGAAAGGCCAGAAGGCTGGTCCTCCGGCCCCAGGTGACCAACCCAAGCAAGACACCTCAACCGAGGCAGAACGAGTGCGCGCCACGATGCGGCCTCCTGGAAGCCCGGCAGTGTCCCATGCAACGGGAATGGAGCAAGAAACGCCAGTTTGACAGGCGCGGATCGCTCCGGTAAGTTTCTGCAGGTTGCCCCGCAGTGAAGCCGAGAGGCTGAGCACGGTGCGCGCTTGATCCTTGAGAACTCAACAGTGTGCCAAAAGTCGACGAATTAGTTTGATATGCCCGTCCGACTGGCGACCAGGAGCGATGAGCTCCTGATCAACAGACGAACGGTTCCTTTGGTAGGAAAACGATGATTCTGACAACTATGTCAGTGATTCGGTCTCTTGCCGGGATATCTCATTGAATTGGTGTCGCCCCTCGGGGAGGCATCGCACAACTTCAACGGAGAGTTTGATCCTGGCTCAGGACGAACGCTGGCGGCGTGCTTAACACATGCAAGTCGAGCGGTAAGGCTCCTTCGGGAGTACACGAGCGGCGAACGGGTGAGTAACACGTGAGCAATCTGCCCTTCACTTTGGGATAACCACCGGAAACGGTGGCTAATACCGAATGCGACCACCTCCGGCATCGGATGGTGGTGGAAAGTTCCGGCGGTGAAGGATGAGCTCGCGGCCTATCAGCTTGTTGGTGAGGTAATGGCTCACCAAGGCTTCGACGGGTAGCCGGCCTGAGAGGGTGACCGGCCACACTGGGACTGAGACACGGCCCAGACTCCTACGGGAGGCAGCAGTGGGGAATATTGGACAATGGGCGAAAGCCTGATCCAGCAACGCCGCGTGAGGGATGACTGCCTTCGGGTTGTAAACCTCTTTCAGCAGGGACGAAGCGAAAGTGACGGTACCTGCAGAAGAAGCACCGGCCAACTACGTGCCAGCAGCCGCGGTAATACGTAGGGTGCGAGCGTTGTCCGGAATTATTGGGCGTAAAGGGCTCGTAGGCGGTTTGTCACGTCGGGAGTGAAAACTCGGGGCTTAACCCCGAGCCTGCTTCCGATACGGGCAGACTAGAGGTATGCAGGGGAGAACGGAATTCCTGGTGTAGCGGTGAAATGCGCAGATATCAGGAGGAACACCGGTGGCGAAGGCGGTTCTCTGGGCATTACCTGACGCTGAGGAGCGAAAGTGTGGGGAGCGAACAGGATTAGATACCCTGGTAGTCCACACCGTAAACGTTGGGCGCTAGGTGTGGGACTCATTCCACGAGTTCCGTGCCGCAGCTAACGCATTAAGCGCCCCGCCTGGGGAGTACGGCCGCAAGGCTAAAACTCAAAGGAATTGACGGGGGCCCGCACAAGCGGCGGAGCATGCGGATTAATTCGATGCAACGCGAAGAACCTTACCTGGGTTTGACATATGCCGGAAAGCTCTAGAGATAGAGCCCCTTTTAGTCGGTATACAGGTGGTGCATGGCTGTCGTCAGCTCGTGTCGTGAGATGTTGGGTTAAGTCCCGCAACGAGCGCAACCCTCGTCTTATGTTGCCAGCACGTAATGGTGGGGACTCATAAGAGACTGCCGGGGTCAACTCGGAGGAAGGTGGGGATGACGTCAAGTCATCATGCCCCTTATGTCCAGGGCTTCACGCATGCTACAATGGCCGGTACAAAGGGCAGCGATACCGCAAGGTGGAGCGAATCCCAAAAAGCCGGTCTCAGTTCGGATTGGGGTCTGCAACTCGACCCCATGAAGTCGGAGTCGCTAGTAATCGCAGATCAGCAACGCTGCGGTGAATACGTTCCCGGGCCTTGTACACACCGCCCGTCACGTCACGAAAGTCGGCAACACCCGAAGCCGGTGGCCCAACCCTTGTGGAGGGAGCCGTCGAAGGTGGGGCTGGCGATTGGGACGAAGTCGTAACAAGGTAGCCGTACCGGAAGGTGCGGCTGGATCACCTCCTTTCTAAGGAGCAGTTTGGCGGCTATGCCGTCCAAGTCGTCTGTTTCGTAACCGAATGTGTTGCGGCAGACAACGCTCACTAGTGGAACGTCGATTAGTTGGTTTGACCGGTCACAGCACCTCGTCAGTACTGCCACGCAAGTGGCGTGGAACCTCGAGGGAAACGGATTGGGATCTCCTGGCACACTGTTGGGTCCTGAGGGATCGAGCTTCAGCTCATCTCTCGCGGACCATCTAGCCCGCTGAACCGCCAGGTCTTCCTGGCAGGCACGGATCACCGGATGGAACCGCCCGTATCTTGAGAACTACACAGTGGACGCGAGCATCTTTGTAGCAAGACAAGCTACTAAGGGCACATGGTGGATGCCTTGGCACCAAGAGCCGATGAAGGACGTAGGAGCCTGCGATAAGCCACGGGAAGTTGGCAACCAAGCGTTGATCCGTGGATTTCCGAATGGGGAAACCCAGCTGGAGTCATGTCCAGTTACCTGCACCTGAACACATAGGGTGTCTGGAGGGAACGTGGGGAAGTGAAACATCTCAGTACCCACAGGAAGAGAAAACAAAAGTGATTCCGGGAGTAGTGGCGAGCGAAACCGGAAGAGGCCAAACTCAAGCAGTGTGATAGCCGGCAGGCGTTGCTGCTCGAGGGTTGTGGGGCCGTCACGTTGGAGCTGCCGCTCCAACACAGAGTAAGAAATCATCGATGAAGTAGAAACGGACTGGAAAGTCCTGGCGTAGAGGGTGATACCCCCGTACACGTAAATCGATGACTCTGAGACGTCACCCCAAGTAACACGGAACCCCTGAAATTCCGTGTGAATCTGGCGGGACCACCCGTTAAGCCTAAATACTCCTTGGTGACCGATAGCGGACAAGTACCGTGAGGGAAAGGTGAAAAGTACCCCTGGCGGGGAGTGAAATAGTACCTGAAACCATGTGCCTACAAACCGTTGGAGCGAGACTTCGGTCTTGTGACAGCGTGCCTTTTGAAGAATGAGCCTGCGAGTTTGCGGTGTGTTGCAAGGTTAACCCGTGTGGGGAAGCCGTAGCGAAAGCGAGTCCGAACAGGGCGACTGAGTAGCACGCTCAAGACCCGAAGCGAAGTGATCTATCCATGGGCAGGTTGAAGCGCGGGTAAGACCGCGTGGAGGACCGAACCCACTTAGGTTGAAAACTGAGGGGATGACCTGTGGATAGGGGTGAAAGGCCAATCAAACTTCGTGATAGCTGGTTCTCCCCGAAATGCATTTAGGTGCAGCGTCGCGTGTTTCTTGCTGGAGGTAGAGCACTGGATAGCCGATGGGCCCGACAAGGTTACTGACGTTAACCAAACTCCGAATGCCAGTAAGTGAGAGCGCGGCAGTGAGACTGCGGGGGATAAGCTCCGTAGTCGAAAGGGAAACAGCCCAGACCATCAGCTAAGGTCCCTAAGCGATAACTAAGTGGAAAAGGATGTGGAGTCGCACAGACAACCAGGAGGTTGGCTTGGAAGCAGCCACCCTTGAAAGAGTGCGTAATAGCTCACTGGTCAAGTGATTCCGCGCCGACAATGTAGCGGGGCTCAAGTTATCCACCGAAGCTATGGCATTCATGCAACATCCCGGTCTTCGGATCCAGGAGCATGGATGGGTAGGGGAGCGTCGTGTGGGCAGTGAAGCGGCGGAGTGATCCAGCCGTGGAGGCCACACGAGTGAGAATGCAGGCATGAGTAGCGAATGACTGGCGAGAAACCAGTCCGCCGAATGATCAAGGGTTCCAGGGTCAAGCTAATCTGCCCTGGGTAAGTCGGGACCTAAGGCGAGGCCGACAGGCGTAGTCGATGGACAACGGGTTGATATTCCCGTACCGGCAAAATAGCGCCCATGACGAACCTAGTGATGCTAAGTGCCCGAAACCACCGGGATCCTTCGGGACGATGGTGGCAGAGCGCACGACCCGAACTAGTAGTAGTCAAGCGATGGGGTGACGCAGGAAGGCAGTCCAACCGTGGCGATGGTAGACCACGGCCAAGGGTGTAGGGCGAATGGTAGGCAAATCCGCCATTCACATGCCTGAGACCTGACGGGGAGTCGTCTAGACGAAGTGGATGATCCTATGCTGTCGAGAAAAACCTCTAGCGAGCTATGCGCCGCCCGTACCCCAAACCGACTCAGGTGATCAGGTAGAGAATACCAAGGCGATCGAGTGAACCATGGTTAAGGAACTCGGCAAAATACCCCCGTAACTTCGGGAGAAGGGGGGCCGGATTCGTGAAGGGACTTGCTCCTGGAAGCGATGATGGCCGCAGAGACCAGGCCCAAGCGACTGTTTACTAAAAACACAGGTCCGTGCGAAGTTGTAAGACGATGTATACGGACTGACTCCTGCCCGGTGCTGGAAGGTTAAGGGGACCTGTTAGATCTTCGGATCGAAGCGGAGAACTTAAGCCCCAGTAAACGGCGGTGGTAACTATAACCATCCTAAGGTAGCGAAATTCCTTGTCGGGTAAGTTCCGACCTGCACGAATGGAGTAACGACTTGGGCGCTGTCTCAACCATGGACTCGGCGAAATTGCAGTACGAGTAAAGATGCTCGTTACGCGCGGCAGGACGGAAAGACCCCGGGACCTTTACTATAGTTTGGTATTGGTGTTTGGTTCGGCTTGTGTAGGATAGGTGGGAGACTGTGAAGCTTGGACGCCAGTTCAGGTGGAGTCAACGTTGAAATACCACTCTGGTCGTACTAGATGTCTAACCTAGGTCCGTTATCCGGATCAGGGACAGTGCCTGATGGGTAGTTTAACTGGGGCGGTTGCCTCCTAAAATGTAACGGAGGCGCTCAAAGGTTCCCTCAGCCTGGTTGGCAATCAGGTTTCGAGTGTAAGTGCACAAGGGAGCTTGACTGTGAGAGTGACAACTCGAGCAGGGACGAAAGTCGGAACTAGTGATCCGGCGCTGGCATGTGGAAGCGGCGTCGCTCAACGGATAAAAGGTACCCCGGGGATAACAGGCTGATCTTCCCCAAGAGTCCATATCGACGGGATGGTTTGGCACCTCGATGTCGGCTCGTCGCATCCTGGGGCCGGAGTAGGTCCCAAGGGTTGGGCTGTTCGCCCATTAAAGCGGCACGCGAGCTGGGTTTAGAACGTCGTGAGACAGTTCGGTCCCTATCCGCCGCGCGCGCAGGAAACTTGAGAAAGGCTGCCCCTAGTACGAGAGGACCGGGGTGGACGAACCTCTGGTGTGCCAGTTGTTCCGCCAGGAGCACGGCTGGTTAGCTACGTTCGGAAGTGATAACCGCTGAATGCATCTAAGCGGGAAGCACGTTTCAAGATGAGGTTTCCCACCGGGTTAACCGGGTAAGGTCCCCAGTAGACTACTGGGTTGATAGGCCGGAAGTGTACAGCAGTAATGCCTAGCTGACCGGTACTAATAGACCGAGGGCTTGTCCCTCAAAGATGTTGCGCGTCCACTGTGTGGTTCCCGAGTTACGGTCGGGAACCGATTCGAAAGTCACGAGACTTGAGAGTTGGTTGATCTAACTCCATAGAGTTTCGGCGGCCATAGCGAGAGGGAAACACCCGGCTCCATTCCGAACCCGGAAGTTAAGCCTCTCAGCGCCGATGGTACTGCAACCGGGAGGTTGTGGGAGAGTAGGACGTCGCCGGACATTACTTTCGTAAAGGCCACCTCGTCTCGAGGTGGCCTTTACGCATTTGTCCCCATGCATCTGCCAGACTTGGCACGCACCCGCCGAAAGGAAGCACCACATGTCCGAGAGTTCACGCCGTCGTCCAGGATCTTCGGGACGAGGCGAGTCGGGCCGCGGGGGTGCTGGTCGTAACGGCGGCGGCCGCGATGGTTCGGGCCGTGGCGATCGCAACCGCAAGGGCACGTCGTCCAGTGGGCGCGGCCAGGGCGGCGCCCGCGCGTGGAGCCGGGATCCGTCGCGGCGCCCGGAGCGTGGTCCGCGCACCGAGGAACAGCGCCGCTATGACGGCCCGGAGATCCCCGAGCACATCACCGGCAAGGAACTCGACCGCTCCGTCATCGCCCAGTTGAAGGGGCTCCCGGAGAAGCTGGCGGCGAGGGTGGCGCGTCACCTTGCCGCGGCCGGAGAGGTGATCGACTCCGATCCCAAGACTGCCTATGAGCACACGCTGGCAGCCCGATCCCGTGCATCCCGGTTGGCCGTCGTACGTGAAGCGTGCGGTGAGGCGGCGTACGCAGCGGGGGAGTACGCCGAGGCGCTCTCCGAACTCCGGGCCGCGAAGCGGATGAACGGTGTCACGGCGTACCTGCCGATCATGGCCGACTGCGAACGCGCCCTGGGGCGCCCCGAGCGTGCCCTCACCCTGGCCAAGAGCCCCGCCGTGCAGAACTTCTCCGCCGAGGCCAAGGCGGAGATGACGATCGTCGAGGCTGGTGCCCGCCGCGACATGGGCGAGTTCGACGCTGCCCTGCGCACCCTCGAGCACGCGCCACTCAACTCCAAGAGCCGCGCCGCCTGGGTGGTCCGGCTGCGCTATGCGTATGCCGACACCCTGCTCGCAGCGGACCGGCCGGCCGACGCGCTCGAGTGGTTCCACCGCACCGAGGCGATCGACGGCGACGAGATCACCGATGCCGGTGCGCGCGCAGCCGAGGTCGAACGACTCATCGGCTGAGCCGTCAGCCCTGGCGTACCTCGCGCATGATCACGCCCAGGTGCGGTTTTGGCTGGAAGGACGTGGCCTTCTCCGGCAGCAGGTGGCCCGACATCGCCGAGGCACTCACCTTGTCGAAGGAGGGCGCCGGCAGCAGCACGGCCACATCACTGCCAGCGCGTTCGAGTGCGGCGGTTGCGGAATGATGGAAGGCAACCCGTGACGACGGCACCTGCCAGGCGTCCAGGACGTCCTCGTGCAACCAGCAGACCAGCAGGCGATCCGCGTCAGCAGGGGTGAGCGTCGCCCAGTCCCGCCCGTCGTGGAGGACCAGGGAACGGCCAAGCTTCGCCAGGGCGCTGTGCGAGGTGTCGTGGCGACGGAAGACGCCACCCACCGTATCGGCAGTGCTGGCCACCAGGTCGAGGGAGACCCGCGGCACCGTCCGGTGGATGGCGCACAACTGCAGGGGAGTGTCGTCGTGGTCGATGACCATGGCCAGCGTCCGCTCCCACCCCGTGCCCGGAGCTCGCTCCCGCAGCCGCTGCGCTGCGGCGTACCGGTGGTGCCCATCGGCGATGAAGGTCGTGCTGGCGGCCATGCTGGTGGCGAGTACGTCCAGGACGGACGGGTCAGTGAGCCGCCAGATGCGCTGCAACTGGTCGGCCCGGTCGGTGTAGACCAGGTCCGGTTCGCGGCGTACCTGCTCGGCAATGACGCTGCGCACCTGCGCCGGACCACGGTGCACCAGCAGGATCGGCGCCGGGTTCAGGGACATCTCCACCATCCGGTCGGCGAGCTGGTCCACCTGGGCGGGCTGGACGTCCTCGTGGGGGAGCACCCGCGCCTCGCTCGGACCGAGCTCCAGGTTCGCGACCAAGCCCCGCACCGTCACGCCGGAAGAGGTGTATTCGTGGATGTAGAAGGCCGGGTCCGGGTCACGGACCAGGTGGCGCTTGCGCCGCGACTCGCGCAGCCGGTCGGGCACCGATCGATAGGGTCGGGCGAAGATCCGGTTCGCGACCGGATCGCCGACGTAACTGTTCGCCAGCCGCAAGGCACGGAACGGGGACAGCGCAAGGACCGGAGCGGACTGCTCCGTGGTCAGGGCTGATGCTGTCTCCATTCGACCGATCGTAGGCGGACGACGCAACATTTGCCCGCCGCACGCCAGGGAAGGAGCTGAAACATGGGAAGTGACCGCACAGATCGCCTGGTCGACCGGCACGACCTGCTGCTGCTCGACCTGGACGGCGTCGTCTATGTAGGACCCGAGGCGGTGCCCGGTGCGCCGGACCATCTCAGCGCCGCACGCGAGGCCGGTGTGCGCCTCGCCTTCGTCACCAACAACGCCGGCCGGACGCCCGAGGAGGTCGCGGCCCACCTCACGTCCCTGGGCGTTGCAGCCGATCCGGGTGACGTGGTCACCTCGGCCCAGGCCGCCGCCCGGATCCTCGCCGAACGACTGGGGCCCGGCGCCCGGGTCTTCCTGCTCGGCAGCCCCGCCCTTGCCCGGGCACTCACCGAAGAAGGGCTGGTCCCGGTCGACGCGATCGAGGACGACCCGCAGGCGGTGGCTTCGGGCTATGGCCCGGATGTTGCCTGGCGGACCATCCTGGCCGGGGCGTCCCTGGTTGCCCAGGGCACGCCGTGGGTGGCCTGCAACGCCGACCTCACCTTTCCGCTGCCCACCGGCCTCGCGCCCGGGCACGGTGCACTGGTCGACATGATCAGCCGCTTCTCCGGTGCCACGCCGCTGGTCGCCGGCAAGCCCGGCCCCCGGCTCTTCGACGAGGCCGTACGCCGCATGGGGGCGGTCGCCCCGCTGGTGGTCGGCGACCGGCTCGACACCGACATCGCCGGCGCGCACGCAGCCAACCTGCCCTCGCTGCTGGTGCTGACCGGCGTCACCGATCGCGCAGTGGCTGCAGCGGCCGGCCCGGACGAGTGGCCGACGTACGTCGCGGACGACCTGTCCGCACTCCTGTCGCGTGGCCTTCATCCACAGGCACCCCCGGGCGCCACGCCCGGAGGCGCCGATCGCGATACGGTGGAGCCATGACCGAACAGCCAGTGCATCCCGCATCGGAGTCCGCGGACGGCCCAGCGCGCCAGGGCACGGGCGACGCGACGGTCGATGCCGTGCTCGCCTCCCTCGACGGGCTGGCCGACAAGCCGGTTGCCGAGCACGTCGCGGTCTTCGAGCGTGCCCACGAGCAGCTGCGCGCCGTCCTGTAGGGCACGCCCCGATGCCCCCTCGTCGCCTCCGGCTCGACGCCGAGCTCGTCCGGCGCAAGCTGGCCCGCTCCCGTGAACACGCGAGCGAACTGGTCGCTGCCCGCCGGGTCAAGGTCAACGGCGTCCTCGCCGCCAAGCCCGCCACCGGCGTGACCACCGATGTGGCCATCGTCGTCATCGAGGACCCGGACCGCCCCGACTACGTCTCGCGCGGTGGCCACAAGCTGGCCGGAGCGCTGGCCGCCTTCGTCCCGCTGGGCCTGGCCGTCAAGGGACGCCGCGCGCTCGACGCCGGGGCTTCCACCGGAGGCTTCACCGACGTCCTGCTGCGCCATGGCGTGAGCGCCGTCGTGGCGGTCGACGTCGGCTATGGGCAACTTGCCTGGCGCCTGCAGAACGACGAGCGGGTCCAGGTGCACGACCGGACCAACATCCGCGACCTCTCCCCGGAGCTGGTCCCCGAACCGGTCGACCTGGTGACCGGGGACCTCTCCTTCATCTCCTTGCACCTGGTCCTCGACGCGCTGCTCACCGTGATCCATCCCGACGGCGACCTGGTGCTGATGGTGAAGCCACAGTTCGAAGTCGGCAAGGACCGCGTCGGCAAGGGAGGGGTGGTCCGCTCCACCGCCCTGCGTGCCGAAGCAGTCAACGACGTCGCCGCGGCCTCCGCGCAGCGCGGCTGGGGAGCGCGCGCGGTCACCACGAGCCCGCTGCCCGGCCCCTCGGGCAACGTCGAGTTCTTCCTGTGGCTGCGCCGCGGACCGTCGGCCATCGGCGAGGCGGAGATCATCGCCGAGGTCGAGCGGACGGCCGCCCTGGGCGCATCGACCGGAACAGCGGCGCCGGGTGAGAAGGTGGACCCGTGAGTGACCCCCGACGCGTGCTCCTGCTCGCCCACACCGGACGCGAAGATGCCTGCGCGGTCGCCCGTTCGTTCGCGGAGAAGTTGACCGCCCACCAGATCCTGGTCCGGGTGCTGGAGAGCGAGGCAGCCGATCTCGGTGTCGTCCCCGGCAACGGGGGGATCGAGGCCGTCCCCAACGACGAGCAAGCCGCCGCAGGATGTGAGATCGCCGTGGTCATCGGCGGTGACGGCACCATCCTGCGTGCTGCCGAGATCACCCACGGCCACCCCACTCCGCTGCTCGGGGTCAACCTCGGACACGTCGGGTTCCTGGCCGAGGCCGAGTACGAGCACGTCGGGACCACGATCCAGGCCATCATCGACCGTGACTACACGACCGAGGAGCGGCTCACCGTCGACGTGACTGTCTTCCAGGGCAAGGAGGTCGTCACCTCCACCTTCGCCCTCAACGAGGCGAGCGTGGAGAAGGCGGCCCGCGAACGGATGCTCGAGGTGGTCGTCGAGGTCGACGGGCGCCCGCTGTCGCGGTGGGGCTGCGACGGCGTCGTGTGCGCCACCCCCACCGGCTCCACGGCGTACAACTTCTCCGCCGGAGGCCCGGTGGTCTGGCCCAGCGTGGAGGCCCTGCTGATGGTGCCGATCTCCGCCCATGCCCTCTTCGCGCGCCCGCTCGTGGTGGCACCGACCTCCGTCCTGGCCGTTGAGGTCCTGGCCCGCACCGAGGGCTCAGGAGTGCTCTGGTGCGACGGGCGCCGTACGGTCGACCTCCCGCCCGGGGCCCGGATCGAGGTCCGCCGCGGCGAGTTCCCGGTCCACCTGGTGCGCCTGCACCAGGCGCCGTTCACCGACCGCCTGGTCGCCAAGTTCGGCCTCTCCGTCGAGGGATGGCGCGGCGCCGGGGAGCGCCGCCTCGGGCTCGCCGCCCCGGGGGAGGACGGAGCATGATCGAGGAGATCCGGATCCAGTCCCTGGGCGTGATCGAGTCATCCACCCTCGAACTCGGCCCCGGCCTGACCGTGGTCACCGGCGAGACCGGCGCAGGCAAGACGATGGTCGTCACCGCACTGGGCCTGCTGCTCGGCGGGCGAGCCGACACCGGCGCGGTCCGCAAGGGTGCGCGTACGGCGCGGGTCGAGGGAGTCGTCGACACCGCGCGGCTGCCCGGCCTTGCCGACCAGGTCGAGGACCGCGGCGGCGAGGTGGAGGACGGACGCGTCCTGCTGGCCCGCAACATCTCCGCCGAGGGACGCTCCCGTGCCTTCGTCGGCGGTGCCTCGGTGCCGGTCACCCAGCTCGGCGCCGTCACCGACGGGATGGTCGCCGTCCACGGCCAGTCCGACCAGCACCGCCTGCTCCGGGCCAGTGCCCAACGACGCGCCCTCGACCTCTTCGGCGGCGACCGGGTCGCCGGGCTCATCGAGGAGTGGAGCACCCTCCATGCCGATCTGGTCGCCACCGAGTCCGAACTCACCGAGGTCCTTGCCTCGGCCCGGGAGCGGGCCCGGGAAGCCGACCTGCTCCGCTTCGGCCTCGAGGAGATCGCGGCAGTGGAACCGGAGCCCGGTGAGGACGCCGCCCTCGCGGCCGAGGAGAGCCGGCTGGGATTCGCCGACACCCTGCGCACCGCGGCCGAGCAGGCGCGCGAAGCACTCTCCTCCGACCAGGGTGCACCGGACGCCCTCGGCGCCACCGGGACTGCCCGGCAACTGCTCGAAGGCGTCCGTGACCACGACCCGGCCGCCGCAGAACTGGCCGACCGGCTGGCCGAGGTCAGCTACCTGCTCTCCGACGTCGCGGCCGACGTCGCCTCCTATGCCTCGGGCCTGGAGACCGACCCGGGCCGCCTCGCCGCCGTCTCCGAGCGCCGGGCCGCCCTGACCGGGCTGCAGCGCAAGTACGGCGAGACGATCGACGACGTACTCGCCTGGTCACAGGAGGCCAGCCGCAAGTTGCTCGACCTGGACGGCACCGACGACCGGGTCAGCGAACTGCGCTCGCGGCGTACCGGGTTGCGGGCACGACTCAGTGAGGCCGGTGCCGCGCTCAGCGACGCCCGTGCCGAGGCCGCCCAGCAACTGGCCGAGCTGGTCAGCGATGAACTCACCGGTCTGGCCATGCCGCACGCACGCGTCACCATCGAGGTGCGGCGGATGGTGGCCGACGCCCCCGAGGAGGACCCGGAGCACTCCGATGCGCCCGGGGCGCCACTGCGCATCGGCAAGGAGTGGGTGCGCCACACCGCATCCGGGATCGACGAGGTCGAGATCCTCCTCGCCGCCAACGCCGGCGCCGATCCACGCCCGCTGGACAAAGGCGCGTCCGGGGGTGAGCTCTCCCGGGTGATGCTGGCGATCGAGGTCTCCCTGGCCGAGACCAACCCGGTGCCCACGTTCGTCTTCGACGAGGTCGATTCCGGCGTCGGTGGCAAGGCAGCGGTGGAGATCGGACGCCGCCTGGCACGGTTGGCGCGCACTTCGCAGGTGCTGGTGGTGACCCACCTGCCCCAGGTCGCGGCGTACGCCGATCACCACGTCGTGGTGGCCAAGGCCCAGGACGGGACGGTGACCACCTCGGGCCTGACCCGGCTGGCCGAGGACGACCGGGTGCGCGAACTGTCGCGGATGCTCGCCGGCATGGAGGACTCCGACACCGCGCTGGCCCACGCCCAGGAGCTCCTCGAGGCAGCCCGCGCCGCCCGCTGAGCCCGTCGGGACGTGCGCCACGCCGCACGGGTGGATCCCCGGATGGCGTGGTGCGACGTGCGACCATCGAGCGGTCATGAAGTTGCCTACGCGTCGCGCCCCAGACCAGGCGCCCCCCGGGATCGTCGCCACGGCCCGGGTGGATCGCCAGACCCGCACCCTCCTCGCCCGGCTCCAGCCGGGCGACATCGTCGTCCTCGACCACCTCGACATGGACCGCGCCACGGCACGGCAACTCGTCGACGCCGAGGTGGCGGCGGTGGTGAACGTCACCAGCTTCGTCTCCGGGCGCTATCCCGCCCAGGGGCCTGAAGTGCTGCTCGCGGCCGGGATCACCCTGGTCGACAACGTCGGCGCCGACACCCTCGGGCTGGTCCGTGACGGCCGCGAAGTGCGCCTGCATGAGGGAAAGCTCTTCGTCGCGGGGGAGGAGGTCGCCGCCGGCGACCTGCTCGACCAGCGGCGCCTGGCCCGCGAGCTCGGTGCAGCCCGCGGCGGGATGACCACGCAGCTGGAGAACTTCAACCACAACTCCACCGAGTTCCTGCGCCGCGAAGAGGAACTCCTCCTGCACGGCAAGGGCATGCCGGACCTCAACGTCGACCTGGGCGACAAGGCCGTCGCCGTGGTCGTCTCCGGCCCGGACCTGGAGGAGGAGTTGCGCGGCATCAAGCGCTACCTGCGCGAGCAGCGGCCGATCCTGGTGGCCGTGGACTCGGCTGCCGACGTGCTGCGCTCGCACGGCCACAAGCCGGACGTGATCGTGCTCAGCTCGCCGCAGAGCTCGCAGAGCGTGGAGACCCGCCTCTCGGCGAAGGCGCTGAAGGCCGCTGGTGACGTCGTGGTCCTGGTCGATCGCGGTGCCGGGAAGACCCCGACCGACTCCCTGGAGCGGCTCGGCGTACGTCCGTTGCTCTTCGAGACCAGTGCCAGCGCCGAGGACGCCGCCCTCCTGCTGGCAGCCGGCGGGCACGCTGCCCTGATCGTCGGCGTCGGCGTGCACGCCACGCTCGAGGACTTCCTGGACCGCCAGCGCGGCGGACTCGCCTCGACCTTCCTGGCCCGGCTCAAGGTCGGTCCGCGGCTGGTCGACGCCCGGGCCCTGCCGGAGGTCTACTCCGGACGGGTCCAGCCGATCCATGTCTTCCTGGTGTTGCTGGTCGGGGTCATCGCCCTGGCCGCCGCCATCGCGGTGACGCCCGTGGGCCAGGAGTGGCTCGATGACCTGGACGGGCTCTTCATCGACCTCTACGAACGCATCAAAGGACTCGTAACGTGATCTCGTTCCGCTACCACGTCGTCACCATCGTGGCGGTCTTCCTCGCCCTGGCCGTCGGGGTCGCCCTCGGGGGCGGCCCGCTCTCCGAGTTCGGACGCAGTTCCGACGAGGCCAATGAGCGGGTCAGCGCCGAGAACGAAAAGCTCACCAAGGACCTGGACCGCATCCAGCAGGTGACCGAGTTCCAGGAGGCGTTCGGCAACGCCGTGGTCCCGGCCGACCTCAGCGGGGTGCTGGCCGACACCCGCGTCGCCATCGTGACCATGCCGGGCGCCAGTTCCGCCGTGGTGGAGGGCCTCACCGAGCAGATCAACCGCGCCGAGGGCGTCGTCGCCGGCACCTATGCGATCCAGCCAGCCCTGATCGGCGCCGACAACAAGCCCCTGGTGGACACGCTCGGCTCCCAGTTGCTCGAGACGCTGGCCTCGCCGGGTGTCGCAGACGGGGCAACCACCTATGTCCGCATGGGCGGCCTGATCAGCCGCGCGATCGCCACCGGGGACGACGAGCGTGGGGTCGACGAGGACGCCACCAGCGTGCGCAGCAGCCTCACCGGCGCCGAGATGTTCACCGTCACCTCGGGCGGAGACGCACGGGCCGACGTGATCGTGGTGGTCCTCGGCTCGGAGCCGCCCAGCGACGACGGCAGCGACAAGCTCCTCGCCTCGCTCTTCGCCGGCATGGCCACCACCAGCAAGGCCGTCGTCGTCGCCGGCACCACCGACACCGGCAGCACCGGCATCCTCAAGGTGCTGCGGGAGAACGCGGAGTTCACCGAGGCGGCCTCCTCCGTCGACTCCGTCCAGTCACGGACCGGCCAGGTCGTCGCGGCCTATGCCCTGGGCAGGATGCAGGACGGCAACACTGGGCAGTTCGGCGCCAACGGCGAGGACGGTCCACTTCCGCGCGGCTGATTGCCAGCAGGGGGTTCCGCGTTGGTAGACTGGAACCCCGTAGCAGAGGATCCATTCATCCAGTCTGACAGCGGGAGTTCTCCTTGGCCTCATCGGCGCCGACCAAGCACGTCTTCGTCACCGGAGGCGTCGCGTCCTCCCTCGGCAAGGGGCTCACGGCCTCGAGCCTGGGAAACCTGCTGAAGTCCCGAGGGCTGCGGGTCACCATGCAGAAGCTCGATCCCTACCTCAACGTGGACCCGGGCACGATGAACCCGTTCCAGCACGGAGAGGTCTTCGTCACCAACGACGGCGCCGAGACCGACCTCGACATCGGGCACTACGAGCGCTTCCTCGACACCGACCTGAATGCGATCGCGAACGTGACCACCGGCCAGGTCTATTCGTCGGTGATCGCCAAGGAGCGCCGCGGTGACTACCTGGGCGACACGGTCCAGGTGATCCCGCACATCACCAACGAGATCAAGGACCGGATCCGGGCGATGGGCGGCGAGGACGACGGCGGCCACGTCGACGTCGTGATCACCGAGATCGGTGGCACCGTCGGCGACATCGAGTCGCTGCCGTTCCTGGAGGCTGCCCGCCAGGTGCGCCACGACATCGGGCGCGACAACTGCTTCTTCCTCCACGTCTCCCTGGTGCCGTACCTCGGGCCGTCGGGGGAGTTGAAGACCAAGCCGACCCAGCACTCCGTCGCCGCGCTGCGCTCGATCGGCATCCAGCCCGACGCGATCGTGCTCCGCTCTGACCGCGAGGTGCCGCAGTCGATCAAGAACAAGATCTCGCTGATGTGCGACGTGGAGACCGAGGCAGTGATCAACTGCGCGGACGCCCCGTCGATCTATGACATCCCGAAGGTGATCCACGCCGAGGGCCTCGACGCCTACCTGGTCCGCCGCCTCAACCTTCCCTTCCGTGACGTCGACTGGACGGTCTGGGACGACCTGCTCCGTCGGGTGCACCACCCGGCCGAGGAGGTCACCGTCGGCCTGGTCGGCAAGTACATCGACCTGCCCGACGCCTACCTCTCCATCGCGGAGGCGCTGCGGGCCGGTGGCTTCGCGCACGAGGCGAAGGTCAACATCGAGTGGATCGCCTCCGACGAGTGCGCCACCGAGCAGGGCGCGGCACGCCACCTCTCCGAGATGGACGCCATCCTGGTCCCCGGCGGGTTCGGCATCCGCGGGCTCGAGGGGAAGCTGGGTGCGCTGACGTACGCGCGCAACCACCAGATCCCGACCCTGGGCATCTGTCTGGGGCTGCAGTGCATGGTCATCGAGTACGCCCGCACCGAACTGGGCCTGGCCGATGCGGCCTCGACCGAGTTCGACCCGGAGACCACCGAACCGGTGATCGCAACGATGGAGGAGCAGAAGTCCTTCGTCGAGGGCGCCGGCGACCTGGGCGGCACCATGCGCCTGGGCCTCTACCCGGCCGTGCTCAAGGAAGGCTCGGTGGTCCACGCGGCGTACGGCGAGACCAAGGTCGAGGAGCGCCACCGCCACCGGTACGAGGTGAACAACTCCTACCGTGACCGGCTGGAGGCCGCCGGACTGGTCTTCTCCGGGACGTCGCCGGACAACAACCTGGTCGAGTTCGTGGAGCTGCCCCGCGAGGTGCACCCCTACTACGTCTCGACCCAGGCCCACCCGGAGCTCAAGTCGCGCCCGACGAAGGCGCACCCGCTCTTTGCCGGCTTGATCGGTGCGGCCATCGAGCGCCAGCGCGAGCTGCTCATCCCGATCGAGGACTGATCGGAGGGACGAGGCGTGCCGGAGCCTCGCGGCGTACGGCGATAGCCTGCGGTCATGTCGAAGCTTGCTGACCAGCCCGAGTCCTGGCCCGTCGTCTCCTCGACGGACCTGCACCGCGACGACTGGGTGGTCGCCTTCCGCACCGACCAGGTGCAGGCCCCGGACGATCCCGACGGGCCGTCGTTCCGGCGCCTGGTCGTCGAGCATCCCGGTGCGGTGATGGTGCTGGCCATCGACGACGAGGAACGGGTCTTCTGCATCCGGCAATACCGCCACCCCGCCCAGCGGCGGTTCGTGGAGTTGCCCGCCGGCGTCTGTGACCACGACGGCGAGGACCCCCTCGACGTGGCGGTGCGCGAACTGCGGGAAGAGGGGGAACTCGAGGCCAGCGAGTGGCACCACCTGCTCTCGGTGTGGGCATCGCCCGGTGTGTCGGCCGAGCGCCACCACTTCTACCTGGCCCGCGGGCTCTCCCACGCCGATCGCGGTGACTTCGTCCTCGAGCACGAGGAGGCCGACATGGAACCGCTGTGGGTGCCGCTGGCCGAACTGCGCGAGGCGATCCTCGACGGTCGCGTTGCCGACGGTCCGGTGGCGCTCGCAGTGCTCGCCCATGATGCCCGCTTCGGGAGCGGCCCGGCGAGGAGCACAGGTGGGCGCTGATCCGATCGACCTCGCGATGCGGACCTACCTGGACCACCTGGCGGTGGAACGGGGACTGGCCGAGAACACGCTGCTGTCCTACCGCCGTGACCTCAAGCGCTACCGCTCCCACCTCCGCGAGCGCGGCATCGAGGACCTCGACTCCGTCACCGAACAGGTGGTCTCCGACTTCCTGGTCCGGCTGCGCGAGGGCGACGCCGACCACCCACCGCTGGGATCCACCTCCGCCGCGCGGGCCGTGGTCGCGGCACGC
This sequence comes from Nocardioides sp. AE5, assembly GCF_031844485.1. NCBI lineage: Bacteria > Bacillati > Actinomycetota > Actinomycetes > Propionibacteriales > Nocardioidaceae > Nocardioides > Nocardioides sp. AE5. The sequence goes on from NZ_JAUZVI010000003.1 coordinate 104,555, forward strand.
GGCTTCCACAAGTTCGCCGTGATGGACGGACTGGCCGAGTCCGACCCGGCCGCAGCGGTCAAGCCACCGGCACCGGCGAAGCGCCTGCCGAAGGCGTTGCCGCTCTCGGACGTCGAGGCGCTCCTGGATGCTGCCGGTGCGCCGGGGACCGCGCTGGCCCACCGGGACCGTGCCCTGCTCGAGGTGCTCTACGGGACCGGGGCCCGGATCTCCGAGGCGATCGGGCTCGACATCGACGACCTGGACCTGGTCGAGGGCGTGGTCCGGTTGCGCGGCAAGGGCGGCAAGGAACGGATCGTCCCGGTCGGCTCCTATGCCCGCGAGGCAGTGACGACGTACGTCGAAGGGGCCCGGACCAGCCTGGTCGGTGACGGCCGGGGAGGGCCCGCACTCTTCCTCAACTCCCGCGGCGGCCGGCTCTCCCGCCAGAGTGCGTGGACGGTGCTGGTCAAGACGGCCGAGCGCGCCGGGATCACCCGGGACGTCTCGCCGCACACGCTGCGCCACTCGTTCGCCACCCACCTGCTCGACGGCGGCGCCGACGTCCGCGTGGTCCAGGAACTGCTGGGGCACGCGTCGGTGACCACGACGCAGGTCTACACCCTGGTCACCGTCGACAACCTGCGCGAGGTGTTCGCGACGGCGCATCCCCGGGCACGCGGATGAGCGGCGCGCAGCCGGCGGACCGGCTTGGCAACTACGCGGGCGCCACCGACCCGGACTCCCTCTACGACGGGTTCACCGCGTGGGCGGGCAGCCGGGGCACCGAGCTCTACCCGCACCAGGACGAGGCGGTGATCGAGCTCTTCTCCGGCAACAACGTCATCCTGGCCACGCCGACCGGTTCCGGGAAGTCGATGGTGGCCCTGGGCGCCCACTTCGCGGCGCTGTGCACCGACCGGATCAGCTTCTACACCGCACCGATCAAGGCACTGGTCAGCGAGAAGTTCTTCGACCTGTGTGCCATCTTCGGTGCGGAGAACGTCGGCATGCTCACCGGCGACGCCGCGGTGAACCCCGACGCCCCGATCATCGCCTGCACGGCCGAAGTGCTGGCCAACATCGCCCTGCGCGAGGGCGAGCAGGCCGACGTCGGCACGGTGATCATGGACGAGTTCCACTTCTACTCCGAGCCGGACCGGGGCTGGGCCTGGCAGGTGCCGCTGCTGGCGCTGCCGCAGGCCCAGTTCCTGTTGATGTCGGCCACCCTGGGCGACGTCTCGGCGTTCGTCGACGACCTCACCCGCCGCACCGGGCGGGAGACGGCGCTGGTCGACGACGCCGAACGGCCGGTGCCACTCACCTTCACCTGGGCGCTGACGCCGCTGGCCGAGACCCTGTCCGAGCTGGTCGAGACCCGCCAGGTGCCGGCGTACGTCGTCCACTTCACCCAGAAGGACGCCGTCGCCCACGCCAACACCCTGGTGCTGCCCTCCTCGGGCCTGGTCGGCAAGCTGGTCGATGCGGAGGAGAAGGCGGCGATCGCCGCACGGATCGGCGCCTTCCGCTTCGGGGCCGGGTTCGGGCGGGTCCTCTCGCGGCTGGTCCGCAACGGGATCGGCGTCCACCATGCCGGGATGCTGCCGAAGTATCGACGCCTGGTGGAGCAACTGGCCCAGGACGGACTGCTCAAGGTGATCTGCGGCACCGACACCCTGGGCGTCGGCATCAACGTGCCGATCCGGACGGTGCTCTTCACCGGACTGGCCAAGTTCGACGGCAGCCGGCAGCGGATCCTGCGGGTGCGCGAGTTCCAGCAGATCGCCGGACGGGCCGGGCGGGCCGGCTTCGACACGGCCGGATACGTCGTGGTCCAGGCGCCCGAGCACGTCATCGAGAACGAGCGGGCCAAGGCGAAGGCGGCAGCGAAGAACGCGGCGAATCCGAAGAAGAAGTCCAAGGCGCAGTTGCGCAAGCCGCCCGAGGGCACCGTGGTGTGGAGCGAGGAGACGTTCACCCGCCTGGTCGAGGGGACCCCGGAACCGCTGGTGTCGCGGATGCGGGTGGACAACGCGATGCTGCTCAACGTGGTGGCCCGTGAGGCCGACGCCTTCGCGGTGATGCGTGACCTGCTGCGCGACAACCACGAGGAGCCCCGCAACCGGGTCCGCCTGATCCGGCGGGCGCTGCGCCTGGCCCGGTCCCTGGTGGCCTCGGGCGTGCTGGCCCGGCTGGACGAGCCGGACGGGTTCGGCCGCCGCTACGTGCTCACCGAGGCGCTCGCCGACGACTTCGCGCTCAACCAACCGCTGGCCCACTTCGCCCTCGAGGCGCTCGACGTGCTGGACCCGGAGGAGGCGGACCACACCCTCGACATCGTCTCGGTCATCGAGGCCGTGCTCGAGGCGCCGCGCCAGATCCTCTTCGCCCAGCAGAACGCTGCCCGCGGCGAGGCGGTGGCCGAGATGAAGGCCGACGGCATCGAGTACGACGAACGGATGGCGCTGCTGGAGGAGATCACCTGGCCGCAACCGCTGGCGGAACTGCTTGGGGCGACGTACGAGATCTATCGCGGCGCCCACCCGTGGCTGCCCGAGGACGGGCTCGAGCCGAAGTCGATCGTGCGCGAGATGTACCAGCAGGCGATGGGGTTCACCGACTTCGTCGGCCGCTATCAGCTCGGTCGCTCCGAGGGGCTGGTGCTGCGCTATCTCACCGACGCCTACCGCACCCTGCGCCACACGGTGCCCCAGGCACACCGCACGCCCGAACTGGAGGACCTCGTCGAATGGCTCGGCGAGACCGTGCGCCAGACCGACTCCTCACTGCTGGACGAGTGGGAGGCGCTCACCGACCCGGACCGGGTGGTCGAGGCCGACCGGGAGCCGGCGCCCCCGCGACCGCTGACCTCCCAGGAACGACCGTTCCGGGTGATGGTGCGCAACGCGATGTTCAACCGGGTGCTGCTCGCGGCACGCGACGACCTGGACGGGCTGATGCGCGCCGAGCGGGAGACAGCCGACCTCTTCGATCCGCCACGCGAGGTGGGGATGACCCGCAGCGCGTGGGACGACGCGCTGGAGGAGTACTACGCCGAGCACGACTCGATCGGCACCGCCGGGGACGCGCGTGGCCCGTCGCTGCTGCAGGTCAGCGTCGAGGGACGCACCTGGCAGGTGCGCCAGGTGATCGACGACCCCGAGGGACACCACGACTGGGTGATCGAGGCGAGCGTCGACCTGGACGCCTCCGACGAGGTGGGTCGCGCCGTGGTCACCTCCGTCGGGATGCGCCGGTTGTGAGCCCCCGGGAGCGGGCCGTTCATCCACAGGTTTGTGCACAGATTATGGTTGCGTTGTGCAGTTGAGCGCGCCCCTGTGCACACCCCATGCACAGATTTCGTCGCGGCGCCGATGATCTGCCACCCCGCCTTGTTCCCGCGTGACCTGCGGCCCTAGAGTCGCCACCACGGCCCGGACACTTGTCGCCGAGTCGACAAAGACAAGTGGAGCCAAGGGAGCACGTGTGAACGGTGGCGGAGGATTCTCGGGAATGCCAGGCCCGGTCGGCACCAGCGCTCCGCAGATGCCGCCCAAGGTCCACCCTCCTACTTCCCCAGGAGAGACGAACGTGAGCGATCCCGTGCAGTTCCGGCCCCGCCCGGAGCCCGAGCCGACGCCCGAGGTGGTCCTCGGCCCGACCGGCCGCCCGATGCCCGACCTTCCCGAACCGGGGCCGGTCGTGACCGGCGCCAAGGCCCGGGTTATCTCGATGTGCAACCAGAAGGGTGGGGTCGGCAAGACCACCACCACGATCAACCTGGGTGCAGCACTGGCCGAACTCGGCCGCAAGGTGCTGCTGGTCGACTTCGACCCGCAGGGATCGCTCTCGGTCGGCCTGGGCCTCAACCCGCACGAGATGGAACTCAGCGTCTACAACCTGCTGATGGACCGCGAGACCACCTTCGACGAGGTCGTCGTGGAGTCCGGCGTGCCGGGGATGGACCTGTTGCCGTCGAACATCGACCTGTCTGCTGCCGAGGTGCAACTGGTGCACGAGGTGGCCCGTGAGCAGACCCTGCAGCGGGTGCTCGCCCCGGCGGTCGACTCCTACGACGTGATCCTGATCGACTGCCAGCCCTCCCTGGGCCTGCTCACCGTCAACGCACTGACGGCCTCCGACGGCGTCATCGTGCCGCTGGAGTGCGAATACTTCGCGCTGCGCGGGGTGGCCCTGCTCAAGACCACCATCGACAAGGTCAAGGAGCGGCTCAACCCGCGCCTGGAGATCGACGGCGTCCTGGGCACCATGTTCGACGGGCGCACCCTGCACAGCCGTGAGGTGATGGAACGCCTCGTCCAGGCATGGGGGGACAAGGTCTTCCACACCGTCATCCGCAGGACGGTCAAGTTCTCCGACTCCACCGTCGCCGGCGAGCCGATCACCAGCTATGCCTCCTCCTCGGCCGGGGCGGAGTCCTATCGACAACTCGCCAAGGAGGTGCTCGCGCGTGTCCCGTCGAGTGAGTCTGCCCGCGGCTGACGACCTCTTCCGACCGACCTCGGACACCACCGATGCCGAGCCTGCAGCACCGAAGCTCGCCGCGGCACCGGACCCGACGGATGCCACGAGTGAGCGGGCGAGCGGCCCGTCCCGGCGCAAGGCGAGCGGGCGCGTGCGCCACGACGAGAAGATGACCGTCTACATCACCTCCGAGGAGTTGCTCGAGCTCGAGCACGCCCGGCTCTCGATGCGCCGCTCCACGGGCAAGGCCGTCGACCGGGGTCGCCTCGTGCGGGCCGCCATCGCGATGGCGCTGGCCGACTTCGAGGAGAACGGCGACGCCTCCGAAGTGGTGGCCCGGCTGAGGGAAACGTGAGCCAGGCCCCCGTCGTACCGGAGGCCGAGGCGCAGTCCGGGGAGGCCGCGGAGGCAGCGGGCGGGTTCGCCGTCCACCTGGACAACTTCGAGGGCCCCTTCGACCTGCTGCTCAACCTGATCGCCAAGCACAAGCTCGACATCACCGAGGTCGCCCTCTCGGTGGTCACCGACGAGTTCATCGCCCACGTCAAGGCGGGCGGCAAGGTCTGGGACCTGGAGCAGACCTCGTCGTTCCTGCTCGTTGCCGCCACCCTGCTGGACCTGAAGGCGGCCCGGCTGCTGCCCCAGGGCGACGTCGAGGACGAGGAGGACCTGGCCCTGCTCGAGGCGCGCGACCTGCTCTTCGCCCGGCTGATGCAGTACAAGGCCTTCAAGCAGGTGGCCAGCGTGCTCGAGCAGCGGTTGGCGGATGAGACCCGCCGCTTCCCGCGTGCGGTCGGCATGGAGGAACGCTTCGCCACGCTGCTGCCGGAGGTGCTGATCGGGATCGGCCTGGAGCAGTTCGCCCGGATGGCAGCGAAGGCGATGGCGCCCAAGCCGGTCCTGGAACTCTCCCTGCAACACCCCCACGCCGCCAAGGTCTCGGTCAAGGAGCAGGCAGCGATCGTGGTCGACCGCCTGCGCAGCCACGGCACGATGACCTTCCGTGCACTGTGCGGCGACTCACCGGACACGCTGACCACGGTGGCCCGGTTCCTCTCGCTGCTCGAACTCTTCCGCGAGGGGGCGGTGGCCTTCGACCAGGCCACCCCGCTGGGGGAGTTGTCGGTGCGCTGGACCGGCGCCGAGGACAGCGAGTTCGAGATCAGCGACGAGTTCGACGGTGCCCCACCCGAGCAGGCCGGGACGGAACCGCAGCCCACCGGGCAGGCCGACGAGGAGGAGAGCGATGAGTGAGCACCAGGACGTCGAGGAAGCGAGCGAGACCCTCGACGTACCCGTCGCCGAGTTGCGCCCTGCGCTGGAGGCCGTGCTGATGGTCGCCGACCAGCCGCTGGACCAGGTCACCCTGGCCTCTGCTGTCGGCCACCGGGTCGACGAGGTCGCGGCGGCGCTGGCCGCCCTGGCCACCGAGTACGACGAGCAGGGGCGCGGCTTCGAGTTGCGCAACGTCGCCGGTGGCTGGCGCTACTACACCCGCGAGGCGTATGCGCCCGTGGTGGAAGGGTTCGTCCTCGAAGGACAACAGGCGCGGCTCACCCAGGCAGCCCTGGAGACGCTGGCCGTGGTCGCCTACCGGCAGCCCGTCTCCCGGGCCCGGGTCTCGGCCATCCGCGGGGTCAACGTCGACGGAGTGATGCGGACGCTGCTCACCCGCGGCCTGGTCGAGGAGGCCGGACAGGACGCCGAGACGGGCGCCAACCTCTACCGGACCACGTCCTACTTCCTGGAGCGGATCGGCATCACCGACCTGGACGAACTGCCCGAACTGGCACCGTTCCTGCCCGAGATGGAGGACATGGAGGAGGACCTGGCCGCGCTGTCGGGGCAGGTGGAAGCTCCCGTTGCCGGAGCGGCCGAGTGAACGACGTACCGGCGGAGGAGGGGCTGGTCCGCCTGCAGAAGCACCTGGCCCAGTCCGGGGTGGCCTCGCGGCGCAAGTGCGAGGAACTCATGCTCGACGGGCTGGTCAGTGTCGACGGTGAGGTCGTCACCCGCCTGGGCACCAAGATCGATCCGCGCACCGCCGTGGTCAGGGTGGACGGCAAGCGGTTGCCGCCGATCAGCCCGCACGTCTACCTGGTCCTGAACAAGCCCCGCGGCGTGGTCTCCACGATGTCCGACCCCGAAGGACGCGCGACGCTGGCCGACCACGTCGCCGATCGCCCCGAGCGACTCTTCCACGTGGGGCGCCTCGACACCGACACCTCCGGGCTGATCCTGCTCACCAACGACGGCGACTTCGCCCAGAAGGTGGCCCACCCGTCGTACGAACTGACCAAGACCTACGTCGCCGAGGTGGACGGTGCCGTCACCCGGGAGACCCTGCAGGCGCTGCGCGACGGCGTGGTGCTCGAGGACGGCCCGGTCGAGGTGACCTCGTCCCGCCTGGTCTCCGAGGGCCAGGGCGGGGCCCGTGGGCGCAGCATCGTCGAACTGGTGATCCACGAGGGACGCAACCGGATCGTGCGCCGACTCCTCGACCAGGTCGGGCACCCGGTACGCCGCCTCACCCGGACCGCGATCGGGCCGATCCCGCTGGCCGGCCTCAAGCCCGGTGCGCTGCGTGAACTCACCAGCGACGAACTCGGCACACTGCTCGACTCCGCGCGACTGTGAGGCGTAGCGTCGGGCCATGGGCATCGGCGAGATCAGGTTCTGGGACTGCATCACCGTGCGCGACCTGGAGGCGATGACCGCCTTCCTGACCGCGCTCGGCTTCACCGAGCACGCGGCGTACCGCGACGAGGCGGATCCCTCGCTGGTCGCGCACGCCGAGTGGGTCTCACCCGACGGGCACGGAGGGCTGATGTTCGGCTCCGAGCGCGAGGACGCCGTGGGATCCTCACGTGTCGGCACGGCGGGCATCTACCTGGTCGTCGACGACCCGGACGCCGTCTTCGAGGCGGCGCTGGCCGCCGGGGGCACCGTGGTGCAGCCGATGCAGGACCAGGGGTACGGCGGTCGCGGCGGCACCGTTGCCGACCCCGACGGCAACCAGTGGTCGTTCGGCGACTACCAGCCGCACTGAGTGCCGCGGCGGCGTACTAACCTGTGCGGGCAAGCAGAGAAGTTCCAGGAAGGACGTCGCCGTGGCGGTACGGGCCGTGCGTGGGGCCACGCAGCTCGAGACGGACACCCGCGAGCACATGCTCGAACGGGTGGCCGAGATGGTCACCGACGTGATGACCTCCAACGGATTCACCGTCGATGACTTCATCTCCGTGATCTTCACGGCCACCGACGACCTCAACTCCGAGTTCCCGGCGTACGCCGCCCGCCAGCTCGGATTCGACGAGGTGCCGCTGATCTGCGCCCGCGAACTGGAGATCGGCAACTCGATGCCGCGCGTGGTCCGGATGATGGCGCACGTCGAGACCGACCTGCCCCGCAAGGACATCACCCACGTCTACCTGCACGGCGCCGCCCACCTGCGCCGTGACCTGTCCCGGGTCCGCGAGGTCCCCGACGCGGATGAGTGACATGCCCCGGGGCGACCTGACCGGTCCCGTCCTGGTCGTCGGCGCCGGCCTGCTCGGCACCTCCCTGGCGCTGGCCCTGCGCCGCCACCGGGTGGAGGTCTTCCTCAGCGACCCGAACCGGGAACACATCCGCACCGCGAGCGGGCTCGGCGCCGGCATCGAACACCACGGTGAGCCGGTGCAGCTGGTCGTGGTGGCGGTCCCGCCGGACCATCTGGGCCCCGTGATCGCCGGCGCACTCACCACCACGGACGCCGTCGTCACCGACGTCGGCTCGGTCAAGTCCCAGCCACTGGACCATGTCCTCTCCGTGGCCCCGGACGCGGTCGACCGCTACGTGGGCAGCCACCCGATGGCCGGCAGCGAGCGCTCGGGCCCGCTGACTGCGTCCGGCACCCTCTTCGAGGGACGACCGTGGGCGATCACGCCGCACGAGCGGGCGCCGGAACCGGCCGTGGCGCTGGTGCGCGAACTGGTCGAGCTCTGTGGCGGCGTACCGCTGGAACTGGCGCCGGACGAGCACGACGCCGCCGTGGCGCGGACCTCGCACCTGCCGCACCTGATGTCGGCGCTGGTCGCCGGTCGCCTGGCCAACGCTCCGGTCGATCAGCTCGCCCTCTCCGGGCCGGGCGTGCGAGACGTGACCCGGATCGCCGGCAGCGACCCGGGCATGTGGCTGCAGATCATCACCGCCAACCAGCCTGCGGTGCTGGCCCTGCTCGACGAGGTGACGGTGCGCCTGGGTGACCTGCGCGCTGCCGTCGCTGATGGGTCCCGCGCTGCGCTGGAGAAGGTGCTCGCCGAGGGCGTCGCCGGCACCCGCGCCATCCCGGGCAAGCATGGCGGCCCGGCACAACCGACCGAGTCGGTCTTCGTTGCCGTGCCCGACCACCCCGGCGAACTGGCCCGACTCTTCGCCGACGCGGGGGAGATCGGCGTCAACATCGAGGACGTCCACATCGACCACGACCCGGGCCGCCCGGTCGGACAGGTCGAACTCGTCGTGGAGGCCGCCAGGGCGCCACACCTGGTCACCTCGCTGACCAGCCGCGGGTGGGACGTGCGCGAATAGCGGATGCCGTCGTGCGGGTGCCCGGACGGTAGGCTCGTGCCGGTCCGGTCCACCCCGACACCGCCCTTTCCGCCCCAACCAACCGCACAGGAGTCCCGTGAGCAGCAAGGTCGTCGTTGCCATCGACGGGACGTCCGGTTCGGGCAAGTCGAGCACCGCACGTGGCGTCGCCGCACGGCTCGGGCTGCGCTACCTCGACACGGGCGCCCAGTTCCGCGCCATCACCTGGTGGATGCTGAGGAACGGCGTCGACGTGCACGACGCGGCCGCGGTCGCGGCCCGGGCTGGTGACCCGGTCGTCGTCTCCGGGACCGATCCGCGCGATCCCACGATCACCGTCGACGGCGAGGACGCCTCGATCGCCATCCGGACCGAGCAGGTCACCAACGCCGTCAGCCCGGTCAGTGCCGTGCCGCAGGTGCGCGAGCACCTGCTGGAGTTGCAACGCACCATCATCGGCGACGGCGGCATCGTGGTGGAAGGGCGTGACATCGGCTCGGTGGTCTGGCCCGACGCCGAGGTGAAGCTCTATGTCACCGCCGATCCCGCGGCCCGTGCCGCCCGGCGCGCTGCCGAGGAGGGCGGGTCCGACCAGGCCGTCACCGAGCAGTCACTGCTGGCCCGGGACCGGATCGACTCGGGCCGTGCCACCGCGCCCCTGGTGATGGCCGAAGGTGCGCACCACCTGGACACCACGCCGTACACGCTCGACGAAGTGATCGCACAGGTTGTCGCCCTGGTGGAGGACGCAGGAGCCGGCGCCTGATGGACCTCGACGCGTCCCGCGCTGGGCTGCCCGTCACCGACGGGATCGAACTGCCGCCCACGCACCTGCTCCACCCGCTGCGCCCGCTCGCCCGGTGGATCATCAGCCGACGGTTCACGGTGCGCACCCGGGGCACCTGGCACGTGCCTGAGGCCGGCCCGGTGATCCTGGCTGCCAACCACGTCGGAGTCGTGGACGGCCCGCTCCTGGCGATCTTCAGCCCCCGTCCGGTGCACGCCCTGACCAAGCAGGAGATGTTCGAGGGCAAGCTCGGTGGGTTCCTGCACCATTCCGGCCAGATCCCGCTCAACCGGTTCGCCGCCGACCCGTCGGCGATGAAGGCGTGCATCGCGGTGCTGCGTGCCGGCCGGGTGGCAGGCGTCTTCCCCGAGGGCACCCGCGGCGCCGGCGACCTGGCCAGGTTCCACGGGGGAGCGGCGTACCTGGCGTTGGTGACCGGTGCGCCCGTGGTCCCGGTGACCATGCTCGGCACCCGCGAGCCCGGCGGCAGCAGTGGATCCCTGCCGCCCCGGGGAAGCACGGTGGACATGGTCTATGGGGCGCCCTTCCGGGTGCCGCAGAGCCCGTGGCCACGCACCCGGGAACAAGTCCGGCAGGTGACGTTGTTGCTCCGGGAGCACATGCTGGACCAGCAGGCCAGGGCGATCGCCGCGAGCGGTCGGGACCTACCCGGGCCGCTGCCACCTGGCCAGCGCAACATCGACGACGACCCACACACCGGTGTGGTCGAACAAGGAGCATCATGAGCGAGTACGACGCGGAAGCTGCAGGTCCGTTGCCGGTCCTCGCAGTCGTCGGTCGGCCCAACGTCGGCAAGTCGACCCTGGTCAACCGGATCATCGGTCGCCGCGAAGCAGTGGTGGAGGACCGCCCCGGTGTCACCCGGGACCGGGTGCCCTACGACGCCAACTGGAACGGGCGCGCCTTCACCGTGGTCGACACCGGTGGCTGGGACCCGGACGCGCGCGGCATGGCAGAGCGAATCGCCGGCCAGGCCGAGGTCGCGGTCTCCCTGGCCGATGCGGTCCTCTTCGTGGTGGACGCGACCGTCGGGATCACCGACGCCGACGAGGCCGTGGTCAAGATCCTGCGCAAGGCCAACAAGCCGGTCGTGCTCGCCGCGAACAAGGTCGACGACCAGCGCACCGAGGCCGAGGCGTACGGACTGTGGAACTTGGGACTGGGGGAGCCGTACCCGGTCTCCGCCATCCACGGCCGGGGTTCTGGTGACCTGCTGGACGCCGTCCTGGCGGCGTTGCCGGACACCCCGGCCGAGTCGTTCGAGGAGGTCGGTGGGCCGCGCCGCATTGCCCTGGTCGGCAAGCCGAACGTCGGCAAGTCGTCCCTGCTCAACAAGCTCGCCGGCGAGGAGCGGGTCGTGGTGGACAACGTCGCCGGCACCACAGTCGACCCCGTCGACGAACTGATCACCCTCGGCGGACGCCCGTGGCGCTTCATCGACACGGCCGGGATCCGCAAGCGGGTCAAGACCGCCTCGGGCCATGAGTACTACGCCTCGCTGCGCACCGCGTCGGCGATCGAGCGGGCCGAGGTTGCGGTGCTCGTGGTGGACGGTTCCGAGTCCATCTCCGAGCAGGACATCCGGATCATCCAGACCATTCGCGAGACCGGCCGGGCGCTGGTGATCGCGTTCAACAAGTGGGACCTGGTCGACGAGGAGCGTCGCTATTACCTGGACCGCGAGATCGAGCGCGAGCTCGTCCAGGTCCAGTGGGCACCCCGGATCAACATCACTGCGCGCACGGGCTGGCACGTGGACCGTCTCGTCCCCGCCCTGGACCGCGCACTGGAGGGCTGGGAGACCCGGATCAGCACGGGGCAACTGAACACCTTCCTCGGGCGCCTGGTCGCCGAGCATCCCCACCCGGTGCGTGGCGGCAAGCAGCCGCGGATCCTCTTCGGCACCCAGGCGCAGACGGCGCCGCCGACGTTCATCCTCTTCACCAGCGGCAAGCTGGACGCGGGCTATGAGCGCTTCATCGAGCGGCGCCTGCGTGAGGAGTTCGGCTTCGTGGGCACGCCGATCGAGCTGCAGGTCCGTCCCCGGGAGAAGCGGAAGCGCTGAGCGGGGAGAACCCCATTGCGCGACACGGTAGCCCGATTCCCTTTCGGGCGACGCGGTGCGATAGTGTTCCGTCGGTCCGCACGAGAGTGCGGAACTCGGGCTGTGGCGCAGCTTGGTAGCGCACTTGACTGGGGGTCAAGGGGTCGCAGGTTCAAATCCTGTCAGCCCGACCGAGAAACGAAACCGCCTCTCACCTGTTTCCGCAGGTGAGAGGCGGTTTCCCCACTTCTCCACTCGCTCTGGGGCGACCACGAGAACGGCCGTTCGCGGGGCGGTACGCAGCACCGTCCCCCGTCCCACCCATGCCGTCCGACGCACCGGCACCGACCTGGACCACGTCATCCCCTGCCACCCCGGGTTTCGGGGGCAGACCGGCACCCACAACGCCGCACCCCTGAGCCGTTACGCCCACAGGGCCAAGACTCATGCGAACGACACGGTGCGACAACTCGGGCCAGGCACCTACCTCTGGCGCATCCCCACCATCTCGACGGCTCCGTCGCCCCGGTGGGCGGCCCGCGCCACGACATCATCTGGGCCTGGCCCAGGAGCATGCCCAGCCCACCACCGGCAATGAGCCGTGAGCCGATACGCTCCGAGCGTGCCTTTGCTCCGGACCCTGCTCAGCCCGACCTTCCACGCCGTACGCCGCGCACTGGAGTGGGTCGGTGAGATCACCCCGGGCACGCGCGCGGCCGCCCGCTTCGGCAGTTTCGGCGAGGCGAGCCTGATCGGCTTCCCCCACGCGACGCTCATGGGCGAGCGTGCCATCCACATCGGCCGCGAGACGCTGATCGGCCGCCAGTGCACCCTCACCGTCGGATACGGCCCGGACGCGTCCTCACTGCCCGAACGGGGTCTGGTGATCGGCGACCGCTGCGTGATCGGCGCGTTCAGCACCCTGACCGCACACGAGGGCATCGAGATCGGTGACGACGTCTGGTTCGGCCAGGGCGTCTTCGTCTCCGACGCCAGCCACGGCTACCAGGACCCCGACGAGCCGATCGGGCGCCAGCTCGGCCAACACCATCCGGTGCGGATCGGCGCGGGCTCCTGGATCGGGCACCGGGCAATGATCCTGCCCGGCACCACGTTGGGCCGCAACGTGGTGGTCGGAGCCGGCGCAGTGGTCCGCGGCGACGTGCCCGACCATGCAGTGGTGGCCGGGGTGCCGGCAAGGGTGCTGCGACGCTTCGAGCCCGGCCAGGGATGGGTCGACGGAGCCGGGAACATCCGTCCGATTCAGCGGACCGCAGACCTGCTCCGGCTCGTCGAGGACGGTGCCTGATGGCGCGTCCCGACCAGGTCCGGGAGAAGGATCCGCGTGCCGCGCGCACCGGCATCGTCATCGCGACCCTGTCACTGGCCGGGATGATCGCCGCGCTTCAGCAGATGCTCGTGGTCCCCGTCCTGCCCGAGGTGCCAGCCCACTTCGGCGTCAGCCAGGACTCCGGCACCTGGATGGTCACCGCCTCACTGCTCGCCGGGGCCGTCGCCACCCCGATCGTCTCCCGCCTGGCGGACATGGTCGGCAAGCGGCGGATGATCCTGATCTGCCTGGTCGTGATGGCCGCCGGATCCCTGCTGCTGGCGCTCTTCGATGAGTCCTTCGCCGCTGCTGTCACGGGCCGCGCTCTCCAGGGCTCTGCAGCGGCGCTGATCCCGGTCGGGATCAGCATCATGCGCGACGAGCTCCCGCCGAACAGGGTCAGCTTCGGCGTCGCCCTGATGAGTGCCACCCTGGGCATCGGCACCGCCCTGGGGCTACCGCTCTCCGGCCTCCTCTACCAGCACTGGGGCTGGTCCTCGCTCTTCTGGGTCTCCGGTGCCGGAAGCCTGCTCGTCCTGGTCGCGGTGGCACTCCTGGTCAACGAGTCACGGGTCAAGACACCCGGACGCTTCGACCTGCCCGGTGCGCTCCTGCTCTCGGTCGCGCTGACTGCCTTCCTGCTCGCGGTCTCCAAGGGCGGGAGCTGGGGTTGGACCAGCCCCGCCGTCGTCGGCCTGCTGGCGTTGACCGTGGCAGTCGGTGCGTTCTGGGTGCCGTTCGAACTGCGGGTCAAGGACCCGATGGTGGACCTGCGGACGGCCGCACGGAGACCGGTGCTGTTGACCAACGTCGCCTCGGTCCTGATCGCGCTGGCGATGTACGTGAACATGCTGATCACCATCACCATCCTGGAGTTGCCCGAGGCTCTCGAGCACGGCATCGGGATGGACGTCAGCGCCGCCGGACTGGCCATGGTCCCGTCCGGACTGGTCATGGTGGTCCTCTCACCCTTCTCCGGGATGATCCTGAACCGGTTCGGCGGCCGTCTCACCATGGCGGTCGGTGCCGCGATCATGTCGGTGGCCTACCTCGCCCGGATCCCGTTCTCCGGCTCGGCGTTCGAGGTCATCCTCGGCTCGACGCTGGTCGGCCTGGGCACGGCGCTGGCATTCGCGGCGATGCCGATGCTGATCATGGCCTCGGTGCCGATCACGGAGACCGCCGCGGCGAACGGCATCAACTCACTGGCCCGCGCCGTGGGTGGCGCCACTTCCACGGCGATCTTCGCCGCCATCACCACGGTGATGGTGGTCCGCACGGGGGGCCACGAGTTCCCCAGCCTGGGCTCCTTCCACCTGATGTTCGTGCTGTGTGCCGCGGCCACGGCGGCCGCCGTCGGGGTGACCTGGCTGATCCCGTCGCGGGCCCAGGCGCGGGAGAAGAAGATCGGTGCGCCCCGCGACGCGGACCAGGTCGAGACCGTCGTACGCGGCACCATCCTGATCGGCGGTGAGCCCCCGCGGCAGACCCCGGCCATCGTCACCGTCACCCACCTCGACGGGTCGCCGGTCGACTGGGCCTGGTCCGACCAGTCGGGCGGCTACTCGGTGGCACTGCCCGGACCGGGCACCTACGTCGTGGTCGGCAACGCCCGCGGCTGGTCCCCACGCGCCCACATCTTCGAGTACGCCGGTGGCACCTCGCAGGAGCACGTTGCCCTGACCGACCAGTTGATGCTGCGTGGCACCGTCACCGACAAAGGCACCCCGGTCGCTGCCGCCATGGTCGCTCTCCACGCCGGCGCCGGTGAGTTCGTGCAGAGCACGGTCTCCGCGGCCGACGGGGGCTACGACCTGCCACTCCCATCCGCGGGACCGTACGTCGTCACGGCCGCGAGTGCGGCCACCGGCAAGGCCCATTCGCGCAAGGTGATCGTCACTGCTGCGTCGCTCGTGGTGGACATCGAATTGGCCGAAGCCGAGGGGGTCCCCAAAATGGGGAGTTTTTGAACGTTTCCCACTTGTGGGCCGTTCAGGAGTGATAGAACACGAGCCATGACCGTGCCTGGCACTGACCCTGCGCTCGTCGCACTTCACGATCCGACGACATCCCCTCAGGTACTCAATGAGATTGCGGCCTCCCGCCCCGACCTGTTGGAGACCGTGAAGACCCACCCCAACTGCTATCCGGCGCTGACCGAATGGATCGACCAGGTGTCAGGGGCGCCGACTGGCCAGCCAGCGCAGTTCACTAGCCTGCGCGTCGAGGAGCCGTCGCCGTCCGGGCAGGCTTCCTCGGCAACGGAACCGGACCCCGCACCTGAGCCAGGAGAAGCCAGTCAGGACCCCGAGCCCATTCCCGGCGACGAAGCCAGTCAGTTCGAGGAAGCCGGTCAGGCCGCTGACGGGACCGAAGAACCGGAGCTGGTCAATCCCTTCGAGGTGCCCGCTGGGCCGATGGGACCTGTAGAGCCACTGGAGGGTGGGGCGCCGTTGTCGCCTGTGGAGCCGCTGGCCGTGGCGGAACCGCTGCCGGCTGCAGACGATCCGGAGCCCGCACCTTCACGTCGGCTTCCCTGGGTGGCGCTGGGACTGCTGATCGGGCTGGTGGTTGGCGGTATCGGAGCTGCCTTCCTGGTGATCCTGGTCCTGCCCGGTCTCTTCGGGAGCGTGCTGTGAGTGGACGATCCGGGCGGCGCCTCTGGTGGCTGATCCTGGCAGGGGCGTTGGTGCTGGTCCTGGTCACTGCGATCGGTATCGCCTATGGGGCAGGTTGGGGTGCCGCCAACCGTGCCGGTAACGCGACGCGCGCCCACGACGTACCTGCGGAGCGGGTCATTTCCATTCCGGACTTCGGGCAGGCGGGTGGAACCGAGATGCCCGACGTACGCGGGCTGACCCTCGAGGAGGCGCGCCAAGCTCTCGGCGACGCCCAGATCACGGCGCGGATCACCACTCAGGAGCGGCCCGCTGCGGGACGGTCCGGAGTGGTCATCCAGCAGTCCCCGATCTTCGGCGCAGCTAACCCAGCTGCAGTTCTCCTGGTGATCGCCCAGGAGGCGAAGGTGCCGGACGTCATCGGCACGCCGATCCAGGACGCGATCGACGCCATGCAGGGGATGGGTGCCCGGGTCCAGCAGGTGAAGGTCTACCGCCCCGGCGCCACGGTGGGGAACGTTGTCGCCACCTCACCCAAGGCAGGAGAGGGCCTGACCGAGATGGTCACCTTGCAGGTGGCCGACGCGCCCAGCGAGCGACGCCTGGTTGACCTGAGCACACTGCAGGGCTATCCCAGCGCGGACAGCGACACGGTTGCCATCCATGGAGTCTCCTATGGCTCCGCGATGTACTTCAGTCCGAGTCACGATGATCCCGCGGACCTGGTCTGGAACCTCGGAGGGGCCGATCTCTACCTCAGCGCGCAGTTCGTCCTCGGCGAGGACGCCGAGGCGGGTGAACGTGGCCGTATCGAGGTGCGTGGCGATGGGGAGTTGATCGACTCCTTCGAGGTGACGTCGACCAAGGCCGCAAAGCTGGAAACCAGCCTTGCGGGTGTCCAGACGCTGATGATCCGTGTGGTCAACACCGTCGACCCGGAGTCGAGCGATGACCCCCCATGGCGTGCAAACGTCGTGTTGTTGAACCCGGTGCTGCTCGGCAGTTATGAGCAGATCCAGCGGTTGCCACAATGAGCAGGGAATTTCGACGGCTGACAGCGATCGTCGCAGCCGTCACTGCCACTCTGGTGATGGCGTTGGCCACGGTGGTCTGGGTCGTCCTCGAACGGGGCAAGGACGACCCGGGCGTCGCAGGAACGCTGGACCACCTGGCCCCGGCAGTGCAGTCGGGCCTTTGGGTGCCCGCGGGGCAGGCTGAAGTCGCCGGGGACGTGACGCTCGGCGGGTCCAAGCCGATCGAGGTTGCCGGCTTCGATGAGGTGGAGGGCATTGACTCCGGGACCCGTTCGTGGCTGGTCCAGGTCACGGCAACGGCCACTGAGCCGACCAAGGTCTGGGTCGCGGGAGCGCAGGCCTCGCGGAAGACCGCCCCGCTGCTCACTCTTCCCGCAGGTAGGAGGACCGTCACCACGATGGTCGATGTTGGTGACGATGGTGCGATCACCCTCCTCGCCGACCAGGAAGCGACCGCCAGCGTGGTCGCCGTGGCTGCCTTCACCGGACAAGAGGACGACGCCCCGGGCCCGGGTGGTACCCAGGCGGTGGCACCAGCGCCTGCCCTGCGTGCAGGCGGCGACGGAGCAGCGATCCCCACTAGGCAGGCTCCTGCATGGGTCAGCCCTGCTGGACTGGGAGATGTGCCGTCGGAACGGGTTGCAGGGGGCTGGCTCCAGATCCGTGCCTCGGGCACCGGGTCGGTGCTCCTCGGCACTCGTGAGGCGCAGGTTCCCGTGCTGGACCTCCTCGACGGATCGGGAACGGCACTGGTCCCCGCCGCCGTCGATGCCGACGGGTTCGCCTGGCTCGCCACCACCGGTGAAGTGAGCGCGCTCGAGGTCGACGTGGTCGGCTGGACCGCTGCCGCCGACCCGACCACGGATGCAACTGTCGTCGAGGGCGGACTGGTCCTGTCCACGCCCAGCGTCAACAGCACGGGGCAGCCGGTTGCCCCCGCCATCGCGCCGGTGGGTGCCGTCAGCCTGTGGACCTTCGGCGTTTCTGGTGGCGACTCCGTTTCCGGAGCCGGACAGCTTGCCGGTCGCGACATCGGTCCGTCCACAGCGGCCGGCGCCGGGCAGGTGCTGACCGCCTCGAGCGAGGCCATGGCGGCGGCCGGAGCGTGGTGGGGTTACTTCGCCGGTCCAGTGAACGACGAGTCGCGGGCTGAGCTGGAGATGACCATTGACGCACCCAGGAAGGACAGCCGGATAGACTTGGCCGCCAACGGTGGCCAGATCACCTTCGAGGGAACCATCACCGGGGCCGAGGGAGTGACTTCGGTCGTGCTCAAGCGCGGTGACCGCTACCTGGGCACCGCCGAGGTGTATGCGACACCTGAAGGTTACCGGTGGCGCTACCGGACGGATGCCGCACCGGGAAAGCATGCGGTCACCGTCGAGGTGGAGGATCTTGCCGGACGGCGTACGTCCCGATCGATCTCCTTCGAGGCGACAGCACCGGAGAACCGGACCACGCCGGTGGTGGCACCACGCACGGTGGTCGGTGGGACTGACCTGGTCCGGACCATCACCGACTCCACCGAGACCAGCCTGACCCTCTCCGCCCCGGCGGACCTCCGGGTCGGGGACTTCCTGGTCGCGGAGCCCTCGGAGGCGCTTCCTGACGGTCGCCTGGCCCGAGTCACCGCGATCCGGCAACACGGTGGTGGCATGGTCGTGATGACTCGCCCCGCCGGCCTTGACGAGATCTTCCTGCAGGTCCACTTCGTGCAGGCGGGCGCGGAGATCCCTGATGCGGTACCCCAGGTCCTGGGCTCCTATCGCGTGGACGAGCCGGACCAACCAGTGGTGGGGGTCGAGGGCCCGGGGGCCGAACCGGTCGCCCATGAGCCCGGCACCGTCACGGACATCATCACGCTCGTCGACGAGTCATGGCAGGTCGCCTCACTCGATGTGGTCGGGACATTCGCAGGCCAGGCCGACTATCGCGACGGCAAGCGATCCCGTGAGGTCACAGCAGCCAGCACCACTACCGTCCAGGTCGATGTGAGCGGCGAACGCCTGGTCGACGAGAAGCTTGAGCAGAAGTGGCGCAAGGAACTCTCCGGCACCACCACGGTGGCCGCCTCGGCCAATCTTGATGCAAAGCTGGAGCTCCACGCAACGTCAGTGGTCAACTTCGCGCTCAACACCCACATCGAGTGGAACTGGTTCAAGTCCAAGGTCGTTGTCGACGAGTTCAAGCTCTCCCACACGCAGACCTTCAACGAGTCGCTCACCCTCAACGCGACGGGTGAGTTCCAGCAGTTCATGGATGCCGACACCTTCGAGGCGACGCCCGCGGAACGGGTGAAGACACTCAAGGACGCTGCAAGGGAAGTGGCCCAGGCCAAGGACGCCCAGGACCCGAATGCCAAGTCCCTCGAGGAGAGGCTCACGGTCAAGCTCGGCACCGTCAAGTTCACGGTGGCAGCAGTTCCGGTCTGGATCAACGTCTACACAAGCGTGAACATGGCCTACGGCTCCTACCTGACCGGAGAGATCTCCGCGACCCAGGCATTCGGCTATGTGCACGAGGTGGGCGTGCGGTGGCGCGGGGCTGGCTGGGAGGAGATCAACGAGTTCCAACTGACTGCTCAGGCGCAGGAGGCCCGTTTTTCGATCGATGCCATGGCAAGCTTCGTCGCCCCCGTCACCTTCCGGGCGATGGTGTATGACCGAGCCGGCCCATCCCTGGACCTGAGCCTGATGCTGGAGCTCACGGCGCGGGCCGAAGGGGAGGCGCACAACGACACGGCGGGGGACGAAGCCTCCCGAGGGGCGCGCGTCGCAGCCGATGTCTCCCTGGACCTCTATGTCTTTGGGTCGGTCGGGGCCAAGGTCGACCTGCTCGGCTTCGAGGACGAGTGGCACTCGCCCGAACTCACTCTGGTCACCCAGAACATCTGGCGTCGCCACTGGGAGGCATGCGCGGGAGACTCCTGCCCCGAGGAGGGGTCCAGGTCCTTCCCGGCAGCAGACGAGGCAGGTGACACCTCGGCCATCGGCAGGGGCGACCGTCCGCTGGTGCTGTTGATGGACACGTCGTCGTCCATGGACGGGCAACGTATCGAGAACGCGAAGGCCAGCTTGCGCGGCGTCCTGCAGGCGCAACAGTTGGGTACCGAGATCGGGCTCTACACCTATCCTGGCGGGACGTCGTCGAGCACCAGTGGGTGCACGACCGGCCAGTTCGTGATCCCGGTGGAACCGGTGGCAGGGTTCAGCAACCTCCTCAGCGCCATCGACCAGGTCCAGACCAGCGGCGACACACCCACGGGTGAGGCACTTCTGGCCGTGGCTGCGGCACTTGAGGCGCAGGGCCGCACCGGCGCCACCATCCTGCTGGTCTCGGACGGGGAGACCACCTGTGGTGTGCCTCCGTGCGAGGTGGCGGCGCAGCTCAGCGAGCGGGGCTTCGAGGTGACCATCCCGACGGTGGCCTACCAGACCTCGGCCGAGGGCGCAGCGGAACTGGCCTGCATCGCCGAGGCGACCGGCGCCAAGCCGCACGTGATCGATTCCGATGACCCCGAGGAACTGTGGGAGACGGTCGAGGACCTGACCCTGGCTTCGCTGGAGGTTGTTCTCTCCCATCCCGACACGATTGCCTCCGATGGGGCGGCCACAGTCGAGGTCAGGGTCACGAACCCTTCAGCCCGTGACGTCGCTGGCGCGCGGATGTCCCTGACCTCGTCAGGGCTGGAATCCCAGGTGAGCCCGGCCGCCGAGGTGATGCTCGGCAACATCCCACCCGGTGCCACCGTGACCCGCAAGGTGCGGGTCACCACCCAGGGCGCGGAGACCGGTGAAGTCTCCCTGCGTGTCCTTGCCTGGGGCGGAAACGTGCCTGCGGTGGAGGAGAGGACCACCTATCAGGTGGTCGAACCGGGTAAGGTCGACACCGCTCCCGGCGAGATACTCACCCCCGAGGACGACCCGGAGGTGTGGGCGATGGGGGACGGGTTCGCCGACCCCTCCTGCGGGGACGCCGCACAGACACCAGTCGGGGTCGCGACCGACGGCACCGGCTCCAGTGTTGCTTGCGTCGATGCTGGCATTCGTGACCTACTCGACCCGATCGAGGGCGAGTCCCAGATGGAGCGGCTCCCCGAGCGTGCCGGGGATGTGGTGGTCCAGGTCTCCGTCGGGGCAAGTGACGTGGGGCTCGACCGCCTGCTGGTCCACTGTGCCCAGCAGGAATGCCCGGCCGATGATGCCCGGATCACCAATGCGATCAGAGCCGCCCAGGAGATCGACTTCACCACGCTCTATGCGGACCTGGCTGATGCATTGAACTCGAGGTCGGACCCGGTCATCGTGGTCAGCGCGTACCCCTACCTCTTCGACACGAGCACGGGGCGGCCTTGTTCCGGGGACTTCTCACTGGCCGAGGCACGTGCCCTGAATGCGGTCGTGACCACACTCAACCGAGCAGCTGAGGCGGGTGTCCTGGCCGCGCAGGCGCGCGGCTACGAAATCTACTTCGCGGCAGACGTGGTCGATGCACTGATTCCGGACGCATCGTTGTGTGGCGCCCAACCCGGTGTCGAGTTCGCAGATGGACTCAAGATGAGCCAGCAGGGAGTGAACCGGTCCGCCGAGGCAATGGCACGGTGGAGCCAAGGACGTGCCCGGGCCGAGGCAGTGCGCCCCAAGCGTGCAGCCGACTCCGGCAGCGCCCATGCCCTGGCCTGGATGTACCCCGGCACGGTGGAGGTGCAGATGGATGCGCAGCCGCCCGGCGCTCTGATCGACGTGTGGGTGCCCGAGCAGGGCCGCGGAACGGTGGTCAAGGGAGGGCAGGCACTCCGGATCCACGGCTCCGGATATGCACCCGGCGCTTCGGTGTTCATCAGTCTGCAGCAGGAGCGCCCGATTGCGCTGGGCACCTTCGAGGTCGGAGCAGACGGCACATTCACGGCGTTGACCCGCGTGCCCTATGGGACCCCGGTCGGTGAGACCACCTTGGCGGTGCTCGGCGTGACTGCTGGAGGCCAGTCCGAGCGGGTTCTGGCCACGGTCCATGTCGCAGCCCCGGTCTCACTCGGCGTCTCGATCTGGACGCCCGTCTCGCTGCTGGCCGGGCTCGCTGCACTCGCGTTGCTGGGAGCCGCCTGGCGCCTGCGACGGCGTACGCTGGACGGCGCCTGACGGCGCCTGACCCTGTGGCGAAGGTCTCCACGACGGTTTCCCGATCCCTGACCCGCCTAGCCTGTCGGGCCGCTAGATTTCGCATGACAGTCACTCGTGCCGGCATCGGCCTCCTCGGCGCACTCGCCCTCGCCCTTCCCCTCACTGCCTGTGACACCAACGAATCCAGGCGCGACGACAACGGCGCGATCGTGGAGGAGAACGAGAAGGCGAGCGTCTTCGAGATGCGCGTCGGCGACTGCTATGACGACCCCGAGGAGGGGATGGACGACGAGTTCGTCGAGGTGGAGACGGCCAAGGCGGTGCCGTGCGGTCAGCCGCACGACAACGAGGTCTTCCACATCGTCGACCTCCCGGACGGCGACTTCCCCGGCGACGCAGAGACCAACGAACTCGGCATGGACCTGTGCTACGAGCAGTTCGAGGCATTCGTCGGCCTGCCCTACGAGGAGTCGGCCCTCGACTTCTTCATCTACCAGCCGACAGCAGAGTCCTGGCGGGCCGGTGACCGTGAGATCGCCTGCCCGGTCTACGGCGAGGAGAAGCTCACCGGCACCCAGAAGGGCAGCGGCATCTGAGCGAGTCCTAGGGTGGGGACGTGACCCGGGACTGGTTCGAGCGACGTACACACAGCTGGGACGAGTGGACGGTCGCCGATCTGGTTCGCGCCCGCCGGGACAGCGGAACCTCCGTCAGCCTGGTGGTCCCCGCCCGCAACGAGGCCGCCACGGTCGGGGCAGTGGTCACCCGGGTGCGCGAGCAACTCATGGAGACCGTCGAGTTCCTCGACGAGATCGTGGTGATCGACTCCGACTCCACCGATGCCACGGGCGAGGTGGCCAGTGACGCAGGTGCCGTGGTGCACCGCAGCGCGGACATCCGCCCCGACCTGGGCAGCGTCCCCGGCAAGGGGGAGGCGATGTGGAAGTCCCTCTTCGTCACCCGCGGCGACCTCATCGTCTTCATGGACGCCGACCTGCTCGACTGGGACACCCATTTCGTGCCCGGCCTGCTTGGTCCACTGCTCACCGATTCGGACGTGCACCTGGTCAAGGGCTTCTATGAGCGGCCCCTGCTCGGCGGCAACGACCCGGCAGCCGCGTTCGAGGGCGGACGCGTCACCGAACTCGTTGCCCGTCCGCTGATTGCGCTCGCCTTCCCCGAACTCGCCGGGCTGGTCCAGCCGCTGGCAGGGGAGTGGGCCGTGCGCCGGTCCGCCTTCGAGACGTTCTCGGTGCCCACCGGGTACGCCGTGGAACTGGCCGCACTTGTGGACACCGTGCGCTCCTTCGGCGTCGACGCGATCGCCCAGGTCGACCTCGGGCGTCGCGCCCACCGCCACCAGGCACTGCGCGACCTGGGCGCCATGGCCACCCAGATCATGGCGGCCGCGGCGCGACGGAGCCTCGGCACGCGGGACGAGCCGGGGAACGATGCGGTGCTGCTCCGCCAGTACGTCGGCAGCGCCGGCGCCATCGAGCCGAGTGAGCGGAGCGTGCACACCGGGGAACGGCCGCCGATGGTCTCGGTGGGACACGCTGCAGGAGGAGCGCGATGACCCTGAAATTGGGACGGCACCTGTTCGACGACGACGCCATGTTGATGATGGCGATCGTCAACCGCACCCCCGACTCCTTCTACGACAAGGGCGCGACCTGGGCGGAGGACAAGGCTTTCGACCGGGTCGCCCAGGTGGTCGACGAGGGCGCCGAGATCGTCGACATCGGCGGCATCAAGGCGGCTCCCGGCGTCGAGATCGACGCCGACGAGGAAAAACGGCGGGTGGTGGACTTCGTGGCCCGCGTCCGCGCGGCGTACCCGGGCGTGGTGATCAGCGTCGACACCTGGCGTGCCGAGGTGGGCCGTGCGGTCTGCGAAGCCGGGGCGGATCTGCTGAACGACGCCTGGGGCGGGCACGACCCCGACCTGGCCCAGGTCGCCGCCGACTTTGATGTCGCACTGGTCTGCACCCACACCGGCGGGGTGACGCCGCGGACCCGACCGCACCGGATCGAGTACGCCGACGTGATGGCCGACGTGATCGACCACACCGTCGGCGAGGCGAAGCGCGCGATCGCCCTCGGGGTCGACGAGCGGAGCGTCATCATCGACCCTGCCCACGACTTCGGGAAGAACACCTTCCACTCGCTCGAAGTGACGCGCCGGCTCGACGAGATGATCGCCACCGGCTTCCCCGTCCTGGTCTCGCTGTCCAACAAGGACTTCGTCGGCGAGACCCTCGACCTGCCCGTGGGGGAGCGGCTGACCGGCACCCTGGCGGCGACCGCGCTTTGCGCGCTGGCCGGTGCCCGGATCTATCGGGTGCACGAGGTGGTCGAGACCCGGCAGGTGGTCGACATGGTCGCCACCATTGCCGGACGACGAGCACCGGCCCGGGCGATCAGGGGACTGGCATGAAGCGCATCGTGGTGCTCTCGGCGCCCCCGGCTCTGCTGCCGGAGCATGCCAGCCTGCACGACCCGGTCGACGACCTGCGCGCCAGCTGCCTGCGGGCACTCGCCCACCTGCTGGAGCGCCACGACGGGCCGATCCGTCTGGTCACCGATCCGGTCCAGGCGTCCAACGCGGCTCGGGGCATCACCGAGCCGGCCGGAGCCCGGGCGGTGCGCCACCTGCTGGGCGAACTCGGCAGCACCCTGCCGGCGGGGCCCGAGCACCGTGATGCCGAGGCATGGATCGTGGTCGCCAACGGCAGCGCCCGCCGCGGCGAGAAGGCCCCGGGCCACCTGGACGAGCGTGCCTTCGCCTTCGACGACGACATCGAGAAGGCGCTGTGGGCCGGGGACGGGACCGTGCTGGCGGGGCTGGACACCGCACTGGGCGAGGAACTGCTCGCCGAGGGCATCGCCGGACTGGTCGAACTCGGCCGCGCCGTGCCGACGCCCGGGCGGGCACTGGGCTGGTTCAGCAGTGACGAGCGTGGGGTGGCGTGGTGGGTGGTGAGCTGGCTGTGAAGATCCTTCTCGACACCGTTGCCGGACAGGCGCCAGCTGCGGAGGCGACCGACGAGCAACTCCAGGCGGCGTACGCCGTGCCGGCCACACCATGGCTGCGGGTGAACTTCGTCGAGACCGTGGACGGCGCCGCGACCGGAGCGTCGGGCAAGTCCGGCTCGATCAACAACGCCGCCGACAAGCGGATCTTCGACCTGCTCCGCGACCAGGCCGACGTGGTGCTGATCGGTGCGGGGACGGCCCGGATCGAGGGCTACCGGCCGGCAGATCGCCCGATCGTGGTGGTCAGTGCGCGCGGCGAGGTGCCGCAGACCCTGCGCGATGCGCCGGCAGGGCGGGTGCTGGTGGCCACCCACGCAGAATCGCACGGCCTTGCCGCCCTCCGTGCCGACCTGGGCGAGGACCATGTGCTCGTCGTCGGTGAGCGCCGCGTCGACCTGGCTGCACTCAAGACGGCACTGGTCGAGAAGGGGTTCGCGAACATCCTCAGCGAGGGCGGGCCGACCCTCTTCGCGGACCTGCTCGACGCCGGTGTGGTGGACGAAGTCTGCACCACCACGGTCCCGCGCCTGATCGGCGGGGAACACATCCGCATAGCGCACGGTCGCCCGCTCGACGTCGGCCTGGAACTGGCCACGCTGCTCGAGGAGGACAGCAGCCTGGTTGCCCGCTGGCTGGTGCGCCGCTGAGCCGACCGGATCGTGGCGTTTGCAATGTCGGTTGCCGTCATCTGGTGACAGTGATCTACACGCTTGTTTCGGGCAGCGGTTCGAGATGCGCCCGT
Organism: Nocardioides sp. AE5; assembly: GCF_031844485.1. Lineage (NCBI taxonomy): Bacteria > Bacillati > Actinomycetota > Actinomycetes > Propionibacteriales > Nocardioidaceae > Nocardioides > Nocardioides sp. AE5. Next base: position 130,322 of record NZ_JAUZVI010000003.1, read on the forward strand.
ACGGCCTCGATCGTGTCCGTCTGGGCCGCGATCTTGTCGTCGCGATAGCGAATCACCCGCGCAAACCGCAGTGCCACCCCACCGGGATAGCGGCGTGAGCGCTGCACCCCGTCGAAGGCGATTTCGACAACTTGCTCGGGTCGGACGTGAACCACGTGTCCCTCGCGGTGGGTCTCCAACGCCAGGAATCGCTCGGTCTGCCACGCGAGCATCTCGTCGGTCATCCCCTTGAACGTCTTGCCGAGCATCACGAAGCCGTCCCCCTCGCGGGCGCCGAGATGGATGTTGGAGAGCATGCCCCGGCGTCGTCCGCTGCCCCACTCGACCCCGAGCACGACCAGGTCCACGGTGTGCCGCGGCTTCACCTTCACCCAGCCGGCACCGCGCCGCCCAGCAGCGTAGGGAGCATCGGGGTCCTTGACCACGACGCCCTCGTGGCCGACGGCGATGCGCTCGTCGAAGAATTCCTGTGCCGCGGACACGGAGTCGGTCACGATCCGCGGCACCACGTGGTCGGGCGCGATCCGCTCGAGCAGGTCCCACCGCAGTGAGGCGGGTTCGTCGACGAGGTCGCGACCGTCGAGGTGGAGCAGGTCGAAGAAGTACGTCGTCAACGGGACCTCGGTGCGCATCCGTGCCGGGTCCGCGCTGCTCATCGTCCGGGAGCCGGTCACCTGGAACGGCTCGGGTCGCCCGGCGCGCTCGGCGATCACCTCCCCGTCCAGCACGGCCCGTGTCACCGGGAGCCGCCGCACCGCGTCGACAACCTCGGGCAGCCGATCGGTGACCTCGTCGAGGGTGCGGGTGAAGAGCCGCACCGCAGCACCGTCGCGGTGCGCCTGGATCCGGATCCCGTCCAGTTTGCTGTCCAGGGCCCGGCGACCGGAACCCGCCAGCGCTGCCGACACGTCCGGTGCACTCCCGGCCAGCATGGGGCGGAGTGGACGCCCCACCTCGAGCCGGACCTCGGCCAGTGCGTCCTCCCCTCCGTCGAGCGCGATCCTGGCCACCGGCGCGGCGAAGCCGGCCAGCATCACGGCACGACGGACCGTTGGCTCCGATACGGACGCCGCGTGCGCGATCGCCTTCAGCAGTACGCCGTCGCTCGCGCCTTGACGCAACTCCCCGGTGATCAGCCCGACCAGCCACCGTTGCTCGGCCACGGTGGCGCGGGAGAAGAGTCGCGTGACGGCGTCGTGCCGGCTCGCTGCGGAGCCGGACCCTGACAGGCCCCCGATCCGGGTCAGTTCGGCATCAACCTCACGGACCTCCAACGTGGGCCGCGCGATGGGCTCGGGAAGTGCGGCCAGCCCGCGCCAGCCGACGCCGATCCGGCGCTGGGGGAGCACCCCGGCCAGGTAGTCGGCCACCACCTCGATCGGTTCGCCGTCTGCATGGGCGGTGCGCAGCGCCGTGGCCACGGCCTCCACCTTGGCTGTGCGTGACGAGGTGGCGGCCACGGCAGTGGAGGTCTCGATCAGGGTGGCGAGAAGCATTCCTCAAGCATGCAGCAGGCCGGGGATACCGGTCATCATCCATAGCACGAGGACTCCGGCCAGCACGGCCACCGGGGTGACCAGGATGGCGTGCCGGTGGAAGAGGCGCAGATCCGCAGTGAGCCCGTGGCGCAGCAACGTACGCCGCCACAACAGGTTGGCCAGTGAACCGGGGAGGGTCAGGCCTGAGCCGACGTTGAGCCCGATCAGCGCGGCCAGCACGTACGCCGGACCCAACGGTGCCACCAACGGGACTAGCAGCAGGGTCGCGGGCAGGTTGTTGACCACGTTGGCCAGGAGGGTGGCGAGCAAGGCGATCAGGAGCAGGGTGGGCAGGCCCTTGCCGTGCGGCACCAGCGCGGCGACGAGCGAGCCGAGGAAGGAATCGGTCACGCCCAGCACCACCACGCCCAGGCCGAGCACGAAGAGTGCGAAGGGCAGATGGGCTGCGTCGAGCACCCGGCGCGTGTCCAGGGTGCCGGCGTGGGTGCCGTGCAGGACCAGGACCATTGCGGCCCCGGCAGCCACCCAGACCGGGTCGATCCCGAGCGGGGAACCGGCCGCGAACCCGACCAGCATCACCGCCACCGCCAGGAGCGGGAACCGGGGGAGCCGGACCGCAGCGACAACACCGACGGAACCGGATGCGCCACCGCGCCGCACCTCACTGAAGACGAGCACCATCCCGGCGTACTCGACGGCCAGGACGGCCAGCCAGACCGGTGCCATCAGCAGCAGCCAGGTGGTGAAACTGATCCCCAGGTGGGGCAGCGCGAGCAGGTTGGTCAGGTTCGAGACCGGCAGCAGGAGGGAGGCCGAGTTCGCCAGCCGGACATTGGCGTGCACCCCGGCGCGGTGGGCCGTGGTGCCGATGGTCGCTGCGGCGATCACGGGGGTCAGCAACACCACGGTGGCATCCAGGCTGAGCACCGCCGTCACCACCGCGGCGGCGATGAAGGAGAGCAGCACCAGCGGTCGGGGTCCATCGCCCCGGTGGCGCCGGACCAGGGCACCCAGGGCGCGGAAGAGACCCGCCGCGGCGCAGGCGTCGGCCACCACCAGGATCGCGACCAGGAATCCGACGACGGGCAGCAGCAACCGCACCTGGTCGGTGGCCTCGCGGATGCTGATCACACCCGTGCCGATGACCACCGCGGAGGCCCCGAGCGCGACGAGGGCCTCCCAACGACCGCGTGGATGCGCCAGCGCGATGGCCAGGGCTCCGGCCAGGCAGGAGACCACGATCAGGTCGAGGAGGGGCGCGGGCACCGGCGAAGCGTGACACATCCAGCCGCACGTAGTCTGCACAGGCATGAACGATGCACGGCTCCTTGATGACCTGGGCACTGCCGTGGAGTTGGCTGGCCCGCCGCAGCGGATCGTCTCCCTGGTGCCCTCCCTGACCGAGGCCCTGGCGCCGACCGGTCGCCTGGTCGGCGCCACCGACTGGTGCACGCACCCGGCAGGCCTGGCGGTGGATCGGGTCCGCGGCACGAAGAACCCGGACCTGGCCGCGATCGCCGGGCTCCAACCCGACCTGGTGATCGCCAACCAGGAGGAGAACCGGGAACTGGACGTCCGGCGGTTGCGGGAGCAGGGGGTCGCGGTCTGGGTCACCGTGACCGAGTCGGTCCCGGAGTCGATCGCCAGCATGCGCCGCCTCTTCGTCGAGGTGCTCGGCGAGCCCGAACCGGACTGGCTCACCGAGGCGGACCGGCTCTGGTCCGGTGACCGCCCGCCGGTGCGGCGCACGGCGGCGGTGCCGATCTGGCGCGATCCGTGGATGGTGGTCGGGCGCGACACGTTCACCGGTGACCTGTTGCGCCGCCTGGGCATCGACAACGTGTACGCCGATGCCAAGGGGCGCTATCCGCACACCACCGTGGCGGAGATCGTGGCCCGCGAACCGGACCTGGTGCTGCTGCCTGATGAGCCGTATGAGTTCACCGCCGACGACGGCCCGGAGGCCTTCGAGGACCTGGCCACCGTGTTGCTGGAGGGGCGGCTGATCACCTGGTACGGCCCCGCGCTGGTGGAGGCCCACGTCACTTTGCAGGAATTGCTAGGACGTCCTACTATCTAGAAATAGGACGTCCTACTATCTGCCCTGGGAGCATCCGTGTCGAACAAGACCGAACTGCACGTGCCGGCCAACCCGGTCCGCTTCGTCACCGCCTCGAGCCTCTTCGACGGCCATGACGCCTCGATCAACATCATGCGCCGGATCCTGCAGTCCCAGGGCGCCGAAGTGATCCACCTGGGCCACAACCGCTCGGTCTCCGAAGTCGTCGAAGCAGCGATCGAGGAGGACGTCCAGGGCGTCGCCGTCTCCTCCTACCAGGGCGGCCACGTCGAATACTTCGAATACCTCGTCGAGTCGCTGCGCGAGCGCGGCGCCGGGCACATCAAGGTGTACGGCGGCGGGGGCGGCGTCATCGTGCCCGAGGAGATCGCCCGGCTCGCCAAGAGCGGCGTGAAGATCTTCTCGCCCGAGGACGGCCAGACCATGGGCCTGGTCGGGATGATCAACTCGATGATCCGCGAGTGCGACGTCGACCTGTGGCAGCAGGGCGCCGTGGCCGCCGATGCGGTCATCGCCGGCGACCGCGCCGCGATCGCCCGGGCGATCACCGGAGCCGAACTCGGTGAACTGCCCGAGGAGACACTCGTCCGGCTCCGCGAGGCGGCTGACGGCCATGTCGCCCCGATCCTGGGCATCACCGGCACCGGCGGTTCCGGCAAGTCCAGTCTCACCGACGAACTGGTCCGCCGCTTCCGGGTCGACCAGCAGGACAAGCTCCGCGTCGCGGTGATCGCGGTCGACCCGACCCGGCGCCGCGGTGGCGGTGCGCTGCTCGGTGACCGGATCCGGATGAACTCCCTCTCCGGCGACACCACCCTCTTCCGCTCCCTGGCCACCCGCGGCTCGCACGAGCTGCCCGACGGGCTCACCGACGTGCTCACCGTGGTCAAGGCCGCCGGCTTCGACCTGGTCATCCTGGAGACGCCCGGCATCGGCCAGGGCGACGCCGGCGTGCTCCCGTACGTCGACACGTCGATGTACGTGATGACGCCCGAGTTCGGCGCGGCCTCGCAGCTGGAGAAGATCGACATGCTCGACTTCGCCGACACGGTGGCGATCAACAAGTTCGAGCGCCGCGGGGCGATGGACGCCCTGCGCGACGTGGGCCGCCAGCTGGTCCGCAACCGCGAGGCGTTCGGCAAGAAGCCCGAGGACATGCCGGTCTTCGGCACCTCGGCGGCGACGTTCAACGACGACGGCGTCACCGCCCTCTACCAGCACCTGCTGGCCAACCTGGCCGAGCACGGATTGCCGGTCGCCGAGGGCGTCCTGCCGCGCGTCGACGTACGCCACTCCTCCGGGATCGCCCAGGTGGTGCCGACCAGTCGGGTGCGCTACCTCTCCGAGATCACCGACACGGTGCGGGCCTACCACGCCGAGACCGAGAACCTCGCCGCTGCCGCCCGCAAGGCGCAGCAGGTCGAGGTCGTCGCCGGCGAGCTCACCGACAACACCGAGGTGGCGGAGCTGCTGGAGCGGACCCGCAAGCAGGTGCCGCACGAGATCGCCGACCAGATCCAGGCCTGGCCCGCCGTCGTCGAGTCCTACTCCGGCGAGGAGCAGGTGATCAAGGTCCGCGACAAGGAACTGCACACCAAGCTCACCCGCGAGTCCCTCAGTGGCAACAAGATCCGCCGGGTCGCGCTGCCGCGCTTCACCGACCACGGTGAACTGGTCCGGTTCTGGCGCAACGAGAACCTGCCCGGCTTCTTCCCCTTCACCGCCGGGGTCTTCCCGTTCAAGCGTGACGGCGAGGACCCGGCCCGGATGTTCGCCGGCGAGGGCGACCCGGCCCGCACCAACCGCCGGTTCAAGATCCTCAGCGAGGACGGCGAGGCCACCCGCCTGTCCACCGCGTTCGACTCGGTCACCCTCTATGGCCGCGACCCCGACCCCCGCCCCGACGTCTACGGCAAGGTCGGCACCTCCGGCGTCTCGGTGGCCACCCTCGATGACATGAAGGTGCTCTACGACGGGTTCGACCTGGTCGCGCCGAGCACCAGCGTGAGCATGACCATCAACGGTCCTGCGCCGACGGTGCTCGCCTTCTTCCTCAACACGGTGATCGACCAGCAGGTCGACAAGTTCCGCGCCGAGCACGAGCGCGAGCCGAACGAGGAGGAGCGCGCCACGCTCGCGGCGTACGCGCTGGCGAACGTCCGCGGCACCGTGCAGGCGGACATCCTCAAGGAGGACCAGGGCCAGAACACCTGCCTGTTCTCCACCGAGTTCTCGCTGCGGATGATGGCCGACATCCAGGAGTGGTTCATCCAGAACCAGGTCCGCAACTTCTACTCGGTCTCCATCTCCGGCTATCACATCGCCGAGGCCGGGGCGAACCCGATCAGCCAGCTCGCCTTCACCCTGGCCAACGGCTTCACCTATGTGGAGGCCTATCTGGCCCGCGGCATGGACATCGATGACTTCGCGCCCAACCTGTCCTTCTTCTTCTCCAACGGGATGGACCCGGAGTACTCGGTGATCGGCCGGGTCGCGCGGCGGATCTGGGCCGTGGCGATGAAGGAGAAGTACGGCGCAGGGGAGCGCTCGCAGAAGCTGAAGTACCACGTGCAGACCTCGGGCCGTTCGCTGCACGCGCAGGAGATGGACTTCAACGACATCCGCACCACCCTGCAGGCGCTCATCGCGATCTATGACAACGCGAACTCGCTGCACACCAACGCCTACGACGAGGCCGTCACCACCCCCACCGAGGAGTCGGTGCGCCGGGCGCTGGCCATCCAGTTGATCATCAACCGTGAGTGGGGCCTGGCGATGAACGAGAACCCGCTGCAGGGCTCCTTCATCATCGACGAGCTCACCGACCTGGTGGAGGCCGCCGTGCTGGACGAGTTCGACCGGATCAACGAGCGCGGCGGCGTGCTCGGCGCGATGGAGACCGGCTACCAGCGTGGCCGGATCCAGGACGAGTCGATGCTCTATGAGCACCGCAAGCACGACGGCTCGCTGCCGATCATCGGGGTGAACACCTTCCGCCGGCCGGCCTCCGAGGACGCCGAGGAGCATACCGTCGAACTGGCCCGCGCCACCGAGGCGGAGAAGAAGTCCCAGCTCGACCGGGTGCGCACCTTCCAGGAGACCCACCGCACCGAGGCCGAGCAGGCGATCGCCCGGCTCAAGGAGGCGGCGGTCAGCGGCGAGAACGTCTTCGCGGTGCTGATGGACGCGGCCCGGGTCTGCTCGCTGCAGCAGGTGACCGAGGCGTTCTTCGAGGTCGGTGGGCAATACCGCCGCAACGTCTGAGCCCCGCAGGGCGAGGACAGATCCAGCACGTCTGAGCCCGAGGTACGCCGGGGAGTGGGCTGGTCCGGGGTAAATTGCGGCAAGTGAGCACTTTCCCTCCCCAGCCCCATCCCAGCCAGCAACCGGCAGCGCCGCGGCGCAACCTCCTGCCCTGGATCGTCGGTGGCGCCGTCCTGGTGTTGCTGCTCATCGTGGGCACCCTGGTCTGGGCACTCTCGGACTCGAAGCCGGACAGCGTCCAGGAGGTTGCCGACCGCGCCCAGGAAGCGGCCGAGGACCTCGACATCGACAAGGGGATCGAGCTCCTCTGCGAAGCGCCCAGTGAGAAGGACCGGGCGGACCTGGACGAGCTCCTCGGCCAGGCACGCGAGAAGGCCGGCACCGACGACCCGGAGGTGACCTACGAGATCTCGAAGGTCACCGGCGAGGAGGAGGGCTCCTTCCACGTCGAGGTCACCAGCGATGACGGCGAACTGGAAGGGCACCGGATGTTCTTCAAGGTCCTGGTCGAGTCGAAGGACGGCCACTCGTGCATCGCGGGCGTGGCGGAAGCCGACTGATCCCGTTCCGGATCAGCGCAGCACCCGTGCTGCTCACCGCTGTTGCGGCGCCCGTGCTGCTGGCCCGGAGCGGCCTCTCGCCGCGCTGGGTGATGACCACCCTGGTCAACCTCGGGGAAATGTGGCTGGCGCTGTGGGTGGTGTGGTTCCTGCTCGCCCCGGTGCTGCTGCTGGCCGCAGCGCTCGGCATCCGCCGTACGCCGTGGCCGTGGGTGGCCCTGGTCTCCCTCCACCTGGTCTCGTTGCTGGTGGCAACGATGCGGCTGGGGCATTGGGCTCCCGGCTGGGCCTGGACGACACTGGCCGTGGCCACCGTTGCCGGGGTGGCGTCGGTCGTCCTGGCCGTGGACGAAGCCAGCGGCACTGGGTGATCCATGGCTGGTTCGCTACGCTGTTGCCGGCATTGCACCCCACCCGAAGGCAGTTGACGCACCGCCCATGGAGTCTCAAAGTCCGTTGCCCCTTGATCCCGCGCACCACGGGGGAGGGCACCGATGATCGAATGGATCCTGCTCGCCGCGGCCTTGCTGCTGATGCTGGCCTGTGGCGTCTTCGTTGCCGCCGAGTTCTCGCTGGTCACGGTCGACCGCTCGGTGGTGGAGAAGGCCGTCGCCGACGGTGAACCCGGCGCGATGGCGGTGCAGAAGGCACTGAAGTCGCTCTCCACACAACTCTCCGGTGCGCAGGTCGGGATCACGGTGACCAACCTGGCGATCGGGTTCCTGGCCGAACCCGCGATCGCCGCGCTGATCCGCGATCCGCTGGAGGCGCTCGGCGTACCGGGCGGGGCAGTGCGCCCGACCGCGCTGACCATCGCCCTGGTGCTGAGCACCGCCCTCACCATGATCTTCGGTGAGCTGGTCCCGAAGAACCTGGCCATTGCCCGGCCCCTGGCCACGGCGAAGGCGACGGCGCTGCCCCAGCGCACCTTCACCGCGTCGATCGCGATCCCGATCCGGGTCCTGAACGGCTCGGCGAACTGGCTGATCCGCCGGATGGGGATCGAGCCGCAGGAGGAGCTCCGCTCGGCGCGGACCACCACGGAGCTCGCGTCGCTGATCGCGCGTTCGGCCGACCGGGGCGTGCTCGACGCCGACACGGCCGAACTGATGGAGCGCTCGGTGGAGTTCGGCACCCGGACCGCTGGCGAGATCATGACGCCCCGGGTGCGCACCTCGAGCCTGGAGGCCACCGAACGCGCGGCCGCAGTGATCGACCTGGCCCGCCAGACCGGCCACTCGCGGTTCCCGGTGCTCGACGATGCGGACAACGTGGTCGGCACGGTCCACGTCAAGCACGCAGTGGCGCTGCCGCTGCACGAGCGGGCCACCACCCGGATCAAGCACATCATGGTCAAGCCGATCGTGGTCCCGGACTCGCTGCGCCTGGACCCGCTGCTGGCACTGCTGCGCCGCGACGGGTTCCAGATGGCCGTCGTGCTGGACGAGTACGGCGGCCAGGCGGGCATCGTGACCCTGGAGGACGTGGTCGAGGAGATCGTCGGCGACATCGCCGACGAGCACGACCGGCTCGGCTCCCGGGCCCGCCAACGCCGGGATGGTGCCTGGTCGCTGTCGGGGCTGCTCCGCCCCGACGAGGTCGAGGACGTCACCGGGATCGACCTGCCGGTGAGCGACGACTACGACACGATCGCCGGACTCGTGCTGCGCGAACTGGGCCGGATCCCGGTCGCAGGCGACGAGGTCGAGGTGCCGCTGCCCGTCGTGCTCGACGAGGAGGACGAGCCGCTGCCCCGGGTGACGGCCGTGCTCAAGGTCGAACACATGGACGGTCGTCGCGTCGACCGGATCAGGCTCTGGACCCGCACCGAGGGAGAGGGGGAGTCCGATGGCTGACTGGGTCGCGGTGCTGGTCGCCGTACTGCTGCTGGCCTTCAACGCCTTCTTCGTCGGCGCCGAGTTTGCACTGATCTCCGCCCGCCGGACACAGATCGAGCCGAAGGCCCAGGCCGGCAGCTCGATGGCGCGGACCACGTTGCGCGCCATGGAGAACGTGTCCCTGGTGATGGCAGGAGCCCAGCTCGGTATCACCATCTGCTCCCTGGGCCTCGGCGCGGTGGGCGAGCCTGCCGTTGCGCACCTGATCGAGCCCGGCCTGGAGAAGCTGGGCGTGCCCGGTGACCTGCTCCATCCGATCGCCTTCGTGATCGCGATGATGATCGTGGTCTACCTGCACGTGGTGCTCGGCGAGATGGTGCCGAAGAACATCGCCATCGCTGGCCCGGAGCGCTCCGCGATCGTCCTGGGCCCGCCGATGATGGCGATCGTCACCGTGCTGCGCCCGGTGATCGTGGCACTCAACGCCATCGCCAACGTCACCTTGCGCCTGATGCGGGTCGAACCGAAGGCGGAGGTCACCTCCACCTTCACCCGCGAGGAGGTCGCGGCCCTGGTCGAGGAGTCGCGTGGCGAGGGCCTGCTCCACGAGGACGAGTACGACCGCCTGGCCGGCGCCCTCGGCTTCACCGAGCGGACCCTTGAGTCGGTGATGATCGACCTGGACACCCTGGCGACGCTGCCCCGCGGATGCACCGTGGCCGACGTCGAGGACATCTGCGCGCAGACCGGCTATTCGCGCTTCCCGGTCCGCAACGGGGACGACCTGATCGGCTATCTGCACATCAAGGACGTCCTCGAGTCCGACCCCGAACGGCGCCAGCGCAAGGTCGACGACAAGTGGATCCACCCGTTCGCCTCGGTCCGTCCCACCGACGTGCTCCACGACGCACTGGAGACCCTGCAACACAAGGGCGCCCACATGGCCCGCGTGGTCGACGTCGACGGGCGGACGTTGGGGCTGGCCACGCTGGAGGACGTCCTGGAGGAGCTCGTCGGCGAGATCCGGGACGCAGCCCACCTCGAGGACGCTGGCGAGGCAGCCAACACGGACTAGGGGCGTGCCCTAGGGTTGTCCCGGCAACCCCGAGCGAGAGATGGACATAGGCCCCGTGCAGGACGAGCAGCAGCGCACCAGCAAGGTCTGGACGGTGCCGAACGTCCTGAGCATGCTGCGCCTGGCCGGGGTGCCGCTCTTCCTGTGGCTGGTGCTCGGTCCGGAGGCCGACGCCTGGGCGCTCGCGCTGCTGATGGTCTCCGGTGTCACCGACTGGGCCGACGGCTACCTGGCGCGGCGCCTGGACCAGTACTCCAAGCTCGGCGAGATCCTGGACCCGGTCGCGGACCGCCTCTACATCCTGGCCGTGGTGGTGGGCCTGGCCCTGCGCGACGTCATCCCGTGGTGGGTCGCGCTGCTTCTGCCGCTGCGCGACCTGCTGTTGTGGGGCCTGGTCCCGTTCCTGCGCACGCGGGGCTACAGCGCCCTGCCGGTCCACTTCCTCGGCAAGGCCGCCACCTTCAACCTGCTCTATGCCTTCCCGCTGCTGCTGCTCGGTGACGGCGAGGGCCGGATCGCCAGCCTGGCCGAGGTGTTCGGTTGGGCGTTCGCCTTCTGGGGGATCGGCCTCTACTGGTGGGCCGGGATCCTCTACGCATGGCAGGTGCGGACCCTGCTGCGCGAGACCGAACGCGGTGCCCCCGCCGGCGTACGGGAGGCCCCCGGTGGCTGAGCAGCGGAAGCTTCCCGAGCACGTGGTGATGCCACTGCTCACCCGGATCACCGTGCAGAGCATGGACGGTGACTATCAGCACGTCGCCGACCGCAAGGCCGCCACGGGGGAGGAGACCAGCCGCCCCCATTCATTGCGCAACGCGGCGATCGTGGTCGCGATCTTCGGCCTGATGCTGATGGTCGCCCTGGTGCAGACCGAGCGCAACGCCGAGGACAACGAGGCCGGGCGGCAGCGGCTGATCAGTTCGATCAACCAGCAGCGCGCCACGCTGGCGACCAGCCAGGAGCGGGTCAGCGAACTGCGCGCCGCGCAACGCGAACTGGATGCCGAGGTCGAGGCCACCCGCGACGCCGAGCGCGCGGTGAACAGTGCCATCGCCGACAAGCGGATCCTCAGCGGCTACACCACGGTGCAGGGCGACGGCGTACGGATCACGGTCAACGACTCCCCGGACGGCAGCGCCGACGGGCGGGTGCGCGACGAGGACCTGGCCCTCCTGGTGGACGGACTGTGGGCGGCAGGTGCCGAGGCGATCTCGATCAACGGCCACCGGCTCACCGTGCTGACCGGGATCCGCAATGTCGGTGTCGCGGTGCACATCAAGGCCCAGCCGCTGAAGCCGCCGTACGTCGTTCTGGCCATCGGTGACCCCAACACCCTGCAGTCGCTCTTCGTCGAATCCGCCTCGGGGATGCAGTTCAATGCGCTGGCCAATGGCTATGGATTCGACTACCAGATGCAGAACGCGCAGGGGTTGGTGATCGGTGCGGCGCGGGGTCCCCGGCTACGATCCGCAGAAGTCAACACGAAGCGGCCGCCGGGCTGGCTGGAAGGAACACCGTGATTGCTGCACTGGGACTCCTGGTCGGAGTGGTCCTCGGGCTGATCCTGCAGCCCGACGTGCCGGTCTGGCTCGAGCCCTATCTCCCGATTGCCGTGGTGGCCGCCCTGGACGCGGTCTTCGGTGCGCTGCGTGCCTTCCTCGACGGGATCTTCGACGACAAGGTCTTCGTGGTCTCCTTCATCAGCAACGTGGTGATCGCCGCCGGCATCGTCTTCCTCGGCGACAAGCTCGGCGTGGGCGGCCAACTGGCCACCGGCGTGATCGTCGTCCTGGGCATCCGGATCTTCTCCAACGTCGCGGCCATCCGGAGGCACCTGTTCCATGCCTGAGCAGACAGAGCCGAGCACCGGACCGGAGACGCCCGCCGCCGAAGGCAAGGCCGGCGCGGTCCCGAGCAGCGACCTGGGCCGGGCCCGCTTCCGCCGCGCGCTGACCGGACGCCCGTCGCGGGGACAGTTGCTGGTCGCGGTGATGCTCGCTGCGGTCGGGTTCGCCGCGACCACCCAGGTGCAGTCCAACGAGCGCGACGACGACTACACCGGCCTGCGCCAGGCGGACCTGATCCGCGTCTTCGACGGCCTCTCGGGCAGCTCCCAGCGCGCTGACGCCGAGATCCAGCGACTCACCGGGCTGCGCGAGGAGTTGCGCAACGAGTCCTCGAGCCGCCAGGCGGCGCTGGAGCAGGCGCGCAACGACGCCCAGGTCTTCGGCATCCTGGCCGGCACCCTGCCGGTGAAGGGCCCCGGCGTACGGATCACCATCACCGACCCGCTCGGGCAGGTCTCCGCGCGGACCCTGCTGGACGCGATCCAGGAGTTGCGGGCCGCCGGCGCCGAGTCGATAGAGTTCAATGACCGGATCCGGCTGGTGGCCCAGAGCCACGTGAACGAGACCGACCTGGGCATCGAGATCGACGGCGAGCTGCTGGAGGCGCCGTACGTGCTGGACGTGATCGGCGAGCCCCGCACCCTGGCCGGTTCGCTGGACTTCCCGGGGGGCCCGACCGAGAGCGTCGATGACGAGGGCGGCACGGTCACCTTCGAGGAGATGACCGAGGTGATCATCGAGACCGTCGTGGACGAGCCGGACGCACGGTTCGCACAACCCCGCTCCTAGCAGTAGCCTTCCCCACGCAACCGGAACTCCGAGAGGAAACGCCTTGTATCCCGAAGACCTCAAGTACAGCGCCGAGCACGAGTGGGTCCGCCAGGGCGCCGACGGCACGGTCCGGATCGGCGTCACCCACTTCGCCCAGGACTCGCTCGGCGACATCGTCTATGTCGCGCTCCCCGAGGTCGGCGACACGATCGAGGCCAACAGCGCGGTGGGGGAGCTGGAGTCGGTCAAGTCGGTCAACGACGTCTACACCCCGGTCTCCGGCGAGGTGGTGGCCATCAACGGCGCCGTCGACGAGACGCCCGGGCTGGTCAACTCCGAGCCGTACGACGGTGGCTGGCTCTTCGAGGTCAAGCTCAGCGACCCGGCCCAGCTCGAGGCGCTGATGGATGCCGATTCCTATCAGGAGACCTTGGACGGCTGATAGGTTGGGAACCATCAACCTCGACCCCACGTTGTGGGTTGATGAGAACGACGTACCCCCACGAATTCCTGGAGCCATCGATGCCGTTCTGCACCAGTTGCGGACAGAAGAACCCGGACGACGCGCGGTTCTGTGCCCAGTGCGGAAACAAGCTCGTGACCACCGACGCTGCGCCCGAGTCCGCCACCGAGTCGACCGCGACGATCACCTTCTCGACGCCCGAGCGCGGTGAGACCGGGGACCGCAAGCTCAACCTGGCCGAGTCGGCTGCCGTCGACGCCCTGCCGGCGGGCAGCGCGCTCCTGGTGGTGCAGCGCGGCCCGAGTGCCGGATCGCGCTTCCTCCTCGACCAGTCGCTGGTCAGCGCCGGGCGCCACCCGGAGAGCGAGATCTTCCTCGACGACGTGACGGTCTCGCGGCGCCACGCCGAGTTCACCCGGGTCGGTGGCGGCTTCACCGTCTCGGACGCGGGCAGCCTCAACGGCACCTATGTGAACCGGGACCGGATCGACGAGGTCACCCTGCAGGACGGCGACGAGGTCCAGATCGGGAAGTATCGCCTGGTCTACTTCGCCGGGCATGCGAGCGAGAACGCCTGATCGTGGCGACACCCGCTGCTTCCTCCCGGAGCCGGATGAACATCGGGCAGGTGCTGGCCGAGCTGGCGCCTGACTTCCCGGGGATCTCGCACTCCAAGATCCGCTATTACGAGGACAAGGGCCTGATCGAGCCGGAGCGTACGCCGGCCGGTTATCGCAAGTTCTCCCGGCGCGACGTGGAGCGACTGCGCTACGTGCTGCGGATGCAGCGCGACCACTACCTGCCATTGAAGGTGATCGGGGAGCACCTCGACGCGATGGACCGGGGGCTGGAGCCGCCCGCCATCGAGGAGGTGGGACCCCGGGTGCCGACGGTCGCGCTGGCCGGCGACGGATTGCCGTCGGTGGAGTCGTTCCGGAGCACCTCCGACCTGCGGGTCTCGCGCAAGGAACTGCTCAAGGTCGTCGGCATCGAGGACGACTTCCTGGCCCAGCTGGAGAGCTTCGGCCTGCTCCGGGCCAGCCGCACGGGCCACTTCGACGCCGATGACCTGGTCGTGGCGCGCGCGGCCGCGGAACTGGCCGGCTTCGGCCTCGAGCCGCGCCACCTGCGTGCCTTCCGCACGGCTGCGGATCGTGAGGTCGGGCTGGTCGAGCAGGTGGTGGCGCCGGTGCGCGGTGGTCGTGATGCCAGTGCCCGGGCGCGTGCCGAGGACGCGGTCGCCGAGATCGCGGCGCTGTCGGTGAAGCTGCACGCCACCTTGGTGAAGAAGGGCCTGCGGTCCTGATCCACCGCCGAGTAGGGTGGTGGCATGCGTGAAGTCGATGTCGTCGGGGTCCGGGTGGAGATGCCCTCGAACCAGCCGATCGTGCTGCTGAGGGAGTCCGACGGCGAGCGTTATCTGCCGATCTGGATCGGCGCCGTGGAGGCCACCGCGATCGCGTTCGCGCAGCAGGGCGTGGTGCCACCGAGGCCGTTGACCCACGACCTGATGAAGAACATCCTGGACGAGACCGGCAACGTGCTGGACGAGGTCCGGATCACCGACATGCGCGACGGGGTCTTCTATGCCCTGCTCTGCTTCGAGTCGGGCATCGAGGTCAGCGCCCGTCCCTCGGACTCGATCGCCCTGGCGCTGCGCACCGGCACCCGGATCGTGTGCGACGAGGGGGTCCTGGAGGAGGCCGGCCTGGCGGTGCCGGACGAGCAGGAGGACGAGGTCGAACGGTTCCGCGAATTCCTCGACCATGTCACCCCGGAGGACTTCGAGAGCGGCCCTGAAGCCTGAACCTCAAGTTGAGGTTGAGGGTTTCGACACGCCGCGTGGCGCGTTGACCATCCGGGCGCGGGGCCTTACCTTGAAGTGTCTCCGTTGTAACTCCACCGCTGTGGTCCGCTACCCGGCCCGCAGTGCCTTCCCCCTCGGGAGTTACGCTCAACGGAGTAACTGACCGGAGGGTCGAACGTGGGATTCAACGAGAAGGACGCGGTGGACCACGCCGCGCAGGAAGCCGCAGGCATGGCAGACGAGCAGGGACTGCTCTTCACCGACGACGTCTCGCCGCTGCCCAGTGACCTCGGCTACCGCGGCCCGACGGCCTGCAACGCCGCTGGCATCACCTACCGCCAGCTCGACTACTGGGCCCGGACCGGCCTGGTCGAGCCGACCGTCCGGGGAGCGAAGGGGAGCGGCTCGCAGCGGCTCTACTCGTTCCGCGACATCCTGGTCCTCAAGATCATCAAGCGACTGCTCGACGCGGGTGTCTCGCTGCAGCAGATCCGCACGGCCGTCCAGCACCTGCGCCAGCGCGGCACCGAAGACCTGACCCGGGTCACCCTGATGAGTGACGGGGCGACGGTCTATGAGTGCACCAGCAACGACGAGGTGATCGACCTGCTCCAAGGCGGGCAGGGCGTCTTCGGCATCGCGATCGGCGGCGTCTGGCGGGAGATCGAGGGCTCCCTGGCCGAGCTGCCCAGCGAGCGCGCCGAGGAGGAGCCCGCGCAGGCCCACGCCTCCGACGAGCTCGCTGCCCGTCGCGCGGCACGCAAGATCGGCTGAGACCCACACGACTCGACGACGGCCCACCATCGACCGATGGTGGGCCGTCGTGCTGTTCGCGGTGATAGATTGACGCCGCTGACAATCCCGCACGGGAGAGTCTCCTCCCGGCCCCGGCCGAGGGGGAGCGCCGAAGGGGCAACCCCTCCCCGGAACCTCTCAGGCGCCAAGGACCGTGCGGAGCTGGCAACTCTGGAGACCTTGGGGTCGACAGAGGGGGAGGCGCGAAGTACCGACCCCTTCCGCCCGTCCCCTGGAGCCACCCTGTGTCCGATCACCCGTCGTTGACCGACCTCGACGCCGCGCTGCCCTTCACCGAGCGCCACATCGGCCCCGACGCCGATGCCATCGCCACGATGCTGGAGCACCTGGGCCAGCCAAGCCTGGACGCGCTGATGGACGCCGCCGTCCCCGGCGGGATCCGTGCCGACGCCGCACTGGACCTGCCCCCCGCAGCCACCGAGGCCGCGGTCGCCGCCGAGTTGCGCGCCCTGGCCGGGGCCAACACCCCCGGGGAGTCCCTGATCGGACTGGGCTACCACGGCACCCTGACCCCGCCGGTGATCCGGCGCAACGTGCTCGAGGACCCGAGCTGGTACACCGCCTACACCCCCTACCAGCCCGAGATTTCCCAGGGCCGCCTCGAGGCACTGATCAACTTCCAGACCATGGTGGCGGACCTGACCGGCCTGCCGGTCGCCAACTCGTCGCTGCTCGACGAGGGCACCGCGGTGGCCGAGGCGATGACCCTGGTCCGTCGCGGCAACCGCAAGGCCAGTGGCCCGTTCGTGGTCGACGCCGATGCGCTGCCGCAGACCATCGACGTGGTCCGCACCCGCGCCGCGGCGATGGGCATCGAGGTCGTCGTCGCCGACCTCGCCGACGGACTGCCCGACGGCGAACTCTGTGGCGTCGTCGTGCAGTATCCCGGCGCCTCGGGCCGGATCCTGGACCCGCGCCCGGTCATCGAGGCCGCCCACGAGCGGAACGCCCTGGCCGTGGTCGCCGCCGACCTGCTCGCCCTGACCGTGCTGGAGGCGCCCGGGGGACTGGGCGCTGACGTCGTCGTTGGCTCCTCGCAACGCTTCGGCGTACCGCTCTTCCACGGCGGCCCGCATGCCGGGTTCATGGCAGTCAGCGCCGGTCTGGAGCGCCAGTTGCCCGGGCGCCTGGTCGGGGTCTCGGTCGACGCCGAGGGGCGCCCGGCGTACCGGCTGGCCCTGCAGACCCGCGAGCAGCACATCCGCCGTGACAAGGCGACCTCCAACATCTGCACCGCCCAGGTGCTGCTGGCCGTGGTCGCCGGGATGTACGCCGTCTACCACGGCCCAGAGGGCCTGCGCTCGATCGCGCAGCGCACCCACCGGTACGCCGCCGTGGCTGCACGTGCCCTGGCCAATGCCGGCCTGGGTCTGGTCGCCGAGGAGTTCTTCGACACCGTGGGCGTGGTCGTGCCCGGCCGCGCCGACGAGGTGGTCGAGCGGGCCCGCGACCTCGGGCTCCACCTGCGCCGCGTCGACGCCGACACCGTCGGGTTCTCGACCTCGGAGACCACCACGCGGGCCACCCTGACCGCGCTGCTGGAAGCCTTCGGGATCGCGAAGGACTCCGTGGACATCGCCGAGGTCGACCGGACCACCGGCGACGCGCTGCCCGAAGCGCTGCGCCGCTCCACGGCGTACCTGGGGCACGAGGTCTTCAACACCCATCACAGCGAGACCGCGATGCTGCGCTACCTGCGCCGGCTCTCCGCGCGCGACTACGCACTGGACCGCGGGATGATCCCGCTCGGCTCGTGCACGATGAAGCTCAACGCCACCACCGAGATGGAGCCGATCAGCCTGCCCGGCTTCGCCGACCTGCACCCGTTCGTGCCGGCCGCCGACGCCGAGGGATACCGGCGCCTGGTGGCCGACCTGGAGGGCTGGCTGGCCGAGGTGACCGGCTATGACCGGGTCTCGATCCAGCCCAACGCCGGCTCCCAGGGTGAACTCGCCGGCCTGCTCGCGATCCGTGGCTATCACCACGCGAACGGCGACACGCACCGCGACGTCTGCCTGATCCCCTCCTCGGCACACGGCACGAACGCCGCCTCCGCGGTGATGGCCGGGATGAAGGTGGTGGTGGTCAAGGCCGCCGAGGACGGCTCGGTCGACCTGGCCGACCTGGCCGCGGCGTGCGAGAAGCATGGGGAGAACCTGGCCGCGATCATGGTCACCTATCCCTCCACCCACGGCGCCTACGAAGAGGGCATCACCGAGTTGTGCCGCCTGGTGCACGAGCACGGGGGACAGGTGTACGTCGACGGCGCCAACTTCAATGCGCTGCTCGGTTATGCCCGGCCCGGCAAGTTCGGCGGCGACGTCTCGCACCTGAACCTGCACAAGACCTTCTGCATCCCACACGGCGGTGGTGGCCCCGGCGTCGGACCGGTGGCGGTCCGCGAGCACCTGGCGCCGTACCTGCCCTCGCATGCGCTCCACCCGGAGCCCGCGAAGCAGGAGGGCATCGGCCCGATCAGCGCCGCGCCGTACGGGTCCGCCGGCATCCTGCCGATCTCCTGGGCCTACATCCGGTTGATGGGTGGCGAAGGCCTGACCCGGGCCACCGCGGTCGCCGTGCTGGCGGCCAACTACATCGCTACGCGGCTCCAGGAGCACTATCCGGTGCTCTACCGAGGCCACAACGGACTGGTTGCCCACGAGTGCATCCTCGACCTGCGTGGGCTGACCAAGGAGACCGGCGTGAGCGTCGATGACGTCGCCAAGCGGCTGATCGACTACGGCTTCCACGCCCCGACGATGTCGTTCCCGGTCGCCGGCACGCTGATGGTGGAGCCGACCGAGTCCGAGGACCTGGCGGAGATCGACCGCTTCATCGAGGCGATGATCGCGATCCGGGGTGAGATCGACCAGGTTGCCGACGGCACCTGGACCCCCGAGGGCTCGCCGCTGCGCGGGGCCCCGCACACCTCGCGTGCCCTGGTCGGTGACTGGGAGCGTGCCTACTCCCGCGAGACCGCGGTCTTCCCGACCGGCGCCGACCCGGACAAGTACTGGCCGCCGGTGGCACGGATCGACCAGGCGTACGGCGACCGCAACCTGGTTTGCTCGTGCCCGCCGCCGGAGGCGTTCGAGGACTGACCTGGGCAGCGAACCCTTGCTGTCCAATCTCGTTGGATAGGGATAACGCAGTATCCCTATCCAACGCGGATGACTGGAAAGGGTTTGCGGCGCGATGGAGACCACGCCTGTTTACTGCATTTCGGCCACCGGCAGCCTGCGTTTCTGGCAGGGTGTGGGCACGGGTTGGTCGGCGGTCACATGACCTCTTCTGATCTCACAAGGGGGCCAAAGTGGAGTACGGGAAGCGGACAATCCTGAGGGACGGCACGATCGAACTCGATGATTTCGAGGTCCTGCTGTGGAAGGTGCCACGGCTTGAGTCGATCGTTCGGGAGATGAAGGCGGTGCTGGGGCTACCTGTGTCGGAGTCGGCGCAGACGCTTCGGGTGGTGCGGCCGTGGAACCGATTCCTGACCTTGATGCTCTTCGTTGCGGTGTGGGCGACGGTTCTTCTGATCCGGCACGCCATGAACATCGGTTCGCCGCTCTGGTGGACGGCGGTGCTCGTCGCGGCGGCCATTGCGGTGGGCCTGTGGCGATGGCTCGGTGGCGGGATCGTCATCGTCCAAGACGGTCGGGTGCGCCAGGAAGGTGGAACGTCAGTGAGTGTGCCGATCGCGGACGTGAGGTGCTTTCGCGCACGACGTGCTGAAGGTTTGCTCACCGCAGCGCGCCTTGTGGCGGAGACCAAGGGCGGTGAGGTCGTGTTCGACAGGATGATCGCGGCCCCGTGGCAGGTGCAAGAACTGGAGGAGGCGGCGCGCCAGTTGAATGCTCGACTCGGCCAGGGCACCTGAAGGCAACCTGCTCCAGTCCAGCGTTGTACGGTCACCGAGTGAGCCTGCCTGTCGAACCCGTTGCCCCGCTGACCGCACGCCGCCTGCTGGCCATCCTGGCCCGCACCCAGACCGAGGGCAGGATCCCGTCAGTGGCCGCCGGCATCATCCGCGACGGCGCCCTGGTGTGGAGTTCCGGGTACGGCGACGTACCCGGCGATCACCTGGACGTGCAGTACAAGATCGGCTCGATCACCAAGACGATGACCGCGGTCCTGATCCTGCAATTGGTCGCCGAGGGGCGGCTCTCGCTGGAGGACACCGCCGGATCCGTGCTCGGCGACGTCGGCTACGGCGACCGCACCATGCGCTCGCTGCTGGCCCACAACTCCGGGATGCAGGCAGAGCCGAACGGGCCGTGGTGGGAGCGCAGCGAGGGCGGCACGTTCGAGGACCTGGCTGCGGCCAACGACGGCTCGGACGCGGTGCTGCCCGTCGGGGAACAGTTCCACTACACCAACCTCGCCTACGGCCTGCTCGGCGAGATCGTGGCCCGGCTCCGCGGCGGCACCTGGTGGGAGAACGTCCAGTCGAAGATCCTGCACCCACTGGGCATGGAGCGGACCAGCTATCAGGCCGTCGCCCCACACGCGCAAGGGTTCAGCATCCACCCCTGGACCGGCGAGGCCATCGCCGAGCCACACCCCGACACCGGGGCGATGGCACCGGCAGGACAACTGTGGAGCACGGTTGCCGACCTGACCCGCTATGCCCAGTTCCTGCTCGACGGGCATGACGAGGTGCTGGACAAGGCGCACCTCGAGGCGGCGTACATCCCGCAGAGCGGCACCCTGGCCGGCGGCCTGAGCACCGGGCACGCGCTCGGCTTCCAACTGTTCGCAGGCGGATCAGGCACCCTCATCGGCCACACCGGATCGATGCCCGGCTTCGTGGCCACCTGCTTCGTGGACCGGGCGCGGCGTACGGGCGTGGTCGCCTTCGGGAACGCGATGAGCGGGCTGCCCGCCGTCGCGATCGCGGTCGACCTGCTCGTCGAGCTCGAGTCCAGCGAACCGACGCTGCCCGCGCCGTGGCGCCCTTCGGTCGACGTGCCCGCCACGGTGCGCGAAATCGTCGGCACCTGGCACTGGGGACCCACCCCGTTCCAGTTCACCTGGGAGTCCGGCGAACTGGTCGCACGCAAGGCCGGAGTGGTGGCCTACCGCTATCGCCTCGACGGGGACCGGTGGGTCGGCACCGCCGGCTATCAACTGGGGGAGGAGTTGCGGATCGTGCGCAATGACGACGGCACGATCAACCACCTCAACCTGGCCACCTTCATCTTCACCCGCGTTCCCTATGACCCGGCCGCGCCGATCCCGGGTGGGCACCCGGGCTGAGAACGGTTAGTGCACCGGATCCCAGTCACCAGGTGACTGCGATCCGGTGCACTAACCGGAGATGGTCGGCCTGGGCTTATGGGGCCTTGGTGAGCACGCAGTCGGCCAGCACAGGTGATCCGTTGCGCTGCTCGTGCTCACTGGCGATGGTGGCGTCGATCAGGATCCGATCGCCCTCGTCCCAGGCGCGGACCGCGATGGTCTCGCCGGGGAAGACCACGCCGGCGAACCGGGCGGAGAAGCCACCCACCCGCGCGGCGTCGCCGTCGAGGAGCAGGTCGGTGACCTCGCGCAGCACGATGCCGTAGGAGCAGAGCCCGTGCAGGATCGGTGCCGGGAAGCCAGCGCCCTTGGCGAAGGCGGGGTCGGCGTGCAGCGGGTTCCGGTCGCCGCAGAGGCGGTAGAGCATCGCCTGCTGCGGGGTGACGGCGTACGACGTGGTGCCCTCGGGCTCGCGGTCGGGCAACTCGACCTTGGTCGAGGGGCCGCGGTCGCCGCCCCAGCCGCCCTCGTTGCGGACGAAGATGCTCGAGCGGACCGTCCACAGGTGGGTGCCGGCCTCGTCGCGGGCCTCACCTTCCTGGACGATGACGGCGGCCTTGCCCTTGTCCCAGACCTCGGAGATCTTCGTGCTCACCGTCGCCGAGCCCGCGGCCGGGATCGGTTGGTGGACCACGATCTCCTGCGAGCCGTGCAGGACCATCTGAAGGTCGATGTCGCAGCCCGGCAGGTCGAGCGCCGGCGGGTTGGTCTCGTGGAAGGTCGGCGCCACGACACCGAACGACGGCAGCACCTGGAGGTTGTCGTCATCGAGGGTGTAGCGCAGCGCGCCGGCGTCAACGTTGTCGCCCGGGCGTGAGCCTGCCCCGATGCCTAGGTGGTAGAGCAGGACGTCGGACTCGGTCCAACTGAACGAGCGGTCCGGGAGCGCTGCGCCGAGCGCGATGGAGGGATCGATGGGCATCAGGAGGCCTTTCCTTCTGTGGTGTCGACCCCTTGACTACCAGCAACGGAGGCACCGGTGTCGCCAGCGCTCCCACTGGCTGAGTCCGCGATGTGGTTGGCAGCGATCCAGGCGAACGTCACCGCCGGACCGATGGTGGCGCCCGCCCCGGCGTACGTGTTGCCCATCACCGCGGCGCTGACGTTGCCGGCCGCGTAGAGGCCCTCGATCACCGAGCCGTCGGTGCGCAGTGCGCGGGCCAGCGGGTCGGTCACGATGCCGCCCTTGGTGCCGAGGTCACCGGGCACCATCTTCACCGCGTAGAACGGGCCCTGGCTGATCTCGCCCAGCGACGGGTTCGGCTTGACCCGGGGGTCGCCGTAGTAGCGGTCGTACGCCGAGTCGCCGCGGCCGAAGTCGAGGTCCTTGCCGGTGGCGGCATAGCCGTTGAACGTCTCGACGGTCTCGGCCAGGTTGGCGGCCGGGACGCCGATCTTCTCGGCCAGGCCCTCCAGGGTGGAGGCCTTCACGATCACGCCGGACTTGAGCCAGCGACCCGGGAACGGCTGCCGCGGCCCCAGGCCGGCGAAGAGGTAGCGGTTGCGGTAGCGCTGGTCGATGATCATCCAGCTCGGCACGTGCTCGATGCCGGTCGCCTCGGCGGAGTCGTACATCGCGTGCACCGCGTCGACGTACGGCGCAGCCTCGTTGGCATAGCGCTTGCCGTCCTGGTTGACGATGATCGAGCCGGGCAGGTTGCGCTCGGCCAGGCAGAACCACGGACCGCTGGGCAGCGGGATCGACGGACCCCACCAGGCGTCGTCCATCAGGGCGAGTTCGGCGCCGTGCTTCGCGGCTGCCTCGATGCCGGCGCCGGTGTTGCCGGCCGCGCCGGTGGTCCACTCGTTGCCAATCGGGGCGCGCTGGAACTTCTTGCGCATCTCGTCGTTGTGCTCGAACCCGCCACAGGCCAGCACCACGCCACGGCGTGCGGTCAGGGCCTGCTCGGCGCCGTTGCGCTGCACCACGACGCCGGTGACCCGCCCGTCGGTGACCTGCAGGTCGGTCAGGGGCGTGTCGTACCAGAGCGGGATGTCGCGGTCGAGGAGCCCCTTGCGCATCCCGATCATCATCGCCATGCCCATGCCGTACATGCGCTTGCCGCGGGCCATGGTGAGCAGCCGGGTCAGGAAGACCTTGATCATCGTCAACGGCCCACGCAGCGTGCGCATGCCCAGGGAGATGTGGCGGTAGTCCTTCTGGGTGACGACCATCCCGGCCGGGGCCTTGGTGTAGGAGGGGGTGAGCCGCTCCAGCTCGTCGCCGATGACGTGGCCGTCGATCGGCTTCGGCTCCACGCTGCGCCCGCTGGCCTTGCCGCCCGGCGCCTCGGGGTAGTAGTCGGAGTAGTTCGGCACCCAGCGGAAGTCGGCGGCCGAGTGGTCGCGGATGAACTCCAGGGCGGCCGGGCCGTTGTCGACGAAGGCGTCGATCCGCTCGCGCTCCACTGTGTCGCCGATGATCGAGTAGAGGTATTCCTTGACCTCCTCGACGGGCTGGGACTGGCCCGCGGCGCGCAGCGCGTAGTTGTTCGGGATCCAGACGCCGCCGCCGGAGCGGGCGGTGGAGCCGCCGAACCCGCCGGTGGCCTCGATGACCAGGGTGCTCAGGCCCCGCTCGTGCGCGGCCAGTGCTGCAGTGAATCCGGCGCCGCCGGTGCCCACGACGATGACGTCGTACTCGGTCTTCTCGACCACGATTCCTCCGGGGATGTGTCCCGCTCAGCGGGTGGTTGCTTCACTAAAACTGTAACAGGTTCTAGCATGGGGTCCATGTTGTCCGACACCCTCCGCGCCGAGGCCGCCGCAGCGCTTGCCGACGCCGAACGCACCCGCGTCCCGATCGCCCCGCTCCGCGTCACCTGGCCCGGACTCGACGTGGTCGACGCCTACGAGATCCAGCTGATCAACATCCGCCAGCGGCTCGCCGCCGGGGCAGGCGTGCACGGCCACAAGGTCGGACTCTCCTCGGTCGCGATGCAGCAGATGATGGGCGTCGACGAGCCGGACTACGGCCACCTGCTCTCCGACATGGCGCTCAGTTCCGACGTGCCGGTCCGGGTCAGTGACTACTGCACCCCGCGGGTGGAGGTCGAGGTCGGCTTCATCCTCGGCGCCACCCTCCCGGGCGAGGGGTGCACGGAGGACGACGTCATCGCCGCCACCGAGTACGTTGCCCCGGCGATCGAACTGATCGACTCGCGGATCACCGACTGGGACATCAAGATCGGCGACACCATCGCCGACAACGCCTCCAGCGCTGGCTATGTGCTCGGGCCGGAGCGGGTCCGTCCCACTGATCTGGACTTGCGCACCATCGACGCCCGCCTGCTGTGCAATGGTGAACAGGTGGCCGAGGGGCGGTCGGACGCAGTGCTGGGCAACCCGGTCACCGCGGTCGCGTGGCTGGCCAACAAGGTGGCGTCGTTCGGTGTCACCCTGGAGGCAGGGCACGTGATCCTGCCGGGCAGTGTGCACCGGGCCATCGACGTACACCCGGGCGAGGAGTTCGAGGCCGTCTTCGACGGACTCGGCAGCGTTCGCCTCGGTTTTGTTGACTGACAGGCTTCACCGACTGAGAGGAACCAGATGAGCAAGCTCACCGCCGCGATTGTCGGCCCGGGCAACATCGGTACGGACCTGATGTACAAGCTGCTCCGCAGCGAGGTCGTCGAGCCGCGCTGGATGATCGGTGTGGATCCCTCCTCGGCCGGTCTGGACCTGGCCCGCAAGCAGGGTCTGGAGGCCTCCCACGAGGGGGTCGACTGGCTGCTGAAGCAGGACGAGCTGCCCGACATCATCTTCGAGGCGACCAGCGCCTACGTGCACCGCGAGTACGCCCCCCGCTATGCCGAGGCCGGCATCCGGGCCGTGGACCTCACCCCGGCCGCGGTCGGCCCGGCGGTGATCCCGCCGGTGAACGGCGAGGAGCACGTCGGCGCCGACAACGTCAACATGATCACCTGCGGGGGACAGGCAACCATCCCGATGGTTGCCGCCGTCTCGCGTGCCGCGGAGGTGTCGTACGCCGAGATCGTGGCGTCGGTCTCCAGTGCCTCGGCCGGACCGGGCACCCGGGCCAACATCGACGAGTTCACCCGCACCACCAGTGCCGGGGTGGAGACGATCGGTGGCGCGAAGCGCGGCAAGGCGATCATCATCCTCAACCCCGCCGAGCCGCCGATGATCATGCGCGACACGATCTTCTGTGCCGTCGCCCCGGACGCGGACCGCGACGCCATTGCTGCCTCGGTCCACGAGATGGAGCGCGCCGTGCAGGAGTACGTCCCGGGCTATCGCCTGCTCCAGGAGCCGCAGTTCGACGACGCGTCGGCGGCCACCCTGGGCCAGACGAAGGTCAGCATCTTCGTCGAGGTCGAGGGCGCCGGGGACTTCCTCCCGCCGTACGCCGGCAACCTGGACATCATGACCGCCGCGGCAGCGCGCGTCGGTGACAACATCGCCCGCTCGATCCTGGGAGCCTGACATGTCGTTCCTCAACACGCCCGAGACGAACCAGCTCACCCGCCGCTGGAGCGAGACCGATCCCGACTCCGGCCTCGACCTGCGGCTGACCGACACCTGCCTGCGCGACGGGTCGCACCACAAGCGCCACCAGTTCGTGGCGCAGGAGGTGCGCGACATCGTGGCGGCCCTCGACGACGCCGGGATGCCGGTGATCGAGGTGACCCACGGTGACGGGCTGGGCGGGTCGTCGTTCAACTACGGCTTCTCGCGTACGCC
This sequence comes from Nocardioides sp. AE5, assembly GCF_031844485.1. Taxonomy (NCBI): domain Bacteria; kingdom Bacillati; phylum Actinomycetota; class Actinomycetes; order Propionibacteriales; family Nocardioidaceae; genus Nocardioides; species Nocardioides sp. AE5. The sequence continues at coordinate 156,347 of NZ_JAUZVI010000003.1, forward strand.
GGAGCAGGAGCTGATCAAGCTCGCAGCCGAAACCGCCAAGCGGGCGAAGATCGCCTTCCTGATGCTGCCCGGTGTCGGCACCAAGGACGACATCCGCGCCGCCCAGGACAACGGCGGCCAGATCTGCCGGATCGCCACCCACTGCACCGAGGCAGACACCTCGATCCAGCACTTCGGCCTGGCCCGCGAACTCGGCCTGGAGACGGTCGGCTTCCTGATGATGAGCCACACACAGCCGCCCGAGGTGCTCGCCAGGCAGGCCCGGATCATGGTCGACGCCGGCTGCCAGTGCGTGTACGTCGTGGACTCCGCCGGTGCGCTCATCCTCGAGGGAGTCGGCGACCGGGTCGCGGCCGTGGTGGCCGAGGTGGGGGAGTCGGCTTCTGTGGGATTTCATGGTCACGAGAATCTGGGCCTGGGCGTGGCGAACACGGTGATCGCGGCGCGTGCCGGGGCCACCCAGATCGACGGCTCCGTACGCCGTTTCGGTGCCGGCGCGGGCAACACCCCGCTGGAGGCGTTCATCGGGGTTGCGGACAAGCTCGGTTGGAGGACCGGCGTGGACTTCCTCCAGGTCGTGGATGCGGCCGAGGACGTGATCCGTCCGGCGATGCCCGAGGAGTGCACCCTGAACCGGATGACCCTGATGATGGGGTACGCCGGGGTCTACTCGTCCTTCCTCAAGCACGCCGGCAACGCCGCGGAGCGCTACGGCGTCTCCGGCGCGCAGATCCTGCTCGAGGCCGGTGAGCGGAAGCTGATCGGCGGCCAGGAGGACCAGCTCATCGACATCGCGTTGCAGTTGAAGGCGAAGCAGGACGCGAACTCGTAGGTCTCCGTCGCCGTCGAGCGGCACGAGACCCGCAGAACGAGAACATGTTCTCGCGCAAAACGAGAACGTGTTCTAGTATTGGGTGGCAAGCAACCCAACCAGGCCAGGAGAACCGAATGTCGAAGGAAGTCCTCGACGGAGTGAGGGACCTGCTCCCCACCTTCCGTGAGCGTGCCGATGAGTCCGAGAAGGTGCGCCAGGTTCCCGAGTCGTCGGTCAAGGCGCTCGAGGAGACCGGATTCTTCCGGATGCTCCAGCCCAAGCGCTTCGACGGCCTGGAGAGCGACCCGATCGACTTCTACACCGCCGTGCGCGAGATCGCTTCGGCGGACGGCTCGACGGGCTGGATTTCCTCGGTGCTCGGCGTACACCCGTGGCAGGTCGCCCTCTTCCCCGACGAGGCCCAGCAGGCCGTGTGGGGCGAGGACACCGCGACCCGCCTCTCCTCCTCCTATGCGCCCACCGGCAAGGCGGTGCTGACCGAGGGCGGCTACAAGCTGTCGGGCAAGTGGTCCTTCTCCTCCGGCTCCGCGCACGCCTCCTGGGTGCTGCTCGGCGGCCTGGTCTTCACCGAGGAGGGGCAGGTCGTCGACTTCAAGACCTTCCTGCTCCCGCGCGACAAGTACGAGATCGTCGACGTGTGGAACGTGGTCGGCCTGCGCGGCACCGGCTCGAACGACATCGTGGTCGAGGAGGTGTTCGTGCCGGACGCCTTCACCCTCTCGATGTCGGACACCGGTCGTTGCTTCGGCCCGGGCCAGGAGCAGAACACCTCCGACCTCTACAAGCTGCCCTTCCACTCGCTGTTCACCACCACGATCACCACCCCGATCGTCGGGATGGCCACCGGTGCGTACGCCGAGCACGTCGAGATGCAGCAGAAGCGCGTGCGCGCCTCCTACATCGGCGAGAAGGCGTCCTCGGACCCGTTCGCCGCGGTCCGCATCGCCCGTGCCGGATCCGAGATCGACGCCGCCTGGGCGCTCCTGGTCAACAACATCCGCGAGGAGCAGGCCTGCGTCGCCAGGGGGGAGAAGATCCCGCTGAACCTGCGGCTCAAGGTCCGCCGCGACCAGGTGCTCGGCACCCAGCGCGCCATCGACGCCATCGACGCCCTCTTCGAGGCATCCGGCGGTCGTGCCCTGGCCGAGGGGACCTACCTGCAGCGGGCCTGGCGCGACGCCCACGCCGGACGCGTCCACGCCGCCAACGACCCCGAGCGGGCGCTGAAGATGTTCGGTGAGCTCGAGTTCGGCCACAAGATCGACCCGGGGATGTACTGAGCGTGACTGAGCCACTGGCCGCCGACGACGTACGCCGCAGCGCGAGCGTCGAGGGCATCTCCATCAACTACTACGAGTCCGGGAGCACGACAGATGCGGGTGGGGGCCTGCCGCTGGTGATGTTGCACGGCGGCGGGCCGGGTGCGTCGTCCTGGTCGAACTTCGGCAGTGCGCTGCCGGGGTTCGCCCAGGACTTCCGCACGATCCTCATCGACCAGCCGGGCTTCGGTGGCTCGGACAAGCCGCCGGTCGAGGGCAACTACTACCGCCACGCCGCGAAGTACGTGATCGGCCTGCTGGACCAGCTCGGCATCGACCGGTTCCACGTGCTCGGCAACAGCCTCGGCGGCGGCACCGCGATGCGCCTGGCGCTCGAGCACCCCAAGCGGGTCGGCCGGCTGGTGCTGATGGGGCCGGGGGGACTCTCGCTCAACCTCTTCCACGCGGACCCGACCGAGGGCGTGAAGCGGCTGATGGAGTTCAGCGCCAACCCCACCCGGGAGGCCCTGCGCGCCTTCATCTCGACCATGGTCGTCAACCAGGCGCTGGTCACCGACGAACTGGTCGAGGAGCGGTTCGCCGACGCCACCGCCCCCGGATCCCGTGAGGCGATGGCCTCGATGGGCGCCTCGTTCTGGAATCCGGAGACCTTCGAGGACGGGATGCTGTGGCGCGAGGCGCACCGGCTGCGCCAGCACACCCTGCTGACCTGGGGCCGCGAGGACCGGGTCAACCCGCTGGACGGGGCGATGGTGGCGCTCAAGCTGATCCCCAAGGCCCAGCTCCACGTCTTTCCGAACTGCGGCCACTGGGCCCAGATCGAAGCGGCGGACGAGTTCCGCGAAGTCACGGTCCAATTCCTCAACCGCCATCGGGAGCGCGCGAAGTGAGCATCAACATCAAGTCCATGGGCTATGTCCGGGTCGCCTCGACCGACCTGGACCAGTGGCGCACGTTCGCCGGGAAGGTGCTCGGCCTGGCGGAAGGCCGTGGGCCGAACCCGGAGAACCTCTACTACCGCATCGACGCGGTCTCGGCGCGGGTCGTGGTCTTCCCCTCCGACGTCGACCTGCTCTCGGCCACAGGTTGGGAACTGGCCGACAACCGGGCGCTGCAGGACGCACGTGAGCACCTCGCCGCCGCCGGCGTCACCTTCGAGGAGGGGACTGCCGAGGAGCTGGCCGAGCGCCGGGTCCAGGAACTGATCCGCTTCGAGGACCCGTGGGGCAACGTCTTCGAACTCTTCCACGGCATCACCTACGAGAAGCACCCGGCCATCACGCCGTACGGCGCCACCTTCGTCACCGCCGACCAGGGCATGGGGCACATTGTGATCCCGGTGACCGACGACGTGGAGGCGCTGCGCTTCTACACCGAGGTGCTCGGCTTCCGGCTGCGCGACTCGATGTCCATGCCCGGAGAGTTCGTCGGCAAGGAGCCCGGCTCGAAGGTCTGGCTCCGCTTCCTGGGCATCAATCCGCGCCACCACTCGCTGGCGTTCCTGCCGATGCCGAACCCCGCCAAGTGCGTCCACATCATGCTCGAGGTCGACAAGCTCGACGACGTCGGCCGGGCACTGGAGCGGGTGAAGAAGCACAAGGCGCCGCTCTCGGCGACGCTGGGACGTCACATGAACGACGAGATGGTCTCCTTCTACGTCAAGTCGCCGGGCGGCTTCGACGTGGAGTTCGGCACCGAGGGATTGACCGTGGACGACGAGCGCTGGGTCGCTCGCGAGTCGACTGCGGTCTCCTACTGGGGCCACGACTTCTCCGGTGGGGCCTGAGGCCACAATGGGAACCATGAGTGACCACGAGATCCCGGCAGGGATGCGTCCGGACGCCGGCGAGCACTGGCCGCCGCAGGAACTGATCGACTCCTTCCTGGGCAACTTCGACTTCGAGTTCCGCCCCGGTGAGGGTGTCGACATCGCGGACACGGAGGAGGCCCAGGCCGCCGCCCGCAAGTTCCGCGACACCCTGGGGCGCTATGCCTCCGGGGTCACCGTGATCACGTCGATGGCCGACGGGGAGCCGGTCGGGATGACCTGCCAGTCGTTCTCCTCGATCTCGCTGGACCCGCCGCTGGTGATGTTCAGCCCCGCCCGTACGTCGCGTGCCTGGCCGCTGATCCAGCGCTCGGGCCACTTCTGCGTCAACTTCCTGGCCGATGGCCAGGAAGCGCTCTCGAACGTGATGGCCAGTCGCGGCACCGACAAGTTTGCCGGTGTCGAGTTCGCGTTGTCGGCCACGGGGTCGCCCCGCTTCGACGGCATCGTCGGCTATGTCGACTGCACCATCGAGGCGGTCCACGTCGCCGGTGACCACTACGTGGTGATCGGCCGGGTCCAGGACCTGGACTTCACCACCGACGCCGACGGCGTCTCGCCGGACCCGTTGCTCTACTTCCAGGGTGCCTACCGCACGGTGAAGTGATCCGTGCCGCGGCCGTGGGAGGATGCGGCGCGTGGGCGGCAGTGACGAGGAGTACGACGAGCTCGAGGCCTCGCTCGATCAGATCGACACGATCGACGAAGACGCCGTCGCGCCGCCAGGCGTGGCGGGCGGTGCCGGCACCGGCCGCCGTGACCTCGCCGACCGGGTGACCGCCCGGTTCTTCTGGCTCTGCGAGCACCCGATGACCAGCCGGCGCGTGCTGCGGATGGTCGAGGCGAGCGTCTCGGACGCGGAGTCGGCGAGCAGGTTCTATGGCTTCCTCAACCGGCGGATGGACGGCATGGTCGGGCGCCGGATGACCCTGTCGGCCTCGCGGATGGAACTGGTGGGCGCCCAACTCGTCGGCACCGCGATGCTCCGCTATGTGCTCCTGGTCGAGCCGGTTGCCTCGATGCCGCTGGAACGACTGCTGCCGATGGTGGCTGCCGGCGTACGGGGACTCCTGGGTGCCGAGCCCGGTGAGGAAGCGGCAGACCCCGACCCGCCGGAGCGCCTGGCCGGACCGGGCAGCGCGGACGTGGTCGAGGCGTGGATGCAGGTGAAACGGGGCGGTCGCCCGTTCTGAAGGGCGCCTCGATAGCCTTCCGCCGTGACCCCAGGACTCCAGATCACCCGGACCGACGACGTCGTCGAGGTCCTCTTCGACCGCCCCGAGCGCCACAATGCCTTCACCAAGGCGATGTACCAGGGCATCCGCGACCTGGCCGCAGAGCTGCGTGAGGACACCTCCGTCAAGGTGCTCGTGCTGCGCGGCGCCGGTGGCCGTGCCTTCGCCGCCGGCAACGAGATCTCCGACTTCCTCGAGGCCGACGCGGTCGCCTACGAGACCTGGATCCGGGAGATGCTCCAGCTCCTCTTCGAACTGCCCCAGGTCACCATCGCGGCGATCGACGGTGTCTGCGTCGGTGGGGGACTGGCCGTGGCCACCCACTGCGACCTGCGGATCGCCACGGGCCACTCGCGGTTCGGTTATCCGATCGCGCGCACCCTGGGCAACGCGCTCTCCGCGCCGATCGTCTACCGCTGCTCGGCCGTCTTCGGGGAGTCAATGACCCGCGAGATGCTGCTCGCCTCCCGTCTGGTCACCGCTGACCGTGCGTACGCCGTGGGCGCGCTGATGGCGGTGACGGACGACCTCGATGGCGAGGTGGCGAGCCTGGTGGAGTCGCTGACTGCGCTCTCCGGGGTCACCCTGCGCACCACCAAGCGCCAACTCGTCGCCCGGGCCGAAGCGCTGGAGGTGGCACCTGCCGACGACGACGAGGTGCTCCGTGAGGTCTACACAGGCGCCGACTTCCACGAGGGCGTCCGCGCGTTCCTGGCCAAGGAGAAGCCCGCCTTCGGCAAGTGACCTGCCGACCGATGGGGCACCCGTGACGGCGCACCCACGGATGGCCCTGAGAAGGCACTAAACCATGTGGACCACGTGGTCCACATGGTTTAGTGCCGATGAGAGAGGGGCCGGCGCGGCCCGGCGGCCTCAGGCCTGGTCGGCCTCGAGGGCGGTGATCGCCTCATGGATGTCCAGGGTGCGCTGCGCCGACTCGACGTGGAGGTTCTCCACCATCTTGTTGTTGTAGGTCACCACGCCCGAGCCCTTGCCGTCGTTCCACGCCTGGATCAGTCCGCGGGCGTCCTCGACGGCCTGCTCGGAGGGTGCGAACGCCTTGTTGGCGCCCTCGACCTGGCCGGGGTGGATCAGGGTCTTGCCGTCGAAGCCCATCTGGCGGCCCTGCTCGCACTCGGCGAGGAACCCGTCGATGTTCTTCACGTCGTTGTAGACACCGTCGATCACCGCGATGCCCGCGGCGCGACCGGCCAGGAGTGCGGTGTGCAGGCTCGGCAGGATCGGCTCGCGCCCCGGCACGTGCTCGGCGTACAGCTCCTTGACCAGGTCGTTGGTGCCCAGCACGAAGGCGCCGAGGCGTTCGGAGGCGGTGGCGATGGAGAGCGCGCCGAGGATGGCGACGGGGGTCTCGACCATCGCCCAGAGCTTCGTGTGCTCCGGGGCGCCAGCCTTCTCCATCGCAGCCACGAGCTGGTGCACTTCCTCGGCCGAGTTGACCTTCGGCACCACGATGGCGTGCGGACCGGCCTGGGCGGCAGCGACGATGTCCGCGTCGTGCCACTCGGTGCCGATGCCGTTGACCCGGATGGTCAGCGTGCGCTTGCCGTAGGCGCCCGAGGAGGCGGCCGCGGCAGCCGCCTCGCGGGCGGCGGGCTTGGCGTCGGGGGCGACGGCGTCCTCGAGGTCGAAGATCACGCCGTCGATGGGCAGCGTCTTCGCCTTCTCCAGCGCCTTCGCGTTGGAGGAGGGCATGTAGAGGACGGAGCGGAGCGGGGTGAATCCCGTGGTGGCGGTCATGTCAGGCTTCCTCGATCACGATGGCGTCGTACAGTTCCTTGAGCTTCGGGTCGATCGCGGCCAGCTGGTCGGCCAGTTCGACCTGCACCTTGCACTGCTTGACCGAGGCGTCGTCCTCCATCTTGCCGTCGATCATCACCGCACCGGTGCCGTCACCCATCGCAGCGATCACCCGGCGGGCGTGGGTGACGTCCTCGACGCTGGGGGCGAAGACGCGGTTCGCGATCTCGATCTGCACCGGGTGCAGCGACCAGGCGCCGACGCAGCCGAGCAGGAACGCGTTGCGGAACTGGTCCTCGCAGGCCACCGTGTCCTTGATGTCGCCGAACGGGCCCCAGTAGGGGTAGATGCCGTGCATCACGCAGGCGTCGACCATCCGGGCGATCGTGTAGTGGTAGAGGTCCTGCTGGTACGTCGTCCGGTCGGCGTCGTAGGCGAAGCTGCCGTCGTCGGTGCGCGGGGCGTCCTGGCGGACCAGGTAGCCCGGGTGCGGACCGCCCACGCGGGTGGTCTTCATCCGCCGGTCCGCGGCCAGGTCGGCCGGGCCCAGCGAGAGGCCCTGCATCCGGGGCGAGGCGCCGCAGATCTCCTCGATGTTCGCCACGCCGCGGGCGGTCTCCAGGATCGCGTGCACCTGGAGCGGCTTGGTGATGCCAGCCTTCGCCTCGAGCTGGGCCAGGATCCGGTCGATGTAGTGGATGTCCTCGGCGCCCTGCACCTTGGGCACCATGATCACGTCGAGCTTCTCACCGATCGCCGGGATCAGGGTGGTCAGGTCGTCGAGCACCCAGGGGGAGTCCAGGGCGTTGATCCGGGTCCAGAACTGGGTGGGCCCGAAGTCGACCTCCTGGCCGATCTTGACCAGGCCGTTGCGCGCCTGCTCCTTGTTCTCCGCCTTGACGGCGTCCTCCAGGTTGCCCAGCAGCACGTCGGTGGTGCCGACCATCCCGGGGACCTTGGCCGCCATCTTCTCGTTGCCCGGGTCGAAGAAGTGGATCGCCCGTGACGGGCGGGCCGGGATCTCACGCAACGGTGCGGGTGCGCCCACGGCGAGTGGGGCGAAGAAGTCCTTGGCGGTTCGCAAGTGTCTGCTCCTCGGGTTCTGGGCCAGGGTGCCGGGCGCACGCCACCAGGCGGCGCGCCGGATTCTCCGGCGAACCTAGCAGCCCCGGGCCGCCACGGCGTACGACGCATCGCACTGCGGACCCGGTGCGACCGATCTCACGGCCCCGCCAAGGGGGTTCAGAGGGCGATCCGGGCCCGGTGCTCGTGCGGCTGCCCGAAGAGCTGGCCCAGCGCGTGCGCCCGCTTGAAGACCAGGTGCGCGTCGTGCTCCCAGGTGATCGCGATCCCGCCATGCAGTTGCACCGTCTCGGAGGCAACCTTGGCCAGCGCATCGGTGCACCACGACCGGGCCACGGCCGAGCGCTCGGCGAGCAGCGCGGCCTGCTCCTGGCCGGGTTCCTCCAAGTACGCCGCCGCGGCGGCGCTGGCGGCCCAGGAGACCGAACGGCTCGTCTCGAGGAGCACCAGCATGTCGGACATCCGGTGCTTGAGCGCCTGGAAGGAACCGATGGCTCGCCCGAACTGCACCCGCTCCTTGGCGTAGGAGACGGTCATGTCCAGCCCACGCTGGGCAGCACCCACCTGGAGCGCAGTGGCCAGGGCAGCGGCGACGTCACGCAGCGGACCCTGCGGCGCGACCGGTGCGTCGACGGCACCCAGGCCGATGGTCTGGTCCACGCCGACCAGTCCGGTCACCGGAGCCTCGACCTGCTCGACCCGGGTCTCGGCGCCCTCGCCGACCAGGGCGAGCACGATCTCGGCGTACGGCGCATCGAGCACCGTGTCCGGGTCCAGCACGACCGTGGCGATCTCGCCCGCCGCGATCCGCGGCAGCAGTCCGGTGCGCTGCTCCTCGGTGCCGTGCAACCGCAGCGCCGTCACGGCGAGCGTGCTGGCCAGCATCGGCACGGGGGAGAGTGCCTGGCCCAGTTCCTCGAGCACGACCGCGGACTCGAAGAGGGTGGCACCGGCTCCGTCGTACTCCTCCGGCACTGCCAGGGCAGCCACCCCGACCTGCTCGCACAGGGTGGTCCACAGGGCGCGGTCGAACCCGTCGTCGCCCTCGATCGCGGCCCGCACTGCCATGCTGTCGCCGCGCCGGGCGAGCAGGCCGCGGATCAGTTCGGCCAGTTCCTGCTGGTCCTCGGAGAGCCCGAAGTGCATCTCAGGCCCCCGCCGCGACCAGTGCGTCGAGGATCGCGGCCCGGTGGTGTGCCGGGGTGCCCCAGGCGGTGACCAGGGCCCGGACCTTCATCAGCCACAGGCTCAGGTCGAACTCCGCGGTGTAGCCGATCGCGCCGTGCACCTGCAGGCCGACCCGGCTGGCCAGGTAGACAGCATCCGCACAGGCCACCTTCGCGGCCGATGCGTCCCGGGACCCCTCCGGCGTACCGAGGGAGAGGGCCGCCCCGAAGACGAGCGGGCGGGCGAAGTCCAGGGCGATCCGGACGTCGGCGAGCTGGTGCTTGATGGCCTGGTAGGAGCCGATCTCGCGGCCGAACTGGCGCCGCTGCTTCACATAGGTGACCGCGTCGTCGAGGATCCGCTCGCCGGCGCCGAGCAACTGGGCTGCGGTGGCGACCACGGCAGCGTCGAAGGCCGCGGCCGGGTCGCCGGTCGCGACCTGGTCACCGGCAGTGACGGCGTACAGGCGGCGGGTCGGGTCCACCGAGTGTGCCCGCTCACCGACGGCAGCGGTGGCCAGGTTCCCCGCCGCGTCGGCGGCGTACAGGTGGGTGGCCAGGTCGGCGTCGAGGGCCCGCGGAACGTGCGGGGCAACCGCTACCGAGGCGACGGCCCCCTCGGCCAGTTCGCACAGCACGGTGGTGTCGGCTAGGGCGAGCGGGAGGTACGCCGCGGACTCGACCCAGGGGCCGGGCACCGCATGCCTGCCGAGCGCCTCGAAGGCGATCGCCAGCTCCACGCCGCTGGCACCCATGCCGCCCGACTCCTCGGGCACCAGGAGGGCGTTGACGCCCTGCTCGGCCAGGCGCTGCCACAGGGCCAGCCCGGGGGCGGTGTCGTCCTCGGCCCAGGCGCGGGCGGCGGCAACCGTGCCGGCGCCGGCCAGCAACTTGTCCAGGGTCGCGGCGAAGGACTCCTGCTCGGGGGTGAACGTGAACCTCACTTGCCTGCTCCCTTCGGCTCGCTGTGCTTGTGTGCTCGCCTCAGTGCGCGCGCGGGGTTGCGGGTGGTTGCGTCGGTGCACCGCATCAGCGCGCTCCCTTCGGCTCGCGGGGCAGCCCCAGGATGCGCTCCGCGACGATGTTGCGCTGGATCTCGTTGGTGCCGGCATAGATCGGGCCGGACAGCGAGAAGATGTAGCCGTCGCTCCAGCGCGACTCCAGCTCCGCGTCCGCGCCGAGCAGGTCCAGGCCGGTCTCGTGCAGGGCCACGTCGAGTTCGGACCAGAACACCTTGTTGACCGATCCGGCCGCACCCATCTCGCCACCGCCGGCCAGCCGGGTCACCGTGCCCCAGGTGTAGAGGCGGTAGGCCTGGGCCCGCAGCCACGCATCGACGACACGGTCCCCGGCACCGGCCGGCACCGGAGCGCCGACGTCGACCTGACTCCGGTAGAGGTCGACCAGACGGTCGGCCGCGGCACAGAAGCGGCCCGGCGAGCGCAGCGAGAGGCCGCGCTCGTTGCCGGCCGTGCTCATCGCGACCCGCCACCCGTCACCGGGCGCACCCAGCACGTCGGCATCGGGGACGAAGACGTCCTCGAAGAAGATCTCCGCGAACCCGGCCTCGCCGTCCAGCTGCGCGATCGGGCGCACCGTGATCCCTGCGGCGTCGAGCGGGAACAGGAAGTAGGTCAGCCCGGCATGGCGCTGGGCGGACGGGTCGGAGCGGAAGAGCCCGAAGCCCCAGTGCGCGAAGGCGGCGCGCGAGGACCAGGTCTTCTGCCCGTTGAGCACCCACCCGCCGCGCTCCTCGTCGCGGGTGGCGGTCGAGCGCAGCGAGGCCAGGTCGGAGCCGGCCTCGGGCTCGGACCACGCCTGGGCCCAGATCGTCTCGCCGGTTGCCATCGAGGGCAGGAACCGGTCCTGCTGCTCGGGGGTGCCGTGGTCGAAGAGGATCGGGGAGAGCAGGAAGATGCCGTTCTGCGACACGCGGCCCGGCGCGCCGGCGCGGTAGTACTCCTCCTCGAAGATCACCCACTCGACCAGCGACGCCTCGCGGCCGTGGTACTTCTCGGGCCAGGAGACCACCGACCAGCGGGCGGCCGACAACTTCGCCTCCCACTCCTGGTGCGCGGTCCATCCCTCGGCGGTGTCCATCGAGGGGAGCGGCTCGGCCGGCACGTTCTCGGCCAGCCAGGCGCGGGCCTCGTCGCGGAATGCGCGCTCGGCCTCGGTCAGTTCGAGATCCATCTCAGTCCTGGCCCTTTCCAGGCTCGTGCTGCTCGCGCAGCTGTGTCTTGAGCACCTTGCCGCCCAGGTTGCGGGGGAGCGCGTCGACGAACTCCACCACCCGGGGCACCTTGAAGTTGGCCAGCCGCTCCTTCGCGAAGGCGATCACGTCCTCGACGGTGACGTCCGCGCCGTCACGGCGTACGACGTGGGCCTTGCCGACCTCGCCCATCCGCTCGTCCGGTACGCCGATCACGGCGGCCTCCACGACGCCGTCGAGGCGGGCCAGCACCTGTTCCACCTCGGCGGGATAGACGTTGAAGCCGCCGCTGATGTACATGTCCTTGAGCCGGTCGGTGATCCGCAGGTAGCCGCGCTCGTCCACGCTGCCCACGTCGCCGGTGTGCAGCCAGCCGTCGGGTTCGATGGTGGCCGCGGTCGCCTCCGGATCGTCGAGGTAGCCGCGCATCACCATCGGGCCGCGGAACTGGACCTCGCCCTCCTCGCCCGCGCCGAGCACCCGGCCCGACTCGGGATCGACGATCCGCAATTCCAGTCCGTCCACCACGCGCCCGCAGGTGGTGGCAATGGTGTGGTCGTCATCGCCGGGACGGCACATGGTCGCGGTGACGCACTCGGTCATCCCGAAGGCGGTGATCACCAGGTCGAAGGAGAGTTCGGACTGCATCCGCTCGACCAGGGCGACCGGCACCGACGCCGCGCCGGTGTTGGCGAAGCGCAGCGAGGACGTGTCGGTGGTGGCGAAGTCGGGATGCTCCAGCAGGGAGTGGAAGATCGTCGGCGCCCCCGGGACCATGGTAATCTGCTCGTCGGCGATCAACCGCAGCGCCTCACCGGCGTCGAAGGCCGCCATCGGATAGAGGGTGCATCCGGTCAGGATCGAGGTGACGATGCCGACCTTGTAGCCATAGGAGTGGAAGAACGGGCTGATCACCAGGTAGCGGTCCGCATCGCTGACCTGCCCGGTCGCGGCCCACACGGCCGAGGCGCTGATCGTCTGGCTGTGGGCCGACAGGACGCCCTTGGAGCGACCGGTGGTGCCGGAGGTGAAGAGGATGTCGGCAATGTCGTCGCCGGTGACTGCATCCGCGATGGCGTCGACCTGGTCGTCGCTGACGCTTGCGCCGACGCTGGCCAGGTCGACGAAGGCAACAGTGCCCGGGGGATTGCCGGGCGCGGCGTCGTCGCTGATCCGGACGATGGCGCGCAGGCCGGGCAGGCCGGCAACGACCTCGCCCTCGGTGCCCAGGTCGCCGGCGTCCCTCAGTTCGCCTGCTGCGGCCTGGAGTTCGTCGACCTGGCTGCGGCCCAGGAAGCCGTCGGCGATGATCGCCAGGGTGGCCCCGGTGCGGTCAAGGACGTCGATGACCTCGTGGCCCTTGTAGCGGGTGTTGAGCGGGACCAGGGTGGCGCCGGCGTGGCTCACGGCCAGGCCGGCGACGATCCAGTGCCAGGTGTTGGGGGCCCAGATCGCGACCCGATCCCCGGGACGCACGCCGAGGGCGACGTACCCGCGCGCGGCGTCGCGGACCTGCTGGCGCAACGAGGCGAAGGTGAGGGTGGTGTCGCCGTCGACGACCGCCGGGTGGTCGGCGTACTGCGCTGCGGCCTCCCGTACGGCGGCGGGAAGGGTCTGTACGCCGGTCATCTCTCTCCTCCTCGAGCCGCTCACCTGGACGGCAACCAAACAAGTGCTTGGTAGGGTACCTTAGTCGCAGCACCCGCCGTCGCGAAAGGACCCTCCCGTGGATCTGAGCCACTCAGCCGAGGACGAGCAGTTCCGGGCCGAGGTCCGGGCCTGGCTCGGCGACAACCTCGTCGGCGACTTCGCCGAGCTCAAGGGGCTGGGCGGGTCCGGCAAGGACCTCGAGGCCCACGACGAGCGCCTCGAGTGGGACCGCCACCTGGCCCGCCACGGCTGGACCTGCATCGGCTGGCCCACCGAGCACGGCGGCCGCGGCCTCTCGCTGATGCAGCAGGTGATCTTCCACGAGGAATACGCCCGCGCCAACGCCCCGGCGCGGGTCAACCACCTCGGCGAGGAACTGCTCGGCCCCACCCTGATCGCCTTCGGTACGCCGGAGCAGCAGCAACGCTTCCTGCCGAAGATCCGCGCCGTCGAGGAACTCTGGTGCCAGGGCTATTCCGAGCCAGGCGCCGGCTCCGACCTGGCCGCCGTCTCCACCAGGGCGCGCCTGGACGGGGACGACTGGGTGATCGACGGGCAGAAGGTATGGACCTCGCTGGCCCAGTTCGCCGACTGGATCTTCGTGCTCGCCCGCACCGAGCCCGGCTCCTCGCGGCACCACGGACTCAGCTTCCTGCTGGTTCCCACTCAGCAGGACGGGGTCGAGATCCGCGGCATCGAACAGCTCACCAGCGGCGCCGAGTTCAACGAGGTCTTCTTCACCGGGGCCAGCACCAGTGCCGACCTGGTCGTCGGCGAGCCCGGCAAGGGATGGGGCGTGGCGATGGGGCTGCTCGGCTTCGAACGCGGCGTCTCCACGCTCGGCCAGCAGGTCGGCTTCGCCCGCGAGTTCGCCGGCGTCGTGGAGATGGCCACGGCGAACGGCGCGATCGATGACCCGATCCTGCGGGACCGCCTCGCCCAGGCCAAGGTCGGCCTGGAGACGATGCGCCTCAACGCCCTGCGCACCCTGTCGGGCGGCGGCCCCGGCGCCGAATCGATCGCCAAGCTGGTCTGGGGCAACTGGCACCGCCGCCTGGGCGAACTGGCCATGGAGATCGCCGGGCGCGACTCGCTGAGCGCCCAGGGCGCGCCGTACGACCTGGACCAGTGGCAACGCCTCTTCCTCTTCACCCGGGCCGACACGATCTATGGCGGCTCCGACGAAGTCCAACGCAACATCCTCTCCGAACGAGTCCTCGGACTCCCGCGCGAGCCGAAAGGCGCCTGATGAGCACCCACCGTCCCGAACAGCCCGCCCCTGACTACGTCCCCGGGCACGACCTCCTCGCCGGCAAGGTCGTCGTCGTCACCGCCGCAGCCGGTGCCGGCATCGGCGCCGCAGTGGTACGCCGTGTGCTGGAGGAGGGTGCCCGGGCCGTAGTCCTCTCCGACACCCACGCCCGGCGGCTGGCCGAGGCCGAGGCCGAACTGGGCAAGGAGTTCGGCGCCGACCGGGTCCGCTCGCTGGTCTGCGACGTCACCGACGAGGCACAGGTGACCGCCCTGCTGGACGCGGCCGACGAGTTCGGCGGGGTCGACGTGATGATCAACAACGCCGGGCTCGGCGGCGAGGTCAATGTGCTGGAGATGACCGACGAACAGTGGCTCAAGGTCCTCGACATCACCCTCAACGGCACCTTCCGGTGCGTGCGCGCAGCCGGCAACCGGATGGTCGCGGCCGGCAAGCGCGGCGTCATCGTCAACAACGCCTCCGTGATCGGATGGCGGGCCCAAGAGGGACAGGCCCACTACGCGGCCGCGAAGGCCGGGGTGATGGCGCTGACCCGCTGTGCCGCCCTCGACATGGCCGCGCACGGGATCCGGATCAACGCGGTCTCGCCGAGCCTGGCGATGCACCCGTTCCTGGAGAAGGTCACCACCCCCGAACTGCTCGCCGAGCTCAAGCAGCGCGAGGCGTTCGGCCGGGCCGCCGAGCCGTGGGAGGTCGCCAACGTGATGGTCTTCCTGGCCAGCGACTACGCGTCGTACATGACCGGTGAAGTGGTCTCGGTGAGCAGCCAGCATGCCTGAGCCGGGCGCCACGGGCGCGACAGGGGAGAACAGCAGCCGGCGCGACGAACTGCTCCGCATCGCGGCCGGCCTCTTCGCCGAGAAGGGGTTCAAGAACACGACGGTGCGCGACATCGCCGACGCGGCCGGGATCCTGTCGGGCAGCCTCTACCACCACTTCGACTCCAAGGAGTCGATCGTCGACGAGTTGCTCGTCGCCTTCCAGACCGAACTGTTCGACAGGTACGACGAAATCCTGGCCTCCGACCTGGATGCCCGCGGCAAGATCGAGGCAGCGGTCCGCCTCTCCTTCGAGGCGATCCACACCCGTGGACCCGAGGTGGCCATCTTCCAGAACGACGCCGACTTCCTCGGCGGGTTCGAGCGGTTCGGCTACCTGGCCGAGCGCAACCAGCAGTCCCGCGACGTGTGGATGACCCTGCTCCGTGAGGGCATCGACTCCGGCGTGCTGCGCCAGGACCTCGACATCGAGATCATCTACCGCTTCATCCGCGACACCGTCTGGGTCGCGGTGCGGTGGTACCGCCCCGGCGGCGAACTGGACCACCCCGAGGTCGCCGACCAATACCTGCACATCCTCCTTGAAGGCATCACGGAAGGAACCACCCATGGCTGAGGCCTACATCGTCGACGCGGTCCGCACCCCGGTCGCCAAGCGCCGCGGCGCGCTGGCCGACATGCACTCCGCCGACCTCGGCGCCCACTCGATCAAGGCACTCATCGACCGGACCGGGGTCGACCCGGGCGCGGTGGACGACGTGATCATGGGCTGCTGCGACACGATCGGCTCCCAGGCCGGCGACGTCGCCCGTACGGCGTGGCTCGTCGCGGGCCTGCCCGACCACGTGCCCGGCGTGACCATCGACCGCCAGTGCGGATCCTCGCAGCAGTCGGTCCACTTCGCTGCCCAGGGCGTGATGTCCGGGACCCAGGACCTGGTCGTCGCCGGCGGCCTGCAGAACATGTCCGCCATCCCGATCTCGGCAGCGATGCTGGTCGCGGACCAGTACGGGTTCACCACCCCGTTCGCCGAGTCCCCGGGCTGGAATGCCCGCTACGGCGACGTCGAGGTCTCCCAGTTCAACTCCGCCGAGATGATCGCGGAGAAGTGGGGGATTAGCCGTGAGGAGATGGAGGTCTTCGCGCTCGAGTCGCACACCCGAGCCCGCGCCGCGATCCACGAGGGCCGCTTCACGAACGAGATCGCACCGGTCACCCTGGCCGACGGCACTGTCTTCGACACCGACCAGTGCCCCCGGGACACCTCCCTGGCGAAGATGGCCGAGTTGCAGACCCTGCTCCCCGGCGGCCGGGTCCACGCCGGCGTCTCCTCGCAGATCTGCGACGCGTCGTCGGCGATGCTGATCGCCTCGGAGCAGGCGGTCAAGGACCACGGGCTCACCCCCCGGGCCCGGGTGCACCACCTCTCGGTCCGCGGCGACGACCCGATCTGGATGCTGACCGGGCCGATCACTGCCACCAAGCACGCGCTCGCCAAGGCCGGGATGTCGATTGACGACATCGACCTCTTCGAATGCAACGAGGCGTTCGCCAGCGTGGTGCTCGCGTGGATGAAGGAGACCGGCGCGCCGCACGAGAAGGTGAACGTCAACGGTGGCGCGATCGCGCTGGGCCACCCGATCGGCGCCACCGGCACCCGGTTGATGACCACGATGCTCAACGAACTCGAGCGCACCGGCGGTCGCTATGGCCTGCAGACCATGTGCGAGGGCGGCGGCCAGGCCAACGTCACCATCATCGAGCGCCTCTGACCCTGTCGTCGAGGCGGCACGTGTTGACGTGATTCTGCGTCGAGGCGGCGTCCATTGACGCCGCCTCGACGATTTTCGTGCGCGTGAAACGATCAGCGGGTGAACCTGCATCGCATCGTCTACCTGCTGCACATCCCGCTCACGCTGCTGTTGCTGGTGTGGGCATGGTTCGGGCGGGCCTTCTTCGGGGCCGGTGGGTGGTTCTTCCTGATCCTGCCGATCTTTGCCGGGCCGGTCGTGCTGGTGATCCTCATCGCCCACGTCGTGCTCACCCTGACGACGCCGCGGCGGCCCCGGACCTTCACCACCGCCGAGGTCGCTGCCCACGCCACCCTGTGGTCAGGACTGCTGGGCTTCGGGTTCTTCCTCGTCGACGGTGGCGACACCGATGACAGCATCGGTTCCGCGTTCACCCAGGTGGCCGGCGACTCCTGGCAGGACCTCAGTGCGGCGTTGAGCCTCACCTCGACGGCAGTGGTGGTCGCCGGCTGGGCAGCGGTCATCGTCACCGCCATCCTGGCCCGGCGCCACGTGCCGCCAGCGTTCCCTGGTGGCGGGATGCATCCGCCGTACGGCGTACCGGGGCCTCCTCAACCGTGTGGACCACCTGGTCCACACGGTTGAGGACGCGCACACGGAGCGTCGAGGCGGCGTCAATTGACGCCGCCTCGACGTGTTCAGGCGTCAACACGTGCCGCCTCGAGGTCAGGGGACGAGGTAGCCCTGGGTACGCCGGAGGCATTCGGCCGCTTCGGTCACCACGCGGGAGATCAGCTCCTCGCAGGTCGGCAGGTCGTCCAGGACGCCGACGACCTGGCCCGAGGCGAGTACCCCGGCGTTGGTGTCGCCCTCGACCAGGCCGGCCCGGAGCATCATCGGGGTGTTCGCGGCCAGGGTCATCTGGGCCAGTGAACGCCCCTGGTTCTTCTTCATCTCCCTGCCGTCGCGGGCCAGGTCGAGCCACGACATCCCCGACATCTTCTTGAACTCGAGGGTGCGCCGCACCGTGGGCGCGAGCCGCTTGAGCCGGCTCGACTCCTCGATCTCCTCGACGAACGGCGTACGCAGCATCCGGTGCGGCATGCCGTCGACCTTGTCGGTCACCACGGTGCCGTTGAGGTCGTGGGCCAGGTAGAGCTCCTTGACCGCCTGCGGCACCGCGCTGTCGGCGGTGAGCAGGAAGCGGGTGCCCATCCCGATCCCGGCAGCCCCGTACGAGAGCGCCGCGGCCAGGCCCCGGCCGTCGAAGAAGCCACCGGCAGCAATGACCGGGATGTCGACGGCGTCCAGCACCGAGGGGAGCAGCAACGTGGTGGGCGTGGAACCGGTGTGGCCACCACCCTCGCCGCCCTGGATCATCACCGCGTCGGCGCCCCACGAGGCGACCTTCCTGGCGTGCTTGGGCAGGCCCACGCTCGGGATCACGACGATGCCGTGCTCCTTGAGGGTCGCGATCAGCTCCGGCTTGGGGGCCAGGGCGAACGAGGCGACCTTGACGCCATGCTTGATCAGCAACGCGCACCGCTCGGCCGCGTCCCCGGCGTCGGCACGCAGGTTGACGCCGAACGGTTCCTCCGTGCGTCCCTTGACCTCGAGGATCGCCTGCTCCAGTTCCTCGAAGGTCATCGTGGCACTGGCCAGGATGCCCAGGCCACCGGCGTTCGCGGTGGCCGAGACGAGCCGCGGCCCGGCCACCCAGCCCATCCCCGTCTGGACGACGGGGTGGCGGATGCCGATCAGCTCGGTGAGCGCAGTGCTCAGGAGTTGCGGGGTGCTCACGATCACGCCTTCGGGGTGGCGTCGGCGGGTGGGACCTCGCGGTCGCGGATGTTCTTCGGGTCCAGCACGTTGCGGATGATCATCAACTCCGATGCGTCGGGCTCGCGCGTGGTGGGCACGTCCGCTTCGATGTGCAGGTCGAACCCGGTTGCCTCGACGACCTCCTCGACACTGACGCCGGGGTGCACCGAGAGCAGGCGCACGGTGTCGTCGGGGCCCTTGACGTCGAAGACGCCCAGGTTGGAGACGATCCGGTGGATGTCGTTGAACTTCGCCGCGGCCGGTCCGGCCTGCTTCGCTCGCTTGGGCCCGACACCGGAGACGATGTCGACCTGCTCCACGAAGACCCGCTTGGAGTGCTTGGGCACCCAGTACGACGTACGGTTGTTCACCGTGTTGCCCGGCGCCCCGCGGGAACCGAGCAACTGGCGGGTCGGCTGTTCGAAGGAGCCGATCGCGGAGATGTTCTGGTTGCCATGGCGGTCGATCTGGGTGGCGCCCATCATCACGTGGCGACGTCCATAGGCGACCACGTCGAAGACCCGCCGGAACGGGATCCAGCCCTCGATGACATCGCCCTTGGCGAAGATCGGGGGAGTCCCGTTGAGGAAGAGCGCCTCCCCGTCGGAGATCACCAGGTCCGGGTTGGAGGTGAGCCGGGCCAGGCGCACGCCCAGCATCGGCAGGGTCCCCATCGGGGAGCCGAAGATCTCGCCGTCCTCGGCGAAGGCGTCGGCGATGGCGGCAGCGCAGACCTCTGCCCTGGTCACGTTCGTGTCAGTCATTGCTCAGTCTCCTCGTCAGGCCTGCTCGGCGTGGAACGCCCGGACGGCTTCCTGGTAGGCGGCCTCGTCACCGGAGAGGAACCGCTCCTTGAACGCAGCCCACGCCTCGGGGTCCTTGGCGGAGGTGGCGTAGTGCTTCTGGAACTTCTCGTCCCGCTCGTAGTCGGGCACGCAGTTGGTGAAGTGCGCACCATTGGGCGTCTCCACCACGCCGGTGACCATCATCCGGTTCAGCAGCACGCGCTGGTAGGGCACCGACTGGTCGCCGGCGGACGGTGCGGCGGTCAGGCCGGCGGTGTCGACGACCTGCTCGCACGAGACGAACGTCTTGTCGGCGGCCATCGCGAAGAGGTCGTCGAAGTAGGGGTCGGGCCCGAGGTACGTCGCGTTGCCGTGGGCGTCGGCGCGGTTCAGGTGGACCAGCGCGACGTCGAGCTTCAGCGCGGGGACCGCCACGAACTCCTCGTGGTCACCGTTCTCGTCGGCGTATGGGCTGGTGACCAGCTCCAGGTCCGGGTTGTTGACCAGTACGTCGGAGCCCAGCCCGGCGCGCATCGGCAGGAACGGCAGGTTCTGGCTGGCCGCCTTGAGGCCGGTGTAGAACATGCCCTCGTCCCACTCGCAGACCTCGGGGATCGTGCGGTTCTGGCGTGCGGCCTGGAAGTTCGGCTCGAGGGGGACTGTGTCCATGGTGACGAAGGCATAGACGAGGCGCTTGATCTTGCCGGCCTCGGCCAGCAGGCCGACGTCCGGGCCGCCCCAGGAGACGATGGTGAGGTCCTTCAGGTCCGAGCGCAGGATGGCGCGGACCAGCGCCATCGGCTTGCGCCGGGGGCCCCAGCCGCCGATGCCGATCGTCATCCCGTCACAGAGCTGGTCGACCACCTGGTCGATGGTCAGCTGCTTGTCGCGTGGTCGTGTCACTTGTTCTTCCCTGCCTTGTCTGTTCCGGCGAATGAATCGCGGAGCTCGTCCGAGACCCCCATCAGGTTGAGCTCGAAGGTGAATCCCTGCTCGAAGCGGTAGCTCTTGTTCACGTCGATCGGGTCGATCCCGTTGATCGCCTCCTTGGCGGCGCGGATCACCGAGGTGTGCTTCCCGGCGATCACCCGGGCGACCTCGAGGGCTGCCTCCAGCAGTTCCTCGCGTGGCACCACCCGGTGGACCGAGCCGAACTGGAGCAGGTCGCTGGCGGCGATCCGCCCGGCGGTGAAGTAGAGGGTGCGCATCATGTGCTGCGGCACCAGGCGGGCCATGTGGGTCGCCGCACCGAGTGCGCCCTGGTTCACCTCGGGGACGGAGAAGTAGGCGTCGTCGGAGGCGACGACGATGTCGGCGTTGCCGACCAGGCCGACGCCGCCGCCGATGCAGTGGCCGTTGACCGCGGCGATCACCGGGACCGGGCATTCATAGACGGCCTTGAAGGCTGCGTAGCACCCGGCGTTGGCGCCGAGCAGGGCCTCGAAGCCGGAGGTGTCCTGCATTTCCTTGATGTCGACGCCGGCGTTGAACCCGCGACCCTCGGCGCGGAGCACCACGACATGGGTCTGGCCGTCGCGGCCAGCCTCGTCGAGCGCCTCGGCCACGGCGTACCAGTCGGAGACCGGGAGCGCGTTGACCTTGCCGTGTTCCATCGTCACGACGCGGATGTGGTCCTCGCGCAACTCGGAGGTGATTGCCATCGATGACGCCCTTCCAGTCAACCAAACACTTGCTTGGTACCCTAGCACTTGCTTGGTCCACCGTTGGAAGGAATCCCATGGCAGTGCAGATCGACATGACGGGGCGCGTCGTCCTCGTCACGGGCGGCACCAAGGGCATCGGCGCCGGCATTGCCCGCACCTTCGTCGAGGCCGGTGCCCACGTGGTCACCTGCGCCCGCTCCGAGGTGACACCTGCTCCCGGGACCAGCCACCTGGTCTGCGACGTACGCGACCCGGACGCGGTCAACGCGATGGTCGACGCCATCGTCGCCGAGCACGGACGCCTCGACGTTGCGGTCAACAACGCCGGGGGAGCGCCGTACGCACTGCTGGCCGACGGGTCACCGCGCTTCCACGACAAGATCATGGGCCTGAACTTCACCTCGGTGCTGCTGGTGGCCCAGGCCGCCAACCGGGTGATGCAGGCGCAGCCCGGTGGTGGCGCGATCGTCAACATCTCCTCCATCTCCGCGTTGCGCCCCTCGCCGGGGACGGCGGTGTACGGCGCGGCCAAGGCGGCCGTCGACCAGCTCACCGTCTCCGCGGGGATGGAGTGGGCGCCCACGGTGCGGGTCAACGCGATCAACGTCGGGCTCTGCCGCACCAGCGACACGGCCGACCACTACGGCGGTGACGCGAGCGTTGCCGCCATCGAGGCCACCATCCCGATCGGCCGGATGGCCCGCCCGGAGGAGGTCGGCGGCGTCGCCCTCTTCCTCGCCTCCGACCTCGCCTCCTATGTCACCGGCGCCACCATCGAGTGCCACGGTGGCGGCGAACCGCCGGTCTTCCAGCACGTCCTCAACTCCGTCAACCAGGCCTGAGCGGCCGCGAAGCACAAGGAGCACGCACCCATGAGCAAGATCCTCGACGGCCGCATCGCCATCGTCACCGGAGCAGGCCGCGGCATCGGCCGCGCGCACGCCCTCGAACTCGCCCGCCAGGGCGCCACTGTCCTGGTCAACGACTTCGGGGTCACCAACAACGGGGAGAAGTCCGACTCGCCGGCCCACGAGGTGGTTGCCGAGATCGAGGCGCTGGGAGGCCGGGCTGCGGTCAACGGCGCCGATGTCGCCGACTTCGACCAAGCGGGCGCCATGGTCCAGCAGGCGATCGACACCTGGGGCGGCCTCGACATCCTGGTCAACAACGCCGGCTTCGTCCGCGACCGGATGCTGGTCAATGCCACCGAGGACGAGTGGGACGCGGTGATCCGGGTCCACCTCAAGGGACACTTCGCGCCGCTGCGCCACGCCGCGGCGTACTGGCGGGCCGAGTCGAAGGCCGACCGCCAGCGCGCAGGACGAGTGATCAACACGACCTCGGGCGCGGGCCTGCAGGGCTCGATCGGCCAGGTCGCCTATTCCGCGGCCAAGGGCGGCATCGCGACGATGACCCTGGTCGCTGCGGCCGAACTCGGCCGGGTCGGCGTCACCGTCAACGCTATCGCCCCGGTGGCCAAGACACGGATGACCGAGGGTGCCTTCGACACCTCGCAGATGGCGCTGCCCGAGGACAACTCGCCGGTCGTCGCCTGGCTGGCCTCCGAGGCAGCCGGCCACGTGACAGGTCGTGTCTTTGAGATCGACGGCGGCCTGCTCACCCTGGAGGACGGCTGGCGCCACGGGGCTGCCCGTGACGCCGGGCGCCGCTGGGAGGCAGGCGAACTGGGCGACGTCGTCGACCAGTTGCTGGCTGAAGGTGCCACGCCGGACCCGGTCTACGGCACCTGAGCGAGGTCTGCGGCACCTGAGCGAGCGTCAGCTCCGCAGCAGGCGCCCCTCGGCATCGCGCTGGTCGTCGCCGACCAGGATCAGGATGCCGTCGATCAGCGCCCAGATGCCGCAGCCACCACAGGTGACCAGTTGGGCGATCGCCATCCCGGTGTGCCCGGTGTAGAAGCGCCCGATGCCCAGCGTCCCGATCAGCAACTGGAGTACGCCGGCGATCACCTTGCTCTTCTCGCCGTACGGCTCACCGGAGCGCGGGTGCCGCCCGAATGGGGCGGCCGGGTCGAACCCGGGCGGTGCATAGCCATATCCCGGGGGCGGCGCGGGCTGGCCGTACGGTGCCTGCTGGCCGTACGGCGGAGGGCCGGGTTGCTGCTCGCCCCAGCCGGGTTGGCCGGAGGAGGGGAGGCGGCGGGTCGCGTCGTCGTTCGGGTCGTGTTCACTCACGCCGGTGATCGTCCCACGCCAGTGGCTGCGCAAACGTCGCGCCCCGCCGGGATGCCTGCTCAGCGGCGCAGCAGGCCCTTGGCCACGTGGGTGACCTGCACCTCGTTGGAGCCGGCGTAGATCATCAGCGACTTGGCGTCGCGGGCGAGTTGTTCGACGCGATATTCGGCCATGTAGCCGTTCCCGCCGAAGAGCTGGACGGCCTCCATCGCCACCTCGGTCGCCGCGCGCGAGGAGTACAGCTTGTACGCCGACGCCTCGGCCATGTCGATCAGGGTGCCGGCACGGCGCGCCGCGATGCCCTTGAAGACCATGTTGGCGACGTTGACCCGGGCGATCTCCATCTCGGCCAGCTTGAGCTGGATCAACTGGAAGTCGGCGATCGGCTTGCCCCACAGCTCACGCGACTTCGCATAGTCGATGCAGAGGCGCTGGCACTCCTCGATGATGCCCAGGGCAAAGGTGGCGATGCCGACCCGCTCGGCGACGAAGTTGGCCCGCGCCGAGGCCCTGCCGTCGGCGCCCTTCGCGGCACCGGTGCCCGGACCGGCCAGCAGCCGGTCGCGGCCGAGGCGGATGTTGTCGAAGAAGAGTTCCCCGGTCGGGGAGGAGGCCATCCCCATCTTCTTGAATGGCCTGGACTGGGTCAGCCCGTCCATGCCGGAGTCGAGGACGAAGGTCAGCACCGGCTGCTCGCGCCGGTCGACTCCCGAGCCGTCGTCGAGCTTCGCGTAGACCACGATGGTGTCGGCGTACGGGCCGTTGGTGATGAACGTCTTGTGCCCGGACAGGAGCCATTCGTCACCGTCGGGCTTGACGGTGGACCGCATCCCGCCGAAGGCGTCCGAGCCGGACTCCGGCTCGGTGATTGCCCAGGCGCCGACCTTGTCGAAGGTGAGCAGGTCGCGCGCCCAGCGCTGGCGCTGCTCGATCGTGCCGAGGGCGTTGATGGTCCCTGCGGTCAGCCCGGCCGAGACGCCGATCGCGGTGGGGATGCCCATCCCGACCTTGACCAGTTCGATGTTGGCGATGGCACCCAGCGCCGTCTCCAGGCCCTCGGGGGCCTCCTCGTCGAACGGCTCACCGGCCGCCTCGGCGCTCGCCTTGCGGATGTCGTGGTCGAAGCGCTCGCCGGCTGCCTCACCCAGCCCGAAAGCGGCGTAGTACTTGCGGACCAGGTCATAGGGCGCCATGCCCTCGAACTCGAGTGCGTCCTGGTGGGGGCGCAGTTCCTTGTCGACGAACGTCCGCACTGCGTCACGGACGGCGAGATCGTCCGCACTCCACTCGAACATCAGATGCGCTCGATGATGGTGCCCGAGGCCTGCGCGCCACCGGCGCACATGGAGACCAGTGCGGTGGAGGCGTCGCGGCGCTCGAGTTCGTGCAGGGCAGTGGTGAGCAGCCGGGTGCCGGTGGAGCCGACCGGGTGTCCGATGGCGATGGCGCCACCGTTGACGTTGATCTTCTCCTCGGGCACCTGGTGCACCTTTGCCCAGCTCATCACCACGCCCGCGAAGGCTTCGTTGACCTCGCAGATGTCGATGTCGCTGATGCTCATGCCGGTGTCCTTGAGCAGCTTCTCGGTGGCCTGGACCGGGCCGTCGAGGTGGTAGTAGGGGTCCGCGCCGACCAGGCAGGAGCTGACGATCCGGGCCCGCGGCTTGAGGCCGAGCGAGGTGGCGAGGTCCTCGTCCATCAGCAGCAGCGCGGAGGCGCCGTCGGAGATCTGCGAGGAGGTGCCGGCGGTGTGGACGCCGCCCTCGAGCACGGGCTTGAGGTTCGCCAGGCCTTCCAGCGTGGTCTCGCGCAGCCCCTGGTCGGTGGTGACCAGGCGGGTCTCGCCGGTCGGATTGCCCTCGTCGTCCAGGACCGGCGCCTCGACGCCGAAGATCTCGCGGGTGAAGCGCCCCTCGTCGACGGCGACCCGGGCCTTCTGCTGGGACCAGAGGCCGAAGGCATCGACGTCGGCGCGGGTGAAGCCGCGGTCATTCACGATCCGGTCAGCGCCCTCGAACTGGTTGGGCAGGTCGATGTCCCAGCTGCTCGGGCGCGGGTCGCCCAGGCCCTTGGGCACGTTGCCGCCCAGGGGGATCCGCGACATCGACTCGATGCCGCAGGCGACGCCGGCCTTGATCGCGCCGCCGGCGATCATCGCGTTGATCAGGTGGGTGGACTGCTGGGCAGAGGAGCACTGCGCGTCGATCACGGTGGAGGCGGTGTGGTTCGGCAGGCCCGCGTGCATCCAGGCGCGGCGCACCATGTTGTTGGACTGCTCGCCGGCCTGCGTGACACAGCCACCGATCACCTGCTCGATGAGTTCGGGGTCGATCCCGGCGCGCTTGAGCACCTCGACCTGTGCGGCGCCGAGCAGTTCGGCCGGGTGTACGCCGGCCAGCCACCCGCGTCGCTTGCCCTGCGCCGTACGGACTGCTTCGACGATGACCGGGTTGCCCATGACTGCCTCACTCGCGGAACGCTGGATGCCTGGCTCGGCGGAGCCACGCCTGTCCGGCAAAGTAGAACACGTTCTCGCTGCTGCCCGCCATGGTGGTCCCACTGGGAGGGAGTTCAGTGATCGAACTCCAGTTCGGCGTTCGCGGGGAGGCGACGTACGCCGATCTGGTTGGAGCTCGCCAGGTCCGTCAGTAAGTCCTCCGAACCGCCAAGGACGACGTACGCCGCGTCGATGTGCCATCCGGCGAACCAGGCGAGGTCATCGGGCCACCAGAAGGAGGGGACCATGGCTGAATTGCGTCGTGTCTGGTGAGGGATCTCGGCGATGCCGAGGCGTTCGGCCATGCCCAGAGTTCCCAGGTGTTCGGCCAAGTCCGCCAGGTCGGTCGCCGCTCCCCGGAAGGCGTGGTGGGGCCGGTCCTGCAGGTCCAGGGTCGCCGGGGAGTCCAGATGTGGCATGCCCATGTGCAGGCCTTCCCAGGCAAGGAAGCTGCAGTGCGCTGGCGTCGTGGTGTGCCTGGTGAGGAGTTCGCTGAGTGCATCGAGTTCCTCGCCGACGGGCAGGGAGGCGAGCCGGCCGTACGCGTCGTACCGCGGAGGGATGACGCTGTGGATGGATTCGTCGTGGGCGGCCTCGAGTTCACTGAGCACCTCGGGGTTGCCCAGTTCGTCGGGATCGCAGGGTCGCCACATCGGTCCAGCCCACCTCGTAGCCGCGTGATTCGTCAATCGTTTCGGAAATATCTCGGCAAGCCTCTTCCAAACATTCTGTGAGTATGTAACCATCGTCACTAGAACGTGTTCTAACAATCGTGGAGGAAGCAGTGACCGTTACGACGCAGTTGCCTGTCGGGTTCGATCCCACCGACCCGGGCCTCATCGAGGAGCGCATTCCGCACGAGGAGTTCCGCGCACTGCGCCAGTCCTCGCCGGTGCACTGGGTGGAGCAGCCGCAGGAGGCGCGGGCCGGGTTCAAGGGGGTCGAGGGCTACTGGGCTCTGACCAGGCACGAGGACATCGCCGCCGTCTCCAAGAACAGCAAGTCGTTCTCGACGGCCAAGCAGGGCGCGATCATCCGCTTCGCCCCGGACATGACGCCCGAGCAGGTGGAACTCCAGGGCGTCATGCTGATCAACCAGGACCCGCCGGACCACACCAAGTTGCGCCAGGTGATCTCGCGCGGCTTCACGCCGCGTGCCATCAACGCGCTCCACGACGCCCTGGCCGAGCGGGCGAAGAAGATCGTCGCCGACGCCAAGGCGAAGGGTTCGGGCAACTTCGTCGAGGACATCGCCGCTGAACTGCCGCTGCAGGCGATCGCCGAGCTGATGGGCGTGCCGCAGGAGGACCGCGGCAAGCTCTTCGACTGGTCGAACCAGATGCTCTCCTATGACGACCCGGAGATCGAGGGCGACGCCGAGGCTGCCTCCATCGAGATCCTGACCTATGCCGCGGCCCTGGCCGACGAGCGTCGCCAGAACCCCAAGGACGACATCGTCACCAAGCTGATCACCGCTGACGTCAACGGGCACGCGCTCACCGACGACGAGTTCGGGTTCTTCGTGATCCTGCTGGCCGTGGCCGGCAACGAGACCACCCGCAACGCGATCACCCACGGGATGGGCGCCTTCTTCGACAACCCCGACCAGTGGGAGCTCTACAAGAAGGAGCGCCCGCAGTCGGCCGTGGACGAGGTCGTCCGCTGGGCCACCCCGGTGACCGTCTTCCAGCGGGTCGCGCTCGAGGACGTCGAGATCAACGGCACCCTGGTCAAGGAGGGGGACCGCGTCGGCCTCTTCTATGCCAGCGGCAACTTCGACGAGGACGTCTTCGACGACCCGTACTCCTTCAACATCATGCGCGAGGAGAACCCGCACCTCGGGTTCGGCGGCCACGGTGCGCACTACTGCATCGGTGCCAACCTGGCCCGCCTGGAGATCGAGTTGATCTTCAACGAGGTCGCCGACCAGATCCCCGACATCAAGCGCGCCGGCGACGCGCGTCGCCTGCGCAGTGCCTGGATCAACGGGGTCAAGGAGCTGCAAGTCACCTACTGACCTCGACCATCGGGGGCGCGAGGGCGGCCGGACCTGTGGGAGGCTCCGGCCGCCCTCGCGCGTAGGGGTCAGAAGGTGTGCTCGGCACCCGGGAAGGTGGTCGCCCGCACGTCCGCGACGTACTCCTTGGCGGCCCCCAGCAGTACGCCGTGCAGGTCGGCGTACTGCTTGACGAAGCGGGCCATCTTCCCGGTCCGCAGCCCGAAGGCGTCCTGCCAGACCAGCACCTGGCCGTCGGTCTGGTTGCCGGCGCCGATGCCGATCGTGACGATATCGAGCTCGCGGGTGATCTCGCCGGCCACGTCGCCGGGCACCATCTCCATCACCACCGCGAACGCACCGGCCTCCTGCACCGCACGGGCGTCGGCCTTGACCCGTTCGGCCGCGTCGTCGCGGCCCTGGACCCGATAGCCGCCGAGCACGTGCTCGCTCTGCGGGGTGAAGCCGATGTGGGCCACGACGGGAATGCCGCCCTGCACCAGCTTGGTGATCACCGGCGCCATTTCGGCGCCGCCCTCCATCTTCACGCAGTGCGCCCCGGCCTCCTTCATGAACCGCACCGCCGTCAGATAGCCCTGCTCCGGCGATGCCTGGTAGGAGCCGAACGGCAGATCAGCCACCACCATCGCCCGGTTGGCGGAGTTGGCCACCGCGCGGGTGAGCGGGATCAGTTCGTCGACCGTGATCGGCAGGGACGTCTCGTTGCCGAGCACGTTGTTTGAGGCGCTGTCGCCGACCAGGAGCATGTCCACCCCGGCCTCGTCGAAGGTCTGGGCGGTGTACATGTCATAGGCGGTGAGCATGGTGATCTTCTCGCCGCGCTGCTTCATCTGGGCCAGGTGGTGCGTGCGGACCCGCTTCACGGGGGCCGGTGCTGCTGCGTCCTTGGCCCCACCGCCGTAGGGTGCGGCGACCTCAGGGTTCTGCTCGGGCATGATCGGACTCCTTGTTCATCTCGAGGCTCCTGGCTGAGTCCCCGGACCGGGATCAAGGCTAGTGCCGTCGGCTGCCCTCGCACTGTGGCGATGCTCACGTGGGGCACGCCCTAGAATCCACGGTGTGGACTTCTACTCGGCATACGCCCAGGGCTTCGCCCGCGTCGCGGCCTGCACCCTCCCGGTCACCCTGGCCGACCCACGGGCCAACGCCGCCGCCGTGCTGGATCAGGCCCGGGCCTGCCACGACGAGGGGGTCGCGGTCGCGGTCTTCCCCGAACTCTGTCTGAGCGGCTATGCGATCGATGACCTGCACCTGCAGGACGTGCTGCTCGACGAGGTTCAGGCGGCGATCGCCGAGATCGTCGAGGCCAGCGTCGATCTGTTGCCGGTGATCATCGTGGGGGCGCCGCTGCGCAGCCTGCACCGGCTCTACAACTGCGGCGTTGTGATCCACAAGGGGAAGGTGCTCGGTGTGGCGCCGAAGTCGTACCTGCCCACCTATCGGGAGTTTTACGAAGCGCGTTGGTTCGCATCGGGTGCCAGCCAAGGCGGGGGTGGTGTGATCACGCTGAACGGCACGGACGTCCCGTTCGGCAGCGACCTGCTGTTCGAAGCGACTGATGTTCCTGGCCTGACCTTGCACGTCGAGGTCTGTGAGGACATGTGGGTCCCGGTGCCGCCGAGCGCCAACGCTGCTCTCGCCGGGGCCACGGTTCTCACGAATCTGTCCGGATCCCCGATCACGGTCGGCCGGGCCGAGGACCGCCGGCTCCTGGTCCGCAGCGCCAGCGCCCGCTGCGCCGCGGCGTACCTCTACGCGGCCGCCGGCGAGGGGGAATCCACCACCGATCTGAGCTGGGACGGCCAGACCATGGCCTACGAACTCGGCGACCTGCTCGGCGAGTCCGAGCGGTTCCCCGACGGACCACGGCGCACCGTGGTGGACGTCGACCTCGACCGGATCCGCCAGGAGCGGCTGCGACAGGGCACCTTCGACGACAACCGACACGGGGAAGGGCTGCAGCCGTCCTTGTTCACGACCGTCGAGTTCGTCCTCGAGGCGCCGACCGGTGACATCGGCCTGCGCCGTCACGTGGACCGCTTCCCGTTCGTGCCCGACGACCCGGAGCGACTGGCCCAGGACTGCTACGAGGCCTACAACATCCAGGTCTCCGGCCTGGAGCAGCGGCTGCGGGCCATCGGCGGCGCTGCCTGGCAGCCCAAGGTGGTGATCGGCGTCAGCGGCGGACTGGACTCCACGCACGCCCTGATCGTGGCGGCCAAGGCGATGGACCGGCTCGGTCGCCCGCGCACCGACATCCATGCGATCACCATGCCCGGCTTCGCCACCGGCGAGCGGACCAAGTCCTGTGCCACCCGGCTGGCCACCGCGCTCGGGGTCGCCTTCGAGGAACTGGACATCAGGCCGGCCGCCACCCAGATGCTGGAGGACCTGGACCACCCGTACGCCGACGGCGAGGCGGCGTACGACGTCACCTTCGAGAACGTCCAGGCCGGCCTGCGCACGGACTACCTCTTCCGACTCGCCAACCACCGTGGCGGCATCGTGCTGGGCACCGGTGACCTCTCCGAACTCGCGCTGGGCTGGTGCACCTATGGCGTCGGCGACCAGATGTCGCACTACAACGTCAACCCCGGCGTCCCCAAGACCCTGATCCAGCACCTGATCCGCTGGGTGATCGACTCGGGCCAGTTCGCCGCCGACGGCGCCAGCGGTGAGATCGCCGCGGTGCTCCGCGAGATCCTGGACCAGGAGATCACCCCCGAGCTGATCCCGACCACCGAGGGGGCGAAGCCCCAGGCCACCGAGGACACGGTCGGTCCCTATGCGCTGGCGGACTTCACCCTCCACCACGTGCTGCGCCACGGTCTGCGGCCCAGCAAGATCGCCTTTTTGGCCTGGCATGCCTGGCGTGACGCAGAGGTCGGCGAGTGGCCGCCCGGATTCCCCGCCGAACGACGTACGGCGTACGACCTGGCCGAGATCCGCCGCTGGCTGGAGGTCTTCCTCACCCGGTTCTTCGCCAACCAGTTCAAGCGCTCCGCGCTGCCCAACGGCCCCAAGGTCTCTTCCGGCGGCACCATGTCGCCGCGTGGGGACTGGCGGATGCCCTCGGATGCCAGTGCAGCGGCATGGCTGCGGGAACTGGAGAACGTGCCTCAGGAGCCGTTCACACGCCCGTAACACCCGATGCGCCATAGTTGGGGCCATGGGTAAGCAAGAGGATTTCGTGCTGCGGGCACTCGAAGAACGCGACGTCCGATTCGTCCGGCTCTGGTTCACCGACGTGCTCGGGTTCCTCAAGTCGGTGGCGGTCGCCCCGGCCGAACTCGAGGGAGCCTTCAGTGAGGGCATCGGTTTCGACGGTTCCGCGATCGAGGGTTTCGCCCGGGTCTACGAGGCCGACATGCTGGCCAAGCCGGACCCGTCCACCTTCCAGATCCTGCCGTGGCGCGGCGAGGGCCCCAGCACGGCGCGGATGTTCTGCGACATCGTGATGCCTGACGGCAGCCCGTCGTACGCCGACCCGCGCTACGTGCTCAAGCGGACCCTCTCGGCGGCGGCCGACAAGGGCTTCACCTTCTACACCCACCCCGAGATCGAGTTCTACCTCTTCAAGGACTCGCCGCAGGACGGCGTGGAGCCGGTCCCGGTGGACCGCAGTGGCTATTTCGACCACACCGCGCACTCGCACGGCTCCGACTTCCGCCGCGAGGCGATCACCATGCTCGAGGCGATGGGCATCTCGGTGGAGTACAGCCACCACGAGGGCGGGCCGGGCCAGCAGGAGATCGACCTGCGCTACGCAGACGCCCTCTCGACGGCCGACAACGTGATGACCTTCCGCACCGTGGTCCGCGAGGTCGCGTTGAGCCAGGACATCTGGGCCACCTTCATGCCCAAGCCGTTCACCACCCACCCCGGCTCGGGGATGCACACCCACCTCTCCCTGTTCGAGGGGGACCGCAACGCCTTCTTCGAGGCGGGTGCCGAATACCAGATCTCGCGCACCGGGCGACACTTCATCGCCGGCCTGCTCAAGCACGCGGCCGAGATCACCGCGGTGACCAACCAGTGGGTCAACTCCTACAAGCGCCTGATCGGTGGCGGCGAGGCCCCGTCGTACATCTGCTGGGGGCACAACAACCGCTCCGCGATGATCCGGGTGCCGATGTACAAGCCGAACAAGGGCCAGTCCACCCGCATCGAACTGCGCTCGATGGACGCCGCCTGCAATCCCTACCTCGCCTTCGCGGTGATCCTGGCCGCCGGGATGAAGGGGATCGAGGAGGAGTACGAACTGCCCCGCGAGGCGGAGGACGACGTCTGGTCGCTGACCGAGCGGGAGCGCAAGATGCTCGGCATCCAGCCGCTGCCCAAGACCCTGGCTGAGGCGATCCACATCGCCGAGGACTCCGAACTCCTGGCCACCACGCTCGGCGAGCACGTCTACGACTACTTCCTGCGCAACAAGCGCGCCGAGTGGGAAGACTACCGCGGCCAGGTCTCCGCCTTCGAGCGGAACCAGATGCTCCCGGTGCTCTGAGGTCGCCGTGACCGCTCCCGACGCGTCGGCCCCACGGATCCTGGTCGTCGAGCACGAGGCCATCTGCCCGCCGGGGCACGTCGGGCGCTGGCTGGCCGAGGCCGGCGCACGCCTGGACGTACGCCGGATGGGTGCCGGTGATCCGTTGCCCGACGACCTGGACGACCACGACGCACTGCTCGTCCTCGGCGGCACCATGGGAGCCGGCGACGACGCCACCCATCCCTGGCTGGGACCGGTGAAGGAACTCATCCGCTCCGCCGCCAGTGACGACGTACCCGTGCTCGGCATCTGCCTGGGCCACCAGTTGGTCGCCGTCGCCCTCGGCGGCGAGGTCTCCCGCAACCCGCTGGGCCAGCAGGTCGGGCTGGTCCCGGTCGGCTGGACCGATGAGGCAGCGACCGACCCAGTGCTCGGCGCCCTGGCTCGCGCCGCCGCCACTGGGGCACCGACCCGGGCGATCCAGTGGAATGACGACGTGGTCACGCTGTTGCCGTACGGCGCGAGCGTGCTCGCCGAGACGCCGCAGGAGGAGATCCAGGCGGTCCGCTTCGCCGCCACCGTCTGGGGCGTCCAGTTCCATCCCGAGGCCGACGCGGAGATCGCCGCAGCCTGGGCCGCCGGGGATGCTGACCGCCACCGCGCACTCGGCATCGACACCACCGCCCGCCTCGACCAGGCCCGCGCTGCGGCGAGTGAACTCGAGGCGACCTGGCGGGGCCTGGCCGACGCCTTCGCCCGGGTGGCTGCCGACGACTGGCCGGCACCGTGAGTACGCCGGGGACCAGCCTGCGCAGTGCACTCGCCCGCGCCGGGTTCGCCGACGCCGACACCGCGCTGGACCGGATCAGTGAACTGGGGGAGCAGGGGCCGGACCTGGTTCCCCTCTTCGCCCGTACCGGCGACCCCGACCTGGCCCTGGCCGCCCTGGTCGACCTGGCCGAGGCGGTCGACGACCGGGACGATTTGCTCCAGGCGATCACCGGGGACGGGGAGACCGGCGAGCGGCTGCTCCTGGTGCTCGGGGCGAGTGAGGCGCTCGGCAGCCACCTGCGCCGCCACCCCGGGCACTGGCACGACCTGCGTGACCCGCACCTGGCCTCCACCCGGCCGACCTCCTCCGCGCTCCGCGCCGACCTGCTCGCCGCGGTCGGGGCCGAGGCGAGTTCACCGGCCCCGGTCGCGACGCTGCCCGACGTCGAGGCCGCCGACGCACTGCGGGTGCAATATCGCCGCCACCTGCTCTCGCTCTGCGCCCGTGACGTTGCCCACGGCCTCGGGGTGGCCGACGTGGCTGCCGAACTCTCCGACCTCGCCGCCGGGACCCTGGAGGCCGCGCTCGCCGTGGCCCGTGCCCGGATCGGCCCGGAGGCTGATCAGGCCCGGCTGGCCGTGATCGCGATGGGCAAGTGTGGCGGCCACGAACTCAACTACGTCAGCGACGTCGACGTGATCTTCGTCCACGCCGCGGCCGAGGGCGCCGACGACAACGCCGCCACCCGGATCGCCACCCAACTGGCCGCAGCGATGATGCAGATCTGCTCCGACCACACCCGCGAGGGGACGATCTGGCCGGTCGACGCCAACCTGCGCCCCGAGGGCAGCAACGGCCCCCTGGTCCGCACCCTGGCCAGCCACGAGGGCTACTACGGCCGGTGGGCCAAGACCTGGGAGTTCCAGGCACTGCTCAAGGCCCGCCCGGTCGCCGGCGACCTGGAACTCGGGGCGGCGTACAGGGAGATGATCGCGCCGCTGGTCTGGTCCGCCGCTGGGCGCGACGGGTTCGTCGAGGACGTCCAGTCGATGCGCCGCCGGGTGCTCGACCACATCCCGGCCGACCAGGCCGAACGCCAGCTCAAGCTCGGCTCCGGCGGCCTGCGCGACGTCGAGTTCGCGGTCCAGTTGCTGCAGATGGTGCACGGGCGCGTCGACGAGACGGTGCGCGCCCCCGGAACCCTGAGCGCGATGGCCCAGCTGACCCGGGGCGGCTACATCGGGCGCGAGGACGGCCAGGCGATGCACGAGGCCTATGCCTTCCTGCGCACCCTGGAGCACCGGATCCAGCTCCACCAGTTGCGCCGCACCCACGTGCTGCCGACCGACGAGGCCGACCTGCGCCGGCTGGGTCGCTCCCTGGGCCACCTCAAGGACCCGGTCAAGGAACTCGACAAGCAGTGGAACTGGCACCGCCGCGAGGTCCGGCGCCTGCACGAGAAGCTCTTCTACCGCCCGCTGCTCAGCGCGGTCGCGATGCTGCCCGGCGACCAGGCCCGCCTCTCCACCGACGCCGCCAAGGAGCGGATGGCTGCCCTGGGTTACCTCGACCCGGCGGCGGCGCTGCGCCACCTCGAATACCTCACCAAGGGCGTCACCCGGACCGCGAAGATCCAGCGCCAGTTGCTCCCGGCGATGCTGGGCTGGTTCGGCGACTCGCCCGACCCCGACGCCGGGCTCTTCGGGTTCCGGCGGATCTCCGAGGCCCTGGGCACCACGCACTGGTACCTGAAGCTGCTCCGCGACGAGGGCGAGGTCGCCCAGACCCTGGCCCGGGTGCTCGGCACCTCGCGCTATGCCACCGACCTGCTCGAACGGGAGCCGGACGGGGTGAAGATCCTCGGCGCGGACCTCACCCCGCTGGCCTCGTCCGCCCTGGTCACCGAGATGGTCGCTTCCGCAGGACGCAAGGAGGGCGCGGACGCGAAGGTGCTGGCGATCCGCGGCGTACGGCGGCGCGAACTGCTCCGGATCGCCACCGGCGAGTTGACCGGCACCCTGGACGTGGCCGAGGTCGGCGCCGGGCTCTCCAAGCTCACCGACGCCACGCTGGAAGCGACCCTCGCCGCAGCGCAGGAGGCGGTCTGCCAGGAGCGGAAGCTCGACGGGCCGCTGAGCCGGATGGCGATCATCGCGATGGGACGCTACGGCGGGTTCGAACTCTCCTATGGCAGCGACGCGGACGTGATGTTCGTCCACGCCGCCGAACCGGGCGTGGAGGCGCAGCAGGCCACCAGTTATGCCCAGGCGGTGGCCAACGAACTGCGCCGGATGCTGGCGCTGCCCGGCACCGACCCGGCACTCGAGGTCGACGCGGCGCTGCGGCCCGAGGGCAAGCAGGGACCGCTGGTGCGCACCCTGGAGTCGTACGCCGGCTATTACCGCAAGTGGTCGGCCGTCTGGGAGTTCCAGGCGCTGCTCCGCGCCGACGCGGTCGTCGGCGACGAGGACCTGCGCCGGGAGTTCACCGAACTGGTCGACCCGCTCCGCTTCCCCGCCCAGGGGCTGAGCAGCGACGACGTCATCGAGGTACGCCGGATCAAGGCCCGGGTGGACGCCGAACGGCTGCCCCGGGGAGCCGACCCCAACACCCACCTCAAGCTGGGACGTGGCGGACTGGCCGACATCGAGTGGACCGTCCAGTTGCTGCAGATGCAGCACGCCGGGCGCCACCCGGAGTTGCGCACCCCGCGCACCCTGCCGGCACTGCACGCGGCCCGTGACCTCGAACTGATCGATGCTGCCGACGCCGAGGCACTCGAGGCGGCCTGGCGACTGGTCTCCGCGACCCGCAACGCGATCACCTTGGTCCGCGGCAAGGCATCCGACCAGATCCCGCGCGACGTACGCGAGCGCGACGCCGTCGCCTCGGTGCTCGGCTATCGCTCGGGGCAGTCGGACGTGATGGTCAACGACTACCTGCGCACCACCCGGCTGGCCCACGGTGTCGTGGAGCGGGTCTTCTGGGGGTGAGCCCGACTGGGCGCGCTGGGTGTCATCTGGGACAATCACCACCGTGGAGACGTCGGTGACCCTGGGGCTGCGGTACATCCGTGCCGCCGTGCTCGCGTTCGTCGTGCTCGCCACCGGCGCCATCGCGCACGCCACCGCCGGCGGCCTGCTGCCCTCGGTCACGATGATGGTGTTCCTCTTCGGGGCCGCCACCGTCGGCCTGGCCATGTTCCTGGGGCGCCCCGCCACCGCCGCCCGGATCGTCGCGTTGACCGTCGTCGGACAGACGCTGGCCCACCTGGCGTTCTCGCTGAGTGCCGGCCACGTGGGCGACCCGGTGGCCGCTGCTGCACCCCGCCCGGCACCGACCCCGATCGACCCTGGCGCCGGCGGTTCCTTCGCCGACCAGTTCGCCGCGGGTGGTCCCCACGTCGACGCCAGCCTCGCCATCCCGGCCGAGGTCGTCCACCTCTTCACCGAGCTCGCCACGCCGGCCCATGCCTGGATGACGCTGCTCCACGTCGCAGCAGCGGTCGCCGTCGGCCTCTGGCTCGCCGTCGGAGAGCGCGCCATCTGGACCCTGGTCGCCCTGGCTGCCACCGTCCTGGTGCCGGTGCTCGGCCTGGCCATGCACGCCATGCGGACGCCGGCCCGGTTCCCGCACGCGACACGCGTCACGCACGCCCCGCGCCATCTGGCCACGCTGGCGCGCTCCGTCGTACGCCGTGGCCCGCCGGCCCTCCTCCCGGCCTGATCCACCCCAACCCCTCGCCACGGCTCCGGCACGTCCTCGCGCACCGATCGCACTGATCTGGCTGATCGCACCGATCGACCAGGCGCACCGACCCCGCCGACCGCCCTGTCCCACCGGCAACAGCCCGGGAAGACGAGGCGCCCACGCTGCGGCGTACCCATGTGTTTCGAGGAGAGACCATGACCCTGCAAGACGAGCGCGTGCAGGAGGACCGCCCACCACGGGCTCCTGCCGCTCCCGGAGCGTCCGGCTGGTTCCGGGCGTTCTGGCGCTGGCACTTCTATGCCAGCTTCCTGGTGGTCCCGATCCTGCTGGTGCTCTCGATCACCGGCCTGATCTACCTGCTCCGCTTCCAAGTGGAGCCGATGCTCAACTCCGACGTGATGACCGTGTCGCAACCGGCCGACATGGACTTCACCCAGCCCTACTCGGCCCAGTTGGCGGCCGTGGAGAAGGCCTACCCCGACGCGACCATCACCTCGATGGCCGAGCCGCGCGCGGAGAACCGCAGCACGGTCTTCTCGATCGTCACCGCCGACGGCGAACCCCGGTCGGTCTTCGTCAACCCGTGGGGGGCCGAGGTGCTGGGGGACCTGAACCCGGACACGACCCTGAGCGGCTATGCGGTGCGGATCCACGCCAACCTGATGGCAGGGACGTTCGGTGACCGGTTGATCGAGATCGCGGTCTGCTGGTCGATCGTGATGGCCCTGACCGGCTATTACCTGTTCTGGAGGATGCGCGGCAACCGGAAGAAGCGGCCCAGGACGCTGCGCGCCAACCACGGGCGGATCGGTGCCGTGGTCGGGATCGGACTGCTGCTCCTGCTGGTCTCCGGCCTGCCGTGGACCGGCTTCTGGGGCGAGCGGGTGCAGACCCTGGCCACCGATCGCAGCACGTCGATGTGGAGCACCGACCCCGGGGCGCTCTCCGATCCGGCGTCCACGCTGGACGAGTCGCTGCCGCACTCCCACGCCGTACCGTGGGCGCAGGGCAAGGGCGAAGTGCCCCGATCGAGCAGCGACGGCCACGACGGCACCAATGTGGCCAACATCGACACCGCGATCCTGGTCGCGGAACAGCAGGGGCTCCGCCACCCGATGACGGTCGCGCTGCCGAACACCGACGACGGTGTCTTCTCGGTGATCGGCTATGCCTTCGACGCACCGTCGGACGAGAAGACGGTCCACGTCGGTCGCTACGGCGGCGAGGTCGTCTCCACCTATGGCTATGACGACTACCCGGTGCTCGCCAAGGTGGTCGCCCAGGGGATCGGCCTGCACGAGGGACGCAGCCTGGGACTGGTCTCGTTCTGGGGCGCGCTGCTGATGTGCCTGGGGGTCATCGCCTCCTGCGTCACCGGCCCGTTGATGTGGTGGCGGCGCCGGCCCTCCGGTTCCTCGGGTGCCCCACGGGGGCGCCTGCCGATCAAGGCCTCGCCGCTGCTGCTGGTGGCACTGGTGGCGCTCGGCCTCTTCCTGCCGCTCTTCGGGATCACCCTGGTCCTGGTCCTGGTCCTTGACCAACTCGTCGTACGCCGGATCCCGGCGCTGGCGCGCTACTTCAACTCGGCCTGAGCCCGGCACAGGCCCTCGACAACCCAACCCTCCCAAGGAGAAGAACATGAACATCACCCGCACCCTTGTCCGCCTCGCCGTCGTCCCGGTCCTCGGGGCCAGCCTGCTGATCGGGGCCGGCTCCGCCCAGGCCCACGTCACCGTCAGCGCGTCCACCACCGCCGCCGGGTCGAGCTCGCTGCTCACCTTTGCCTACGGCCACGGCTGTGACGGTTCGCCGACCACCCGGGTCGCCATCAAGATCCCCGAGCAGGTCGTCTCGGTGACCCCGACCCGCAGCGCCAACTACACCGTCGAGAAGGTGATGGCGACCCTCGACGAGCCGATCACCGACGCTCACGGCAACGAGATCACCGAGCGTGTCGACCAGGTCGTCTACACCGCCACGACGCCGTTGCCCGACGGCCAGCGCGATGAACTGGTGCTGTCGGTGTCGCTGCCCGACGCTGAGGGCGAGACGCTGGTCTTCCCGACGATCCAGACCTGTGAGGTCGGCGAGACCGCATGGACCGAGGTGGCCGCGGACGGCCAGGACAGCCACGACCTGGCGGCCCCGGCGCCGACCGTCACGCTGACCGCTGCCGAGGGCGACGGGTACGGCCACGGCGACCAGTCGGCCGACGCCGGGCACGAGGCCGCGGGGAACGACGCGGCCAGCGAGGATGCCGACGGCGGCAGCAACGAGCTCGCCATCGCTGGCCTGGTCGCCGGAGTGCTGGGCCTGCTCGCTGGTGGTGCGGCACTGGCGCGCAGCCGCAAGTGAGGATCTCGTCCGTCCCGGATCCCGGTCGCTCGCTTCGGCGGCCGGGGCCGGGCGCGCTCGTGGCCGCCGTGCTGGTGGCCACCCTCTCCGCGTGCCTGGTCCTGGTCGGGGCCGGTGCCGCCCAGGCGCACGCCCAACTGGTCAGCAGCGACCCGGCCAACGGGGCGGTCGTGGAGGTGGCGCCGGAGACGATCACGCTGGAGTTCAACGAGCGCATCGAGGCCCGCGGTGCCGGCACCCGGATCTTCACCGGGGACGGCACCGAAGTGCCCGCCACCGTCACCACGGCCGACCGCAACGCCGTGGTCACCCCCGGTGCGCCGTTGCCCGAGGGCACGGTGGTGGTGACGTGGTCGGTGGTCTCCGCTGATGGCCACACCATCTCCGGGTCGGTCACCTTTGCGATCGGGGCACCCACTCCTGGCGCTTCGGGCAACGACGTGTTCACCGAGCCGACCACGACCGGGATCGGTGCGGCCCGCACCGCGCTGGTTGCGGTCGTCGGGATGGCTGCCCTCGGCCTGCTCGTGGCCGTGAGCCGGGACTGGCCGCGGCTTCGCGAGTGGTGCTGGGGCATCGGCATGGTCGCGGTGGTCGGGGCACTGCTCCTCGACACGATGCACCGCGACCGGACCGGGTGGCAGGGCATCACCTCCTGGGAGTCGTGGGTCGACGGTTGGGTCAGTTGGCGTGGCCTGGTCGTTGCAGTAGGGGTGATCGCCGCTGCCTGGCTGGTCACCGCCGCCAGGGCGTCGCGGCGCGTCCCGGCACTTGTCGCTGCGGCTGTGCTCGTCATGACTGCACCGGCCGCGCTCGCCCTGCCCGGTCCGCCGCCGGGTGCCTCGGCCGGAGAGCCCGGTGGTTCTCCTGTCGGCGAGGTCGCTGCAGGGGACCACACGGTGCGGGTCGAGTTCGACTCGATGGCGGTCGGCACCACCGGGCTCACCCTCACGGTGCTCGACGCCTCGGGCGAACCGGCGGCGCCGTACGACGTACCCCGACTGGTCCTGCACACGGCGACCGGTGCGGATGATGACGCGGACGAAGGCGCAGGGCTGGACCTGGGCGCGGTCGAACTGGTCGAGGAGTCGTCGGGCACCTATACCGGGCAGGTGACCATCCCTGAACCGGGGGAGTGGACCGTGGAGGTCAGCCTGCGCCTGGACGAGTTCACCAACCCGGTGGTCGAGTTGCCGTTCCGGTTCGGCACCCGTGCGGTCCAGGTCCCCAGCGGCGGTCACTGAGCGGCCGGACGCCGAGCGCGCAGATGCACCCGATCGGCCCGGAACCCGGTTCGCGAGGGCCGATCGGGTGCATCTGCACCAGTTCGTCCGGGGTGGTGGCGCTCAGGCGAGGACGGTGGACCAGTAGTCCCAGAACCGGACCAGGATCAGGGCCGCGACTGCCAGGTACCAGGCGGCGAGCACCGTGACCCGCCACTGGTGCACCACGTCGACCACACGGCGTACGGCGGCGCCCCCGACCCGGTCCAGGGCGGCAAGGGTGAACCACAGCGCCAACGGGATCGTCACCGCCCACACCACCATGCACCACGGGCACAGCGCCTCGATGCGGTAGATGCTCTGGAAGATCAACCAGTGCACGAATCCGGCACCGGTCAGGGAACCGACCGCGCCACCGATCACGATCGGCTTCGGCAGCCGCGAACCGGCCACCACCAGGACCGCCACGGTGAGCATGATCGCGAACCCGATCAGCCCCAGGAACGGATTCGGGAAGCCGAAGACCGCGGCCTGGTCGGTGTCCATCACCGAGCCACACGAGAGCAACGGGTTGAAGTTGCAACTCGGCACGTACGACGGGTCCTGGAGCAGGCGGACCTTGTCGATCGAGAGGGTGAGCGAGGCGGTCAGCCCCAGGGCGGAGAGGACGGCGAGCCCGAGCCCGGTCAGGCGGCCCCACTGCGAGGCGAGGTGTTCGCTCCCGGGTGCGGGGTCGGCATCTGCCCGGTCGTGGATCGGGTCATCGGCCTGCTCGTCCCGGCCCGGGGGCCCGTCGGTCACTTGTCGAGCTCGCCCTGCACGATGGCCTCGAGTGCGCTGCCGGTGCGGGCCTGGGTGCGGCCGCCGTTGACCCGCACGTCGGGGGTGCCGTTCCAGGAGGAGCGACGCTGCTCCCGCTTCGTGGTGTATTCGATCCAGTCCTGGTGGGGGCGTTCGGCGATGCAGCCGGCCACCGCATCGCGCTCGGCCCCGGCCTGGACCGCGAGGTCGATCAGGCTGTCGTCGGAGAAGTTGCCCTGGTTGTCGAAGAGGAGGCGGTTCATCGGGGACCACAGCTCGGGGTCTTGCCCGACGACGCAGACG
Organism: Nocardioides sp. AE5; assembly: GCF_031844485.1. Classification (NCBI taxonomy): domain Bacteria; kingdom Bacillati; phylum Actinomycetota; class Actinomycetes; order Propionibacteriales; family Nocardioidaceae; genus Nocardioides; species Nocardioides sp. AE5. The sequence continues at coordinate 197,830 of NZ_JAUZVI010000003.1, forward strand.
GCGGCGTTGAGTGCGCGCTCGGAACCCTCGCCCATGAACGCGATCGGGTGGTATTCGACGCGCACCTCGTCGCCGGCCTCCCAGGACGCGAGCAGGTCACGGGTCGAGGCGTCGAAGTCCCGGCAGTGCGGGCAGCTGTAGTCCGCCAGCACCGAGACCGTGACGTCCGCGTCGGGATTGCCGAACGCGATCACGCCGTCCTCGTTGAACCCCTCCGGTGCGGCGACCGGGTCGAGCTGCCGGGCCTTGGCGACGCCCCAGACCACGGCGCCGGCGACCAGGACGACGGCTGCGATCACGCCGATCTGCTTCATCAGCGAGATGCGCCGTTGCTTCCGCTTCTCGGCTTCCCGCAACGCCGCGGCCTTGGCACGGGCCTCGCGCTTGAGGCGGGCTGCCTCGGGATCGGCCTTCTTCTGCGAGGTGGACTTGTTGGGCTTCTTCTTGCCCGGGCGCTTGCCTGACATCTGGGGTGACCCTCGGGTGCTCGGAGACGGCGGACTTTATTTGAAGATTCTATCTTCACCATGGTGCCGGACCGGTGGGCGGCGTACCGTGGCGGTCATGAACGACGCCGCTCCCACGAAGTCTACGCACGCCAAGGCCAGCGAGTTGCTCCGCCTCCACCAGGATCCGTCCCTGCTGACGGTGGTCAACGTCTGGGACGTGATCAGCACCCAAGTGGTCGCCGGCACCGAGGGAACCCGGGCGCTGGCCACCGCGAGCCACTCGATCGCAGCCTCGCGCGGCTACAAGGACGGCGAGAACATCCCGGTCGAGGAGATGATCGGTGAGGTCGCCCGGATCGTCGCAGCGACGGACCTGCCGGTCTCGGCCGACCTGGAGGGTGGGTACGGCGATCCCGCGGGGACGATCCGGCGGGCCATCGACGTGGGCGTGGTGGGCGCCAACATCGAGGACCAGATGCGACCGCTCGCTGAGGCGGCCGGCAACGTCGAGGCGATGATGAAGGTCGCCGAGGGAGCCGGGCTGGACTTCGTGCTCAACGCCCGCACCGATGCCTTCGTCAAGGGCAAGGACCGGGACCGTGCCGAGGTGCTGGCCGACGCGAAGCAGCGCGGCCTGGCCTACCTGGATGCAGGTGCCCCCGTGGTCTTCGTCCCGGGAGTGCTCAGCGACGATGAGGTCGTCGAACTGGCCGAGGCGTTCGGTCCGCAACGACTCACCCTGATCGCGCTCCCCGGCGTACCGGCGCTGTCGCGGCTGGAGGAAATCGGTGTCGCCCGGGTCTCGTATGGACCGATGTCGCAACGCGTGGCACTGACCGCGCTCCAGGAACTCGTCGAGGCAGTCCATGCGGGCGGGGGAGTCCCGGACACCATGCGGCCACTGAACTGAGCGCGCCTGCCCGCACTCGCCGCAGGGATCAGTCAGCGGGACGCGGCCACGGCCGGCCGTCGCGCGCCTCGATGTCGAGGTTGAACCGCCGCAACAGTTCCGCCAGGTGCGCGACGTCCTCGGCGTTCCATGCCTCCAGCACGCGGCGTACGCCGGAGACGTTGAGCTGGCGCTCGGCCTCGAGTTGGGCGAGCCCCGCCGCCGAGGGCACGAACTTGCGAGCCAGGCCACCGTCGGGGTCCGGGATGCGTTCGACCAGGCCCTGGCGCATCATCGCCGCCGTCTGCCGGTTGAGGGTGGAGGTGTCGAGCCCGAAGGCCTCGCTCAACTGGCCGATCGACATCGGGCCCTGCCGGGACAGGCGGGTCAGCAGCGTGTAGGCGCTGCGCTCGAGGTGGGGCCGGCCGTCCTCGTGGCGGCGGGTGGGGGCGAGCTGGCGCATCAGGACCAGGGTCTCGAACTCGATGGCGGCGAAGCTGTCACTCACCATCGAATTGTAACGTACACAACATGTGCATGATGCACATCGAGTGGTATCGTCCCCACTTGTGCGTCATACAAACAATCAGGATTCCGGCCAGGGCAGCAACCCGAACGCGATCGTCTGGGTGCTCTCCGTCGCCGGCATCACCGCGGCGCTGATGCAGACCCTGGTCGTGCCACTGATCGGTGACCTGCCGCTCCTGCTGGACACCGATGCCTCGACGGCTGCGTGGGTGATCACGGCGACCCTGCTCACCAGCGCGGTCGCGACACCCGTGAGCGGGCGACTGGGGGACCTCTACGGCAAGCGCCGCGTGATGCTCATCTGCGCAGGCATCCTGGTGATCGGCTCGGTGGTCTGCGCCCTGGCCAGCACCGTGGTGCCGATGATCATCGGTCGTGGCCTGCAGGGCGTGGGGATGGGCATGATCCCGCTCGGCATCTCCGCGATGCGCGACCTGCTCCCGCCGGAGCGCCTGGGCACCTCGATCGCGCTGATGAGCGCCTCGATGGGCGTCGGTGGCGCGCTGGGCCTGCCGATCGCCGCGGCCGTGGCGGAGAACTCCAACTGGCGGATGCTCTTCTGGGGCTCGACGGCCCTGGCTGCCCTGGTCTTCACGCTGATCTGGACGCTGGTGCCGCCCACGGCGATCAGCGCGCAGGAGGGCGCCCGCTTCGATCCCGTCGGAGCGCTCGGGCTCGGTGCCGGGCTGGTCGCACTCCTCCTCGGCGTCTCCAAGGGCGCGGACTGGGGCTGGGGCAGCGCCGCCACGCTGGGATGCCTGCTCGGCGCCGTCGTGGTGCTGGTCGCCTGGGGCTGGTTCGAACTGCGTACGCCGGATCCCTTGGTCGACCTGCGGATCACGGCCCGGCCCGTGGTGTTGCTGACCAACCTCGCCTCGCTGGTCGTCGGCTTCGCGATGTATGCCCAGTCCCTGATCATCCCGCAGTTGATGCAGTTGCCCGAGGTGACCGGCTATGGCCTCGGCCTGGACATGCTGGAGATGGGCCTGTGGATGGCTCCCGGTGGATTCGTGATGATGCTGGTCTCGCCACTGGGCGCGAAGGTCTCGCGGATGCGCGGACCTCGAATCACCTTGGCGCTGGGTGCCTTCGTGGTCTCGATGGGCTATGTGCTGGCCGTGTTGCTGATGGCCACCGCGCCCGGCCTGCTGGTCGCGGTCTGCGTCTGCTCGGCTGGCGTCGGCCTGGCCTATGGAGCAATGCCGGCGCTGATCATGGGCTCGGTGCCGCTCTCGGAGACCGCCTCGGCGAACAGCTTCAACACCCTCAGCCGCGCGGTGGGTACGTCGGTCGCGGCAGCCGTCGTGGGCGTGGTGCTGGCCCAGATGACCACCACGCTGGGTGGCCGGGAGATCCCCACCGAAGCAGGCTTCCAGGCCGGCTTGCTGATCGGGGCCGGGGTTGCCCTGGTCGCCGCGATGATCGCGCTGACGATCCCGAGCCGGGCCAGCCGCACTGCCGAGGAACGGATCGACCACCCGGACCAGGCACCCGAGGTCGAGCCGGTCGCGGGATGATCGCCCTCACCGGACGGTGAAGTTGTCGCCCGTCGTCGGGGCGGCAGTCAACACCCGGACCGCCAGGTCAGTGGTCGCCTGCATGTTGAGGTGGCCGACCACGCGGGCGACCCGATCGATGTCCAGGGGCAGCAGGCCCGGTGTCCCGGGGACGTCCGGCGTCAGGCCGAGGTCGAGGTCCTCGCGGCCGGACATGATCCGCACGTTGAACGCGTAGCGCTCCCGGGCACCATCGGCCGTGAGCCTGCGGAGCAGGGTGGTGCCGATGCGACGCTGGTCCTGCTCCTCGGCGAGCGAATCGACGGCTGCGACCAGTGTCTGGCCGTCGCAGTGGTCGATGTCTGCCCAGACCGCGTCCATCGATCCCATCGCCGCGAGCAGCGTTGCCGCGCCCTTCTCGCCGATGCCGCTCACTCCGGGCAGGTTGTCGCTGGCGTCGCCGCGCAGCGCCGCGAACTCGAGGTAGTTCTCCGCTGCCACGCCGTACATCGCATGCAGCTTGCGCGGATTGAGCAGGGGCGAGTTTGCCATGCCGCCGTTGATCAGGCGGAGCACCTGGGTGTGGTCGCTGATGTGCGCAAACGAGTCACGGTCGGAGGTGATGATCACGCAGTTCCAGTCGTTCTCCCGTGCCCACCTGGCGGCTGAGGCGTTGACGTCATCGGCCTCCAGTCCCGGTGGAGTGAGCGTGGCCAGGCCCAGCGCGTCGAGCAGGGCGCCGGCACGTTCGAGTTGTTCGACCAGGGCGGCGTCCTTGGGTGCCCGCCCGGCCTTGTAGTCGGGATAGAACGCTTCCCGCTCGGAGCGCTCGCGATCATCCAGGCCGAAGATGACCGCATCTGGGGCGAACTGGTCGATCGCCTCGATGATCTGGCGCAGCATGCCGTGCAGTGCCCAGGCCGGCCGGTTCCCCTTGTCGCGCAGGTCGCTGTGGGCACGCGCATGGTGGTTGCGGTGCAACAGGGAAGGAGCATCCACGGCGAGCAGGAGCTTGCGTGCCCCCGGTTCGGGTGCTGCGAGGTCATCGGGCGTGGTCATCTGGCCGCCAACTCTAGGTTGTGCGACCGCGGACCGCGCCGGGCGCCCGTTGGCGCTCAGGGTCGTCGGTGGAACCTGACATCGCCGCCTGCCTCGTGCTGGGTGGTGTAGGCGGGATCGTGGATGCGCTGGTGGTGGTAGGCGCACAGGAGCATCCCGTGGTCGAGGTCGGTCGGACCGCCGTGTGACCACGGCGTGCGGTGATGGGCCTCGCACCAGCGCGCCGGGATGGTGCAGTCCTGCGCCTGGCAGGTGGAGTGCCGGAGGCGGAGGGCGATGCGCTGCTCCGGGGTGAAGAGTCGCGTCTTGCGGCCCAGGTCGAGGGGTACCGAGTCGCTGCCGAGCACGGCGGGGATGATGCCGGCGGTGCAGGCGAGCCGGCGGATTTCGGTGGCGGGAACCCGGGTGCCGTCCGGCAGGGTGCCGGTCATCAGTTGCTGGGTGAGCGCGTCGTACTGCGTGGTGATGACCAGGGTGGTCGCCGTTCCCCCGTGCTGGGGGACCAGCGTCGGATCGTGGCGTTCGAGGAAGGCGCAGAACGCTTCGCCGAGGAGGCGATCCTGGGGGAGGCGTTCGCCGGTGGCCGGGTCGCGATAGCGCGAGCCGACGGCGTTCTCGGCCAGCCCACCATTACTCGTGCCTGACGGTGATCCGTTGTCGTTGGCGTCGTGGCGGGGCGCGGTGAAGGCGTTGAGGATGTTCTTCAGGCGCGTCGCGTGGGCGTCGGGGATGCGGGCGGTCAGGTCGGTTGCTCCGTCGCCGCGGCGACGCATCGAGAGCCGGGCCTGGGCGCGGGCCCTGGCCAGGTCACGTTCGAGCTTCTTGCGCTCGGCCTCCTCGAACAGCTCCGGGTCGATGACCTCCAGGATCCGGTCGCCCAACACCCGCAGTTCACGGGGCGACAGTTTGGCGCAATGGCCCAGCAACGCGGTCTCGGCCTGCGCAAGGATCCCTGGGGTGACATCCTCCAGGCGGCGTAGTTCGTTGAGGCACCGCGTGATGACGCGGACCTGGGCAAGGTTCGCCTGTCCCGTGCTGAGTGCTGCGGCGGTGGTGGGGTAGAGGCGGTCCAGGTCATGGGCCAGGTTCGACGCAGCAGCCTGCGGGCCACGGTCGGTGTTCGTGTGGGCGGCCAACCAGTCGGCGATGGACCGGGCGGCGTCGGCATCGCGGACGTCGTCGGCGGTGGCCATGATCGTCATCCGCAGTGCCTCGACCTGATCGCCGAGCCGGGAGAGGCCCAGTAGTGCTTCGCGCTTCACCCCGCACGGCGCCAGTGTCGGATTGATCGTGGCTGCTTCGGCGAGGGCGTCCCTCATTGCCGCGACGCAGGCGAGCAGACGATGCTCATGGGTGGCGTCGTACGCGTCCGGGGCACCACTGATCGCGGAGCCGGCGCCGCCGCCGGATCCACCATCTCGAACACCCGAATCCTTGACCATGCACCGACCTTAGGAAGGGGTACCGACACTTCCTTCCCCAGTGTTATTGACGCCCGGTGCCGTTCGGAGTCGCGGACGTTAGGCTCACCGTGTGCCGATGACCCCACTTGCCCAGCAGTTGCTGGATGCCCAGGTCCGCTTCCACCTCGCAGAACTCGCCGGGGACCGGCTCGAGGAAACGGTGCGGAACCTGGCCAGCGACCTCTTCGCCGCGGCCAGCGGGCAGCAGATCGCCGACCTCGTCGACGTACCGACGTTGCACGGGATCGTAGAGCGGGCGTTGCGCGACGTACCGGCGAGTGCCGGGGTGGGTGGGATCGTCGAGATGGCCACCGACCTCGTGTACGCCGGTCCACCCGAGCCGCATTCCCTCGGCGAGGTCATCGACCGCGAGCGCCTCGAAGCGGTGCTCGACGAGGTGCTGGCGTTGGCGCCGGTGCTGGAACGTGCGCTGGACAAGTTGGTGGACAGTCCGCTGGTGGCGACGCTCGCGACGCGGTTCATGGGGCGCGTCGTCGCCGAGGTGATGGCAACGAACCAGGCAATCGCCGACAAGGTGCCGGGTCTTGGGGGACTGGTGTCGTTCGGCACGAGCGCTGCGGCCAAGGTAACGGGGGCAGCGGGCAAGCAGTTCGAGGGCCTGATCAGCGACACGATGGGCAAGGGCGGGACCTTCGCCGTACGCCGCCTGAACAAGATCGTGCTGGAGACCATCCAGGACCCGACCACCCGCGAGGCGATCCTCCAGGTGTGGGAGTTGGCGAGTGCGGAGCAGGTGCGTGGGCTCGAGGGGCGCCTCGAGCGCGAGGACCTTGACGGCCTCGTGGACGCGCTCCACGACCTGGTGATCAGTACGGCGGCCAACGAGCACATGCTGGGTGTCGGCCGACTCGTGGTGGATGCGTTCGTGGATCGCTTCGGTGGCTACACGCCGACCGAACTCCTCGACGAACTCGAGATCTCCCGTGACGACGTGGTCGACGACCTGGTCCGGTTGGCGCCCGGGGTGGTGGACGCGCTGCGTGAGTCTGGTGACCTGGAGCGGATCATCCGCGCGCGGCTGGAGCCGTTCTATGCCTCGGACGAGGTTTTTGGCCTCACCCGCTGAGGTTGTCAGTGCGGCAGGTCGCCACGTCGGCCCATGTAGTGGGCCGTTAGCGATTATTTGCAAAGTCAGCACCAGCGAGATGCCGCTGTGTGAGTATGCGTGAATGACTGGTTCGATCCACGCGCATGTAGTTGAAGGAACCCGGCTCCGGGTCGCCATTGAGTCGGACCAGGGGGCGACCCTTGCGCTGGTGGGCGAGGTGACTTCTCTGGAGCCGACGGTGGAAGCTGGCGGCGTACTGCAGGACAATCCAGCGCTGCTGAGCAACATGTGGGCCTATGCCAAGACGTGGTACGAGGCGCATGCGACGTCGCAGGAAGAAGCACTGGGTATGGCTGACCCACAGGAGCAGAAGACCGCGCTGAAGTTGGTGGCCGAGATCAAGAAGGCTGCCCAGAAGCGCGCTGACTCCTATGCGAAGGCCGCGCAATGGATCGCCGATGTTGCGGACGATGTTTCGCCCTATCAGCCCAAGGAAGCCTGGTGCTCGTCCTGCTTCTTCGAGACCGAACATCGCAAGTCGAATCGACCAGCGGGTCAGCTCCCGGTGTACGTCTGCCAGGGGTGCGGATCTCCAACCTTGCCCTGCGTTGCCCCAAGCTGCGAGAACATGGCAGTGCGGGAGCGTGGAGCGGTCCGTGTTCCGCAATATTGCGCTGAGCACCGTCACGACATCCCGGGCTTCGCAAAGGCCCACCAGCAGATCGGTGAACTCTACGAATACGAGGAGTTCCTCGAGTATGACAAGCCCAATCTCAGCAAGGCGTCCAAGCTGGCTGCCTTCGGCGCAGCCAGTGTGACTGCAGCTGCCCCAATGGCGCTGTTGGCTGCCCCTGCTATCGGCGGGGCGATTGGTTCGATGGGGATGTTTGGTGGTCTCTCCGGCGCGGCCGCCACTTCCCATGGACTGGCACTCCTTGGCGGCGGAAGCCTCGCGGCCGGTGGGTTGGGCATGGCTGGTGGAACCACGGTGGTGACGGTTGTTGGCGGGGCAGTCGGCGGAACTCTGGGTGCTTCGGTGTCCAACGCCTATCTCCGTGAAGACAGGTCGTTTCGGATCGAACTGTTGCGCCCCGGTAAGGGTGGTGTTCCGGTCCTGGTCTGCAACGGATTCCTCACCGAAGGTGACACTGACAGTTGGGGTGGGTGGCGAGCGATCGTGGACTCCCGCTATGAGGACTCGCCGGTGTACCGGGTCAGATGGGGTTCCAAGGAACTCAAGAACCTGGGGATGTTCGCTGGCGCCCTGGCCGGGAACATCAGCGGTGGATTGGCCGTCAAGGGCGCTGCGGCGCTGGCCACGAAGGAAGGGGCAAAGTGGCTCGGGCGCACCGTGGCGCCTGCTCTCGTTGCCAGTGACCTGGCGAAGAACCCGTGGCACGTTGCCAAGAGTCGTGCGGACAAGACGGGCGTTGTCGTCGGAGATCTGCTGGCGCGCACGGATACTCCGTCGTACGTGCTGATGGGACACAGCCTCGGCGCACGAGTCATGGTGGTAGCCGCCGAGGCGCTCGGGTCGAAGCCCGGCGGGCCGCGCATTGAGGCGGCCCATCTGTTCGGCACAGCGATCGGCGCGAAGAGCAACTGGGACGGGTTGACGGCTGCAATTGACGATGCTGCGTATGGGTACCACTCCAGGAACGACGCCGTCCTGAAGTGGATCTACAAGACGGTCCAGGCCGGTCAGTCAGCAGTCGGGTACGTCGGCTTCCAGCCGGCCTCGGCGAAACTGGTCAACGTGGATGTGAGTGACCAGGTCCCGACGCACTTTGACTACCTCGATCACGCGGAGTTGATGGGAGCCACCTGAGAGCCGAGGGAGCCCTGGTCAGCGGTTGCCTACGTAGCGTCTGGCGCTCCGGCGAGGTTGGCTCGTGGACAGAAGGTCAGTACACCGACATGCTGTCCAGCACCGTTTCGGCGATCTCAATCATCACGGTGACCTTGGGAAGGTCATCGAGAACGTCGTCACAGTGCAGTGCTGGAGTGTCGGCCTGAGGGTATTCAGCGGCATGGCGTTGGCGTCGCATCCGGTCGAACGGGCGCAACTGGTCGCCCATCGGAGGGTCGAGTTGCGCCCTCACCGCCTGATAGACGGCTAGGTGCCCGCCCCTGGTCGTGGGGCGGAGGCCCTGGTTGGCCAGGACTGCCCAGAGTGCCTTGCGCCCAGCGTCATACAGGGTGCCGTAAGCGCCTTCCGGGTCTGCGTCACAGGTTGCCTCCGCTGAAGCGAGGTGGCGTCGTGCTTGGGAGAGAAGGCGGTCGGCATGGTCGCGATTCGCCTGCACGTGCTCCAACTCGCCCATGCTGAGCATCCGGTCGATCTCTGGTCTTCCTTGCTGCCACTTCACGCCTGCTCCTTGCCCGAGTCATTCCCTGCCTTGACGGAGAGGGATGAGGGGCCGTCCCTTCACCGTTACTACGAAGGGATCTTCCTCCTGGGTCCAGACACTTGGTCTGATGCGGCGGATGTTGACTGCCCGATGGAGTTCGCTCTCGGCTTGTCCAGCACGCTCATCGAGAACATCCGGGTCTGCGTGTCCGATGACCAGGACATCGACGTCATGGGGCACCGGCCCGGGCTCGCCGGCGTACCTGGCGGCCCAGGACCCGTGGATGAACGCTTCGTCGACACCTTCGACGCCAGCCAGGAGTCGGGTCAACACGGGGAGCGGGCCGAAGGTGACCGCGAGCAGATCGGTCAGCGGGCGGGTGAGCAGTGAATCCAGTACGGCGCGGACCAAGCGCGAGGTGCCGACCCGACGGTCCGCCAGGAGACCCGTTTCAACAAGTCGTGACGCTTCCTGATGCACAGCCTTGACGGAGGCGCCGACCCGTTCTGCAGCCTCCGTGATGCTGAACTCATGGTCCGGATTCAAATAGGTCAGGGCAAGCAGATCACCCTGGACGCGCGACCGCAGGAGCGGCAACAGGGGAGACGCCGAAGTTCGCATAATAGGTTAAGTATCATTACCACTTAGGTGAAAGGCAAGCCATTGCTCCGCAGGGTGGCTTCCTGGCCCGCGGCTCAGCGCGCCTCCGACGTACGCCGTGTGCTCACCAGGCTGGTGGCCGTGGTGACGGTCAGGATCACCACGATCACCCCGAGCGAGGCCAGTGTCGGGATCTCCGGGACCGAGGGCCAGTTCAGGTGTGCCCAGTGCAGGCCCAGCTTCACCGCGATGAAGGCCAGGACCAGGCCCAGCCCATAGGCCAGGTGGACCAGTTTGCGCAGCGCACCCTGGACCACGAAGTAGAGCGCCCGCAGGCCCAGGAGCGCGAAGGCGTTCGTCACGAAGACCAGGTAGGGGTCGCTGGTGATGCCATAGACCGCCGGCACCGAATCGACCGCGAAGACGACGTCGGTGAAGAGCACCGCGATCACCACGAGGGCGAAGGGCGTCAGCGCGCGCTTCCCGTCCACGCGACCGAAGAACTCAGGACCCGCATAGTCCGGCGTGATCGGCACCATCCGGCGTACGAACCGGACACTGCGCATGCGGTCCACGTCGACGTCTGGTTCGAGGCCACCGCTCGCCCCGGCGAGGATCTTGATCGAGGAGGCGAAGAGGATCAGCCCGAAGACCAGGAACGTCCAGTCGAACGCCGACAAGGCCGCCGCGCCGACCGCGATGAAGATGCCGCGCAGCACCAGCGCCCCGACGATCCCGTAGAGCAGCACCCTCTGCTGCAGTTCACGTGGCACCGCGAACGCCGTCAGCAACAGCATGAAGACGAAGAGGTTGTCCACGCTCAGCGACTTCTCCACCAGGTAGCCGGTGAGGTATTCCAGGCCCAGTCCGCCACCGTGCTGCCACCAGATGTACCCACCGAAGGCGAGCGGGAGGGCGATGTAGAACGCCGACCAGCCGAGCGCTTCCTTCATCCGGACCTCGTGCGGACGGCGGGTGAGCACGAAGTCGAGCGCCACCAGGACGCAGAAGACCCCGATCGAGACTGCCCACAGCGCCGGCGTCCCGATCGTGTCGATGCCGCGCATCAGTCGTGACCGTGGTGGTCGCCGTGGCGGCGGTGGCTCCGGCGCCGGTGTGCGATCACGCCGCCGGCCACCAGCCAGAGCAACGCCAGGCTCCACAGGGCCACGCCTGCCCAGGCGATCGCCTCGGCGACCAGGACACCCTGCGCCTCGAGCGCAGGCGTTGCGTTCTCACTCGCAACGTCCTCGCCGTCGCCAGGGGAGCGTTGTGGCCCGGCCAGCAGGGCGGGGGAGAAACGGGTGGTGAACATCGCAGGACCTCCATCGTTGTCGACGAAGGTCTCCCTCAGTGCTTGCTCCGTGGGCCGGGCTGGGGGGCCGGGCTGACGACCTCACGGCGTTGGAGGTACTCCCCTTTGCATTCAGGCTAGCAGCGCAGTGCACGCCTGCACAGGGGTTGCGTTCGCACCTGGCGCCCGAGGGCATCCGGGCGGGCCTCGTGGCCGTCTGCGGTGTACTGGCCAACGAGGACGCCTTCATCCGAACCGGCCATCCACAACTCAAGTTGTGTCGCATGAATCGCAAATAGATCCCATTTGTCCCGCAAAAAGTCCACTCCTGTCGGAAAATAATGCGATTGAAGGGTCGCAAAAAGAGAATCGATCACCTAGCCTCGGTCCTGCGGGGATGTGATCCGGACCACGCGCAGTGCGTGGCCGAACGGCTCGAGAGCAGGACGAATGACTGGCACAGGTGCGGCGCCGGCGGTGGAGCCGGAGCAGTTGCGGCAGGTGTTCACGGAGAATGGACGACTGGCTCCCGGGGCGGAGCTCGGCGAGATCCGCGTCGACCCGATCGGGACCGGCCAGATGGCCGACACCGTCCGCGTCACCTTCCTCCGGCCCAGCGGCAACCTGCCCGCCAGTTGCGTGGTGAAGCTCCCGGTCGGCGAAGGACAGACCGCCCTCACCGCCCGGCATGCGGCCGTCTATGACCGCGAGGCCAGGTTCTATGCGGAACTGCGGCCCGAGGTCCCCGAACTCGCCTGCCCGGAGTCCTACGGCACCTGGGACGTCGACGGCGAGCCCGCGCTGGTCCTCGAGGACATCAGCGGCGCGCAACAGGGCAACCAGATCGCCGGCGCAGCGCCCGGACAGGCAACGCTCGCGGTCGACCAACTCGCCCGCTACCAGCATCGCTGGTGGAACGACGACGCCTTCGGTGCCCAGGACTGGCTGCAACGGCGCGCCGGAGCCCCGATCCCGGAGCGCCAGCAGCGGTACGACGCCGGGTGGGCCAAGGTGCTCGACTCGGTGGCCAGCGACCTGGTCGACGGCGCAGCGGAGGTGATCGAGGAGTTCGGCCACCACTGCGACGCCTGGTCGCAGGCGTACGACGGCCCGCTCACCCTGGCCCACCACGACTACCGCCTCGACAACATGCTCTTCACCGACGGTTCGGTGACGATCGTCGACTGGCAGACCCTCGGCTGGGGCCCGCCGGCCTGGGACCTGGCCTACTTCATGGGCACCTCGCTCACCGTGGACGAACGCCGCGCCGCCGAACGCGACCTCGTCGCTCGCCACGCCGCCCAGTTGCGCGAGCGCGGCATCGACTGGAGCGACGCCCAGGCGTGGGACCGCTATCGCCAGATGTCCTTCAGCACCTTCCTGCTCACCGTCCCCGCAGCCGGCGAGGTGCGCACCAACGATCGCGCCCGACAGATGTTCGTGACCATGTGGAACCGCGCCGCACAGATGGTGATCGACCTCGATGCCCGCGAGTTCCTGCCCCTCAACGGAGCCAACTGATGCTGAGCACCTTCGACGACTACCTGGTCCACCAGACCCCGGCGCCGGTGCTGCACCCGGCCAACGGCGATCCCGCGTTCTACGAGCGCTACTACGCCACCGCCTTCTCCCCAGAGGCCGACGGCCACCTCGGATTCGGGCTCAGCATCTATCCCAACACCGGGATCATCGACGCCGCACTGAGCTTCTCGCGCGACGGCGTACAGGAATCCGTCTTCGCCTCCGGGCACCTGCCCGCCGACCGGAGCGAAGCCCGGGTCGGACCACTGCTGATCGAGGTGCTCGAGCCACTGCGGCGGATCCGCGTGGTCCTGGCCGAGACCGACGGACTGGCGGCCGACCTCACCTTCGTCGCCGAGGGGACGCCGATGGAGGAGCAGCGACTGATCCGCACCCGCGGGACGGCGACGGCCTCCGACCGGACCCGATTCGTCCAGTTCGGCGGTTGGACCGGGACGGTGCGCGTCGCCGACATGCAGGTCAGCGTCGACGGGTGGCACGGCGTACGGGACCGGTCCTGGGGCGTACGCCGCCAGGCCACCGCCGAGGACGTCGCGGCCGCCGACGTGAAGCCGATCCACGCCGTGTGGAGCGTCCTCCACTTCCCCGACGACTTCCTGCAGGTGACCCTCCACGAAGCCCCGGACGGGGTCGGCCACGTGCGGATGGCGATGCAGGCCGAGCGCCTGGCACCCGCCGCGGTCGAGCCGAACCTGGCCCTGCTGCGCACCGATGACGTCCGGGTCGACATCGACTACGCCCCCGGCACCCGACGGCCGGCCACCGCCCGGATCGCCGTGGGACCGCGTGGACCGCTCGACTTCGCGATCGAGGTGGAGCCACGCCAGGTCTTCCAGATGAAGGGGCTGGGCTATTACCACCCCGAGCGCGCCCACGGGCGTGATCACGGCGGCGAATCGGTGGCCCGCGAGACCTGGCGCATCGACGACCTCGACCCGCTGGCCGAGGAGAACGTGCACGCCCAGCAACTCTGCGTCGTACGCCGCAGCGACGGCGTCACCGGTGTCGGGCTCTTCGAACACATCGCGATGGGACCGCACCAGCCATCCGGCCTCCCCGAGGGCCTCGCCGCACCCCACTGACCAACCCCGCCCTGCTGCAGGGCGCAACGCCACCAACCCCACCAGGAATGAGGCACACCATGCACGCATCAGACGTCAACGCAGAGTGGATCGAGAGGGTCCTCCATGCCAACGGCACCCTGCCCGCGACGACCAGGATCACCGGCGCGAGGGTCAACCCGATCGGCACCGGCCAGGTGGCCGAGTCGGTCCGGGTCGAGCTGGAGGTCGACGGCGAGGCGCCGTTCACCTCGCTGGTCGCCAAGGTCTCCTCCGACAACCAGGACAGCCGCGCAGCCGGGCGCACCGAGCTCAACTACCTGCGCGAGGTCCGCTTCTACGAACAGGTCGCCCCGCGCCTGAGCGCACGGGTGCCGCAGTGCTACTACGCCGAGATCGACTCCAACGGCACCGAGTTCGTGCTGCTGCTCGAGGACCTCTCGCCGGCCACCGCAGGCAACCAGCTCGACGGATCCACGCTCGCCGACGTCGAGGGCGCCCTGCGCCAGGCGGCCGGGTTCCATGCGCCGTTCTGGGGCACGGACGAGTTCGACGGCTCGGAGTGGCTCGACATCTCCGGCAGTTACTGGGTCCGGTTCGAGGAGATGATGCCGCAGTGGTGGGAAGGATTCCGCGACCGCTACCAGGCCAAGCTCACCGAGGACCAGGTCGCCTTCGGGGACCGCTTCGTCGGCGGCATCGCCAAGTACTACGAACTGATGCGCACCCTGCCGGCGACCATCCAGCACGGTGACTTCCGCCCCGACAACATCCTCTTCGGCGTCGACGGCGACGCGGCCTCGATGGCGGTGGTGGACTGGCAGACCGTGCTGCTGGCCCCGGGCGCCGTGGACGCGGCGTACTGCGTGGGCGGAGCACTGCCGGTCGAGACCCGCCGCGAGCACGAGGACCACCTCTTCGACGTCTACTTCGCCGAACTGGAACGGCTCGGCGTGAAGACCGACCGCGACGAGGTGAAGCGCGGGTACGCCGCGGGCACCCTGCACAACTTCATCATCGGTGTCGCCGCGGCGATGCTCGTGGTGCGGACCGAGCGCGGTGATGCGCTCTTCCACTCCATGGTCACCAACGCGGTTACCCACGCCCAGGACCAGGGCGCCCTCGAGCAGATCGGAATCACGCGATGACCACCACGCCGAAGTTTCCTGAGCTCGGGTTCTACACCCTGGGCGGCCACGTCGAATCCCCGCGCGACATGCTCGACGAGTTGCGCCTGGCCGAGGAGATGGGGCTCGGCAACGCCTTCATCTCCGAGCGCCTCAACGTCAAGGAAGCCTGTTCGCTCTCCGGCGCGGCCGGCGCAGTGACCAGCAGCATCGACATCACCACCGCGGCGACCAACATCAACACCCGCCACCCGGCGATCTCCGCGGCGTTCGCCACCACCATGCACCGGCTGACCGGTGGCCGTTTCGTCTTCGGCATCGGGCGTGGCCTGCGACCCCAGATCGCCGGGCTGGGCCTCTCCCAGACCACCACTGCGGAGATGGAGGAGTTCGCCGGACTGATGCGGCGGCTGTGGCGCGGTGAGGTGGTCGCCGGATACGACGGACCGCTCGGGACGTTCCCCAAGCTGGCGCTGGATCCGACCTTCGACGAGGAGATCCGGCTCGCCACCACCGCGTTCGGGCCGCAGACGCTGAAACTGGCCGGGCGCGCGTTCGACCTGGTCGTGCTGCACACCTTCTTCAGCGACGAGACGGTACGCCGTGTGGTCGACACCGTGCGGCGCAGCGCCGAGGAGGCAGGTCGCGATCCGGCGGCGGTGAAGATCTGGTCCTGCTATGCCACCGTCACAGACGAACTCCCCGAGGACGTCTTCGTGAAGAAGACCGTCGGGCGGCTCTCCACCTATCTGCAGGTCTACGGCGACCTGCTGGTCTCCACCAACCAGTGGGACCCCGCGCTGCTGCAGAAGTTCCGCGAGTCCGACGTGGTCAACGAACTGCCCGGCTGGGCGGACGCCACCGCCACCCCCGAGCAGCTCGAACGACTCCGCGACGTACTGCCCGCGGAGTGGCTCGACTGCGCGGCCACCGGTACGCCGGCCGAGTGCGCCGCGTCCGTGCGCGGCCAGCTCGACCTGGGCTGCGACGGCGTGATCATGCACGGTGCCACGCCGAGCGAGCTGACCAGCGTCGTCGCCGAGTACGCCGCCGCCCAGGGAGCGAACTGATGGCCACCGACGCCAGCGCGACACCGGTCGAGGTCGTCGAGCGCTACCTCGAGGAGATCTACCACCAGGGCCAGGTCGACCTGGTCCGGGAGATCTGCGCTGATCCGGTCGTCCGCCACGACCCGGGCAAGCAGTCCTCTCTGACCCATGAGGACCAGATCGCCCGGATCAACGCCGACCTGCCGCAATGGCAGCCGCACTTCACCTCCGAGGTGCTCGCCGGCGACGACGAGTACGCCGTCCTGGTGTGGACCGCACGCGGTCGCACCGCCGAGCGACTGCTGTCCGGGATCGAGGTGTTCCGCGTCGTCGAGGGCCGGATCACCGACGTCTGGAACGCCCCCTATGCATCGCAGCCCTGGCACTGACCCGCAGAGATGAGGACACCGAGATGAGCACACCGACGACCACCCGCGACGTACCCCTGCTCGACTACATCGACCAGATCGACGGCCCCTGGCTGGAAGCCGCCCTCGCCGGGAACTTCCCCGGGGCACGGATCGAGGGGTTCTCCGCCCACCCAGTCGGGGCAGGCAATGTCAGCGACACCGTTGCGGTCGAACTGACCTATGCCGAACGCCCCGAGGGGGCACCGGACTCCGTGGTGGTGAAGTTCCGGCCCAGCGACCCGGACGTCCACGCCCACGGGCTGGGCAGCGGCGCCTACCACCGCGAGATCGGCGCCTACCGGACCGTGCAGACCCCGAATTGCCGACTGCCGCGTCTGGTCCACGTCGCCGGGGACGAGACGAACATCAACCTGGTGGTGGAGGACCTGACCTCTGCCACCCCGGGTGACCAGGTCGCCGGGTGCAGCGTGGAAGCCGCCCACGCCGTGCTGGCCGAACTGGCCGGCCTGCATGCCACCTTCCCGATGGATCCCGAGACGGCGCCCGACTGGACGATCAAGCTTCCCGAGGTCGCCGACTACTGGACCGAGAAGATGCAGGCCGGCGCCGCGATCATCGAGGAACGCTTCGCCGAGGACCTGTCTCCAGACGACTTCGCTGCGATCCGGGACGGAGCGGCGCTGGTCCGAGACTGGCACCACCTCGCGCCCCGCCTGCAGACGCTCACCCATGGCGACCCCCGGGTGGACAACGTCCTCTTCGAGGAAGTCGACGCGAAGCCGCGGGCGGTGCTGATCGACTGGCAGGTGACCGGTGTCCGGAACCCGATGTACGACGTGGGCTACTTCCTCTCCGGCAGCATCGACATCGAGGACCGGCGTACGCACGAGGACGACCTGCTGCAGCGCTACGTCGATCGCTACAACGCGATCAGCGAGACGCCGTACGACCTGGCGGACGCACGTGCCGACTTCCGGGTCCAGGTGTTGAGCGGACTGATCATCACCACAGCCGCGATCGCGGTGCTGCCCGACAACGAGGTCGTGAACAGGTTGATCCTCGCCCTGATCCGGCGCAACTGCGCCGCAGTCACCGACTGGGGATCCATCGCTGCGGCCCGGGCAGCCATCGCCGGCTAGGCGATCGGGGCGCGGCGTACCACGCTTGTGAACGGCATTTCGCAAGCATCGGTACGTCGCGCCCCCACGCACGGGCCGCATGTGGTGTCATGGCGGGGCAGCAGTAGAGACGAGAGGGCGCAAGCGGATGACCACGAGTGAATCGGAAGTCAGCAGTTCGTTCATCACCGAGCTCTACAGCGATGCCGGCCTGGCGGGGGAGAGCCCGGCCAAGCGGCCCAACAAGCGCGGCCAGCAGACCCGGGAGCGACTCATCCAGGCGGCGACCGAGTGCTTCACCGAATACGGCTACACCCGCACCCGCATCTCCGACGTGGTGCACCGCGCCGGCACCGCCCAGGGCAACTTCTACCGCCACTTCGCCTCCCTCGACGAGGCGTTCCTGGCCGTGATCCGGACCGGGCTCGAGGAGCTCGCCAACGCCTCGACCAGGCGTTCGGGCCACTCCACCGACCTGGCCAGCCTGATCGAGACCAACACGACCTATCTGCACACCTATGCCCGCCACCGCCACATCCTGCGGCTGCTCCGCGAGGCGGCAGCAGCCAGCCCCAACGACGGATTCCAGTCCCTGTGGCTGCGCCTGCGCGGTGACTTCGTCGGCCGGACCAAGCGGTGGCTGGTGCGGCTGCGCGAGGCGGGCACCATCGAGGACGTCGACCTCGACTTGCTCGCCGAGACGCTCGGCTGCCTCACCGAGCAACTCGCCTACGTGCACGTGGGCCTGCCCTCGACCACCCCGCGCCTGGAGCGGATCGACGAGCTCGGCAAGGCCCTGGGTGAGGCGTGGTATCGCCTGATCCCGCGCGCCGACGCCGGCTGAGCGGCGTACCCGTCGAGGCGGGCAGGCGTCAGAACTCGACCTTGATCGACTTCGACGACGGCTTCGCCTGGCAGGCAAGGATGTAGCCGTCGGCGATGTCCTCGGCCTCCAGCGCATCGGTGCGGCCCAGGTCGACGGTGCCCTCGCCGAGGTGGCAGGTGCAGGCACCGCACTTGCCCTCGCGACAGGCATAGGGGGTGTCGATCCCGTTGAGCACCATCACGTCGACCAGCGTGTGCGTGGCTGGCCAGGCCAGGGAGTGGACCTCGCCGTCGATGTTCACCTCGGCCAGGGCGGCGTCGGAGAGGTTCTCCGCACTGATCTCCGCGATCGGCTGGAACGGATCGCCGGTCAGCGAGCGATATTCCTCGGTCTGGATCCGGAACGTGTCGAAGCCTGCGGTTTCCGCGCCGACGCGGACCATCTCCATGAACGGTGCCGGACCACAGGTGAAGATCTCGCGCTCGGAGTACGGCGAGGCCCACGCCGCGAAGTCGTCGGCGGTGGGGATGCCGCGTTCGGACTCCAGCCAGTGCTCCACGACCAGGCGCTCGCCATGCTCGGCAGCCAATGCCTCGAGCTCGTCACGGAAGATGATCGAGTCGGCGTCACGGTTGGCATAGAAGAAGGCGATCCGACCGGTCACCGAGGCCAGGACCGTGCGCAGGATCGACATCGCCGGGGTCACCCCACTGCCCGCGGCGCACAGCAGCAGGTCCGCCTCCGGCAAGCGCGGGCAGAAGAGGCCGCTGGGCGGCAGCACCCGCAACCGGGAGCCAGCCGCGACGTTGTCGCACAGCCAGTTGGACGCATAGCCGTCGCGGGTCCGCTTCACGGTGACCGCGATGTCGGGCTGGGTCGGTGAGCTGGAGATCGAATAGCAGCGCGCCACCCAGCCGGTCCGTTCACTCGGCACGGCGAGGGTGAGGAACTGTCCGGCCCGGAACGCATACTCCTCGGCGAGGTGGTCCGGCACGTGGAACCAGATGGTCACCGCATCGTCGGTCTCGGCGACCACCCGGTCCACGGTGAGCACATGGCCCAGCAGGTCGACGTCGGGGGCGAGCGAATCCGTCTGTGGCAAGGAAGCCATGGTCATCCCTTCACTCCGTCAGGCGTCGATGGTGGCGAGGCGGTGGATCGGGTGCCCGGCGTCGGTGCCGGCGTACTCGATCAGCTTCTGCACATGCGGGTCGGCCGCGACCGAGGAGGTGTTGACCGAGCCCTCGGCGTGGACCTTGCCGCTGGTGCCGTCGATGGTGATCACCTGTCCCGCCAGCGCCTCGACGAGTCCGGGACCGGCACCGACCACGCACGGCAGGCCGATCTCGCGGCAGACCAGCGCAGCGTGCGATGTGGCGCCGCCGACCTCGGTCAGCACGCCTGCGGCCTGGAACATCGCCGGTACGTCGTCGGGTGCGGTGAAGGTGCGGACCAGGATCACCGGCTTCCCCTCGTCGACCAGGGTCAGGACCTCCTCGAGGTCGCGGGCGACGTGACCGGTGGCGACTCCGGGGCAGGCACCCAGGCCGGTGGCCAGGACCTCGTGGTCCCCGGCGTCGACCTGGGTCGACCCGGCCAGGGACTCGACGTGGTCGGCGGTGATCCGGCCCAGTGCCTCGGCGGGCGTGATCGTCCCGGCCTCCACCAGGTCGACCGCGATCCGCACCGCGGCCTGCGGCGAGCGCTTCCCGGCACGCGACTGGAGCATGAAGAGCCGTCCGCTCTCCACGGTGAACTCGATGTCGACCAGGTCGCGGTACTCCGCCTCCAGGACGCCAGCGACGCGGGCCAGTTCGGCGTGCAACCCCGGGTCGCTGGTGGCCAGTTCAGCGAGCTGGGTGGGGGTCTTCTCGCCCGAGACCACGTCCTCGCCCTGGGCATGCGCCAGCCACTCGCCGTACAACTCGGGCACGCCCGAGCTGGGGTTGCGGCTGAACATCACGCCGGTCCCCGAAGCCTCGTCACGGTTGCCGAAGACCATCGCCTGGACGGTGACCGCGGTGCCGCCGCCCTCGCCGAGCCCGTGCCGCTCGCGGTAGGTGCGCACCCGTTCGTTGGTCCACGAGTCGAAGACGGCACCGATAGCGGCCCGCAGTTGTTCCCACGGGTCGGCGGGGGTGGCACCCTCGCCGCCGAGCACGATCTCGGCGTACGAGCGCTGGAAGCGCTGCCAGGTGTCCTGAGCCCAGTCCGTGTCGCCGGACTCGGCACCGAGCACGTCGACGAGTTCGGGGGTAAGGCCGAGGTTGAGCACCGTGTCCATCATCCCGGGCATGGACTGCGCCGCGCCGGAGCGGACCGAGACCAGGAGCGGTGACGGACCGGTGCCGAAGGTGCGACCGGTGTCGGCCTCGAGCGCCCGGACGGCCGCGACGACCTCGTCCCAGACCGCCTCGGGCAGTGCGCGGTCGTTGCCGTGGTAGGTGCCGCAGACGGTGGTCGGCAGGGCGAAGGCCGGTGGCACGGGGAGGCCCAGACTCCGCATCCGGTTCACGCTGTAGGCCTTGCCGCCGAGGAGTTCGCGGTCGCCGTCATGGGACCCGTCGAGCAGGACGACGGTGGACTGGCTGCTGGTCATGACGAGGCACCTCCGGTGGGGGCTTGCTGGGATTCGAGGCGGTCCCGGACCTGGGCCGCCGTGCGGGCGGCCATCAGGCCGCCCTCGACGAGGATGTCGATGCCGTTGAGCCACGAGGCATCGGGGGAGAGGCAGAAGGCGACCACGGCCGCGATCTCCTCGGGGCGACCGTGGCGCCCGACGGTGGCCACCGACCGGGCCATCCGGTCCTGGCCCATGGTGGCGGCGAAGTCGTCGAGGATCGGGGTCTGCACTGGTCCCGGGCTCACGCTGAGCGCACGTACGCCGGTCCCGATCAACGCTGCTGCCGTGCGCACCGTCCAGTCCACGACGACGCGCTTGGACGTGTCGTAGGCGGCGGTGCCGTCGATCGGGTGGCTGGCCAGCCAGGCCGCGATGTCGGCGTGGGTGGCGGCGCGGTGGAGTTCCTCGAGCGCCTCCTCGGGTTGGGTGTTGTTGTGCGCGGCGACCGAGGCGACGCTGACGATTGCGCTGTCCGCGACCAGGCGCGACTCCACCGCCTGGCTCAGCAGGCGGGGGCCGAGGACGTTGACCTGCAGCACCGTGGCGGCTGGGGCGGTCCCGGGTACGCCGGCCACGTTGGCCAACCCGCCCAGTTCGGCCGGCAACTGCTCGACCGCGGCGGCGATCGAGTCGGGATCGGCCAGGTCGCAGGAAAGGATCCCGTCGCCCGCGACACGGTCCAGCCCGATCACCTCACGCCCCTGCTCGCGCAGGATCGTGGCGAGGGCTGCCCCGATGCCGGACGCGGCCCCGGTCACCACGATGGGGGCATGGTTGCGGTTCCTCGTGCTCACGCTGTTCCTCACGCCATCACCGCCGTCACGTCGGTGAACTCTTCGATCCCGAGCGGACCGAGTTCTCGTCCATAGCCCGAGTTCCGCATCCCGCCGAACGGCACCAGCGGCCGGTTGCGGGTGCGTACGCCGTTGATCTTGACCTGGCCGACGGAGAGCATCTCCGCCACGGCCAGCGCCCTTTCGTCGTCGCCGGACCAGACCTCTGCCGAGAGCCCGTAGTCACTGTCGTTGGCGATCCGGATCGCCTCGGCCTCGTCGGCGTACGGCTGCAGCACCACGACGGGCCCGAAGATTTCCTCGCGCACTGCTTCGGCGTCCTCCTCCAGCCCGACGATCACCGTCGGGTCGACGAAGAAGCCGGTCGAGG
The DNA here is from genome assembly GCF_031844485.1 of Nocardioides sp. AE5. Taxonomy (NCBI): domain Bacteria; kingdom Bacillati; phylum Actinomycetota; class Actinomycetes; order Propionibacteriales; family Nocardioidaceae; genus Nocardioides; species Nocardioides sp. AE5. Next base: position 219,909 of record NZ_JAUZVI010000003.1, read on the forward strand.
TCCGTTCCGACGGCCGTCCGGTGCCGATCACCAGGCGACCGCCCTGCGCCTGGGCGCGTTCGATCCGGGCGAGCACGGATGCCTGCTGGCGGGCGGTGACCAGGGGGCCCTGGTTGGTGTCCTCGTCGGTGGGGTCGCCGAGGACGAAACGATTCGCCGCTTCCCGGACCAGGTCGAGTACCTCGTCGAGGCGGTTTGCGGGGACCAGCATCCGGGTCGGCGCGTTGCACGCCTGGCCGGAGTTGACCAGGCCATTGGTCAGCGCCGCCGGCACGGCACGGGCGAGGTCGACGTCGTCCAGGAGCAGGGCCGGTGACTTGCCGCCGAGCTCCAGGGCGGTCCGGGTCAGCTCACGGGCTGCGAGTGCGGCGACTTCCCGGCCGGCCCGCACGCTGCCGGTGAAGGAGAGCCTTGTCAGCAGGGGATGGGCCGCCAGGGCGGCGCCGGTGACCGGTCCCGTGCCGGTGACCACGTTGAGCAGGCCCTCCGGTGCGCCGGCCTCCAGGAAGAGCTCCGCGACCCGGGTGGCGTCGTACGGCGTCTGCTCGGAGGCCTTGAGCACCACGGTCGAGCCTGCTACCACGGCAGCGGCGACCTTGGCGATGATCTGGTGGACCGGCATGTTCCACGGCGTGATCGCACCGACCACGCCCGCGCCGGAGCGGATCAGTGTGGCGCCGTCGACCTCCTCGCGCCACCCGAAGTCGTCGCGGGCGACCTGTGCCGTAGCCCGGAGCACGCTGGCCGGGAGTTGGGCCTGGGTGACCCGGGACAGGGTGATCGGCATCCCCATCTCACTGGTGACCAGGGCCGCCATCTCCTCCTCGTCACGGGCCAGCAGGTCTGCGACCCGCTCGAGCAGCGCGGCGCGTTCCTCGACCGCGATGCCCCGCCATGCGGCGTACGCACGGTGCGCGTCGCGGACCGCCCGATCGACGATCTCGGCGCCGGCTTCGGTGGCCCTGCCCATCGGCTGCTCGGTGAACGGGTTGATCACGGGGATCTCGGCGCCGGCAGCGACGAAGGACTCGCCACCGACCATCGAGTGCGCTGCGGGGCGGGTCATCGCTGCACCAACTCGACGTCGAGGCGCTTGATGCCGCGGAAGAAGTTGCTGCGCAGCCGAGCCGGCTCACCCACGGCAGTCAGCTCCAGGTTGCGCTCGGCGACGCGGGAGAAGAAGAGTTGGGCCTCGAGCCGCGCCAGGTTGGTGCCCAGGCAGGTGTGCTCGCCATAGCCGAAGCCGACGTGGTCGTTGGGATGGCGGTCGCCGATGAACTCGTCGGGCCGGTCGAACTTGCGCCCGTCCCGGTTGGCCGAGGTGAACCACATGACCACCTTGTCGCCTTCGCGGATGGTCTTGCCGTGTATCTCGATGTCGCGGGTGGCGTTGCGGCGCATGCAGATGATCGGCGAGACGTAGCGGATCATCTCCTCGACCACCAGACGCGACCGCGCCGGCTGGGCGCGCAGGGCATCCCACCACTGCTGGTTCTGGTGCAGTGCCCAGGTGCCGCCGGAGAGCAGGTTGCGGGTGGTCTCGTTGCCAGCAACCATCATAATCAGGTAATAGGCATCCAGGTGGCCGCGGCTGAGCGGTTCGCCGTCGAGACGGCCGGCGGTGAGCGCGGAGATCACGTCTTCCTTGGGTTCCTGGCGGCGCTGGGCCTCGATGCCACGGAAGTAGTCGAAGATCTCGTCACGCGCCTTGACCATGTCCTCGGGGCCGGCCGAGTGGTCCGGGTCGTCGGGGGACATCCGGTTGGTCCAGGAGATGATCTGGTCCACGTCCTCCAGTGGGGCGCCCAACAGGCGGCTGATCATCACCACCGGGAGTTGGGCGGAGATCTCGTGGACGAAGTTGAAGCGGCCCTGGTCGACGTGCTTGTCGAGCAGGCGGTCGATCACGGTGAGGATGTCGGCCTCGAGTGCCTTGATCTTGACCGGCCGCACGTGCGGGGTGACCACACGGCGAAGCGGACCGTGGTGCGGCGGGTCGACGTGATGGATACTCGGCGCGCCATCGCCCTCGGCGCGGCGGCTCGGGATCTGGGTGCCCTCTGCCACGGTGAAGGCGGCGTGGTTGTTGGCCACCGCGACCACGTCGTCATAGCGGGTGACTGACCAGAAGCCCTGGCCGCCGTCCGGTTCCTCGTTCCAGTGCAGTGGGTCCTCTTCGCGCAGGACATGGAAGAGTTCGTGGTCAGTGCCGGCCTCGAAGGAGTCGAGGTCCATCAGGTCGATCTCGGTCGCGGTGGGCATTGCACTCTCCTGAGTCCACAATTTTGTGACGCTTGAACCACTAAAGCACATCGGAACAATCGGTGGAAGACATTGAATCCGGCTTGCATTGAGGATAATGTGATCCACATAATAGTGACATAGCAGTCACAATCCAAGTCCTCGTCCCGGAAGATTCCGCGCGGCGGGCGAAACTGACCAGGAGGAGCCATGACCACCACCTTCGACGTCCTGCACGCGCTCCGCGTGAAGGGTCTGGCGCGTCCGGAGGTGCTCAGTGGGCTCTCCGGCGTACCGGGGTCCGAACTCGAGTCCGTCACCGCTCCGCTGGTCGAGCAGGGCCTCGTGATTGCCCGCACCGGCGCGATGGCCGGCTACATGCTCACCCCTGCCGGCAAGGATGAGGCCGCGCGCCTCCTGGGCGAGGACGCCGAGACCGCGGCCGCGCGCGACGCACTGGTCGCGTTCGACGAAGCATTCCTGCCGCACAACACGGCATTCAAGCAACTCTGCACGCGGTGGCAGATGCGTGACGACCAGCCGAACGACCACAGCGACACGGCGTACGACGATGCCGTGATCGCCGAACTTGCTGCCTTCCATGGCGAGTTCACCCCGCTGCTCGACAAGGTCGGCCAGGACCTGGCCCGGATGGGTCGCTACGCGCCGCGCCTGGCCGCAGCGCTGGCCCGGCTCCAGGAGGGGGACCAGGGGTCCTTCGCCCGCCCGATGTACGACAGTTACCACGACATCTGGATGGAACTGCACAACGACGTGGTGCTCTCGCTGCAGCGCGAGCGGAGTGCCGCCGACGAGGGGTGACCTCCTCGTGGTCCCGACGGCCGGCTCAGCGTACGTCGAGATCGCGAGCGCGGCCGGTCAGCCGATCCCAGTGCCTGACCAGGCGTGTGCGCAAGGTCCAGGGATCCCGTGAGGGCCGTGTCGAGCCGAGCGCGATGCCCTCCTCAGCGCCATCGATGTGGATCACCGTCAGGCACCCGTCGCCGCCCAGGCCGACCACGCGCGCCTCGTAGAGAGGACGTCGAGGCTCAAGGTCGTCGTCAGCCCAGTCCACGTCGTCGTCGGCCCAGTCCGCGTCGTCGTCGGGGTCCTCGCCCCAGTCCTGGGTGCGTGGCAGGGAACCCTCGTACAACTCGACCAGGCCGCCGAGCAGGAACAGGGGCGACCGGCCTGCCGGGTCGTCGCGGGCGAACACCTCCAGGCCATTCTCGTAGCGGTGCCAGGTGACCAGCGCCCGGACGCCCGGGCCACCATGGGTGGCTAGGTGCTCCACGCCACGTCGGCGACGGGGAATCTCCACCAACAGCACGTAGATGCCGAGCACTCCGAAGCCGATCGGGATCCCCATGTCGGCCCATCCGTCGGGGTCCACGTCCTCCACACCGTAGGGACCCATGCGCCCCAACGGATCGGTGTAGACGGTGTAGGTGGAACCGACCGGGTGCCGGCTGGAGTCATTGACGAAGAGCTCGACCTCCTTGCCGGCGACATCGACGCGGACGGAGTCGACGAAGTGGTCCACCGCGGTGACTGTCGCCTGGATCGGCATCGCCCGGGTCGCGTACTCGCGCGCCTCCTGCTGCCAATCGACGTACCGGGCGAGACCGAAGGAGATGGCAGCCGCCAGCCCGGCGGCCAGTGCGAAACGGGCGGCCCGGTGGGGCTCGGCGTACCAGGGACTGCTTCCGGTGCGGGGCGCCGGAAGCCACTCCGAGGCCGCGCGCTGTCGGATCAGGCACCATGAGTCGAAGGCCACCAGGAGCACCCACGCGGCGCAGAGCGCGGCCAGCACCCAGTCGCCGAGGACGAAGTCGTCCGCCACTCCGGCCGGGCCGTCCTCCAGGGCGATCGCGACGAAGGCCGCGGCGAGCAGTCGCGAACCCAGTCGAGGTGCCCACCAACTGAGCAGCACAGTTCCCAGGGCAACGCCGATGGGTACGCCGAAGAGGAACTCGCCCCACGAAGTGGCGACAGTGACGTCGCTGTAGTACTCCGCCGGTTGGTTCCAGGTGGCCACGGCGGCGAGTACGAGGAGCACGGCCGGGCCGAGGGTGAGGACCAGCGTCGGGACCCGTGGACCCCAGGCCTGCGCCCGCGCCATGGTCAGGTCTGCTGTAGTGTGCACCGGGAGAGCGTAGGGCTGTATCCGGGGCGTTGCACCCGGAATGTCGAGAATGGAACCGGGGCCGCCCGCGAAGTCATGCTCCGTGGACGGCCCCGGGTCAGGGGATGGCGCTGATCAGGCCGGTGCGTCCTCCAGCACGGTGATCTTGCCGGTGGTGCCGTCGACCTCGATCAACGAGCCGGTGCGGATCTGCTTGGTGGCGTTGCTTGCCGAGACCACGCAGGGGATGCCGAGTTCGCGGCTGACGATCGCGGCGTGGGAGAAGGGTGCTCCCACGTTCACCACGACGGCGGCGGCCGGGACGAAGAGCGGCGTCCAGGACGGGTCGGTGATCGGGGCGACCAGGATCTCGCCGGGCTCCAGTGCCGACGGGTCGTCGGGGGAGAGCAGCACCCGGGCACGCCCGCGGGCGACGCCGTTGCACCCGGAGACGCCTACCAGTTCCCCGCCGACCGGCAGTGCCGGCTGGGCGCTGGTGTCGACGCGCTCCCAGGTGGAGAGCTCGGGGACCTCGCCCGCCACCACGAACGGCGGCACATAGGTGAACAGGTCCAGGTAGCTCGCCTCGCGCTCCGCCAGCAGGTCGGTGAACTTGCCCGGGTCGGCCAGGTAGTCGTCGAGTTCCTCGGCGAAGAGCATGAAGATCTGGTCGGCCGACTTCAGGTGGCCAGCCTCGACGCCACGACGCCCGAGCTCGAGGGCGGGCAGGCGGATCTCGTGGATCACCATTGCGGCGGTGGCCCGGCCGCGTTCGCGACCGCGCATCCACATCAGTGCCCCGTTCATCACGGCCTCGAACTGGCCGCTTGCCTCCGGGTCGGCGGCGATCGCCTCACGGATCCCGGCTGCGGCGGCCTCGCGCTCGGCGGCACGGGCGGCGTTCTTCACCTCGGGGGCCTGGTCGTCGTCCACGTGGCGCATCCGGTCGATGGTCCCCAGCGGGATCTCCGGCACCAGGCTCCAGGTCTTCGCGCGGATCTCCCACTCGGCGGGGCCACGGAAGTCCCAGTCGGCCAGGAACTCCTCGAACTCCTTGCTGAAGGCGGCGACGGTCTCGTCGGTGGAGTTGCGCAGCCGGTCCCGCAGGCCGGCGATGCCCTCGTCGAAGAGGGCGGCTACGGCCGGCGCCTGGGCGGCCCGGCTCAGCTGCCACATCCGGTTCGACGGGATTGCGGAGTCGACGTCACCGAGGCCGCCGACCAGGACCAGGGAGAGCTCGGGCTTGCCGATCGCCTCGGCGAACTGGGCGACGCCGCCGAGTCCGACGCCGCACTTGAGGGAGGCCTCGATGTGCCGCTTGAAGAGCGGACGCAGGATGTAGTCGAACGAGGTGATCCGCTCGCGCAACTCCTGGTCGGAGAGCGTGGACATGTCTGGGCGGTTGCGACGGATCTCCTCGACCTCCAGGCGGTCCTGGTCATAGGCGGGGAGCCCGGTGGCCCCGAGCACCTCCTCCATCAGCCAGGCGCCGGCCTTCTCCTCGTAGGACGGGTCCTCGTCGAAGTCGCGCTTCTCCGACTCGTACGACGGGATGCCGGGCATGTCGCCGAAGTACTGCAGGTCGACCGCCTCCGCGGTCATCCCGGGCACGCGGACGCCGAAGAGGCGCATCAGCGACATGTTGATGTAGAGGTAGCTGCCGAAGGCGGGCAGCACCGTGATCGGCACGCCCGACTTGTCGTAGAGGTCGTCATCCCACACGCCACAGGCCACGAACGCGTCGCGCCACCCTGGCTCCAGGTTGTGCTGGAACCCGGCGGAGGCATTCAGGGGGCTGATCGGGTCCGGGAAGATCTCGCCGACGTTCGCCCGCGAATAGAGCGGGAAGACCTTCGAGACTTCATCGTTGATGGGCCACTTCGACATGGGGACTCCTTGGGTGCCAGCGACTAGTTTGAGTGACGTCTTGTTCACAGTTTGATGTGAGGGCTGTCACCTGTCAACCCCCTGCACTCCCGGCGATTCCCGCGGATCCGGGCGGGTGATCCGTAGAGAAGTCGTTGCCGGCGGGGCTGGACATTCAGTGACACATCAATCACAATCGTCGAGACAAAGGAGGCAGTGTGCGGATCCTGTTGACCAATGACGACGGCATTGACGCGCCGGGACTGGCGGTCCTGGGGCGTGCCCTTGCCGACGCCGGTCACGACCTCGTGGTCGCGGCGCCCGCCACTGACCGCAGCGGCACCGGATCGGGCCTGGGCACCATCGAGGATGGTGCCGAGATCGCGGTGACCGAGCACCAGCTCCCCGACCTGCCCGGTGTGTCGGCCACTGCCTTCGACGCCCCGCCGTCCTTCGCCGTCCTGGCTGCGTGCACCGGGGTCCTGGGGCCCCGCCCCGACCTGGTCGTCAGTGGGATCAATGACGGGTTCAACACCGGTCGCCTGCTGCTCACCTCGAGCACCGTCGGGGCTGCCCTGAATGCTGGATCACTCGGCGTACGCGGGTTGGCGATCAGCGCTGGTTTCGCGCCCGACCACCGCTTCGACACGGCCGCCCAGGTGGCGGTGAGTGCAGTCGAATGGCTCATCGAGCACGCAGCTCCCCGGACCGTCCTCAATGTCAACGTGCCCAACCTCGGCATCGAGGAAGTCAAGGGCGTGCGGATGGCGGCACTGGCCCCGCGTGGCCTGATGGGCCTGCGACTGAACCCGACCGCGGGCGCGATCCGGCTGGAGCGCTTCGCCAACACCGAGGGCCTGGGCGAGGAGACCGATGCCGCGCTGGTGCAGGCCGGCTATGTCGCGATCAGCGTCTTGCCGAGCGTCTCCCGGGCCGCCGATCCGGCTGGCAACGACCCCGCTGCCGCCGTCGAGGCGGCGCTTGCCCTGCCCGTCGCGCACTGACCCACGAACGCTCAGTCGTTGCGCCTCGAGCGCTCACCCGTTGCGGTGCTGCTGATGCGCTGCGCGAACGAGGAGATCCTCCGGCGCCTGGTCCGGGAGAATCTCCTCGTTCTCGGGTCAGCCCCTCGCGCAGTCAGGTCCGGCCATCAACGATTGAGCTTTCGGACATCAAGCATTGAGCGTTCGCGCATCAATCCTTGAGCGTTCGTGGGAGGTAGCGGGACTGGAGGGACTTCTTGTTCAGCTTCCCGGTGGGCAGGCGCGGCAACTTGTCGACGTACTCATAGCGACGTGGGGCCTTGAAGCGCGCCAGGTGGTCCCGGCAGTGGTCGCGCAGTAAGTCGTCGCGGGTGGCCGCGTCGAGGTCCGCGTCGGGCTCGAGTTCGACCACGGCGACCACTTCCTCACCGAAGTCGGGGTGCGGCAGGCCGAAGACCGCCGCGTCGGCCACCGCAGGGTGGGCGGTGAGCACCGCCTCGATCTCCTCGGGATGGATGTTCACGCCACCGGAGATGATCATGAAGGACTCGCGGCCGCTGAGGTAGAGGTACCCGTCCTCGTCGAGACGCCCCAAATCGCCCATGCCCTTCACCGTGGTCGACCCGTCGGCAGCGGTGCCCTCGAAGCCCACTCGCCCCACGGTTCCGGTCGGTACGTCGTGGCCCGCGGCGTCGGTGACCCGGACCTTCGCGGCGCCCAGTGGACGGCCGACCGAGCCGCGCCGTTCCCGCGACTCGGCCGGTGAGATGTAGGTGTGCCCGTAGCCCTCCGAGGCGCCGTAGTACTCATGGAGCACGTCGCCCCACCAGTCGTTGATCGCGTCCTTGAGGTCGGGCGGGCACGGGGCGCCGGAGGTGACCGCGACCCGGTGGGTGGGGGAGACGGGGATGTCGTGGCGGTCCTCGACGGCCAGCAACCGGGACAGCATCGTCGGGACCCACTGGGAATGGGTGATCGATCGCTCGTGGAGGGTGCGCAGCGCCCCGGTGGCGTCGAAGGATTCCATGCAGACCACGGTCCCGCCTGCGGACGCGACCATCAACTGGAAGGTGAACGGAGCTGCGTGGTAGCTCGGCGCGGGGGAAAGGAACCTGATCCCCGCCTCGATGCCGAGCTTCGCGCCCAGGCCGGGGTGCCGTGCGGGGGCGTCGAGGGGGTGGATCCCCAGCAGTGGTTGGCGATATGCCTTCGGGCGGCCGGTGCTTCCCCCGCTGAAGAGCACCCGGGCACCGAGGAGTTCGTCCTCGACGGGCGTGGTGGGCAGGCCGTCCAGGGCGGAGTCGAACTCGGTGGTCCCGGTGATCTCGCCGCCCACGGTCAGTACGTACGGCGTGCGGTCGAGATGGGCGCATGCCTGCATCGCGAGCGGGGCGAGGTCGGGGCTGGTGACCAGCGCGGCCGGGGCAGCCTCGGCGAGCATCGGCACCAGTTCGGTGCTGCGCAGGTGCCAGTTGATCGGGGTGACCTCCAGGCCGGTCCGCATGCCTGCGGCGACCGCGACCGGCCAGGCGAGGTCGTTGGGGAGCAGGATCACCAGGCTGTCGCCGGGACGTACGCCGTTGCGGCGGAGCAGGTGGGCCAGCGCATTGGAGCGCGCGTCGAGGTCGGCGAAGGTGAGGCTGGCGCCGGAGCCGGCCATCTCGTAGGCGATGGCGTCGGGTGTCGTGTTCGCGATCGTGGGGGGATACACGGTTCCTGGCCTCCGGCGGAAGGAGAAGTGCGAGCGGATGTTCACAACAACGACGACAAGCATTCCAGCTGTCGCTAATATGTGACACTAGAATCACAAAATAGCAGGTCGTCGTCAATGCCCATCCTCTCGCAGGAGGAACCCGATGGAACTCCTCGTCGTACGCCACGCCCAACCTGAACGTGCCAGGCCGGAGAACGGACCGGCAGACCCGGCCCTGACCGACCTGGGGAGTCGCCAGGCCGACGCCCTGGGGCAGTGGCTCACCCGCACCCCCGAGGCGCGCCCGGACAGGATCATTGCCAGCACGATGCGCCGGGCTCGCCAGACGGCCGAGGCCATCGCGGAGCGGACCGGACTGCAGGTCGAGACCGACGAACGGATCGCGGAGTTCGACCTGGGCGCCCGGGAATACATCCCGATCGAACAACTCGGTGCCAGCGTCCTCGAGGCAGCCACCTCCGCGCTCCAGACCGGCGTCTGGGGCAGCCACACCTTCGACCCCGACGCCTTCCGGGCACGGGTCCGGGCCGGATTCAACGACATCGTCGCCGACGCCAACGCGGAGCGGGTCGTGGTGGTCTGCCACGGCGGCGTACTCAACTCCTGGCTCAGCGGCGTGATCGGACGTCCGCACGGGATCTTCTTCATGCCGCACTACACCTCGGTCAGCCGGGTCCTCGTCGGCCCGGACCGCTCACTGCGCCTGGGGTCGCTCAACGAACTCCCGCAGGGGGATGCGCTCGTCCAGTAGATTCCACCCCGTGAGCGCCCAAGCACCCTCCGCAGTGATCCTGGTCCGCGCCGAGCGTTTCACCCCGAACCCGGCGACCGCGGCCGACAACGCGTTCCAGGCCGACGCCCCGGGCGACGCGACCGGCGAGGAGCTGGCCACCCGGGCACTGGCCGAGATGGATGCGGTCGCCGCGGCGCTGCGCGCGGTCGGGGTGCGGGTCCACGTCTTCTCCGACGCCGACCACACCCGCCCCGACAGCGTCTTCCCGAACAACTGGCTCTCCACCCACGCCGGCGGCAGCGTTGCGGTCTATCCGATGTATGCCTCCAACCGGCGCCATGAGCGGCGCGCCGACGTCCTGGAGATGCTCAAGTCGGCCTATCGGGTGCAGACGATCGTCGACTACTCGGGCCTCGAACCGGACGGGATCTTCCTGGAGGGCACCGGTGCGATGGTCCTCGACCACGTCTCCCGGGTCGCCTACACCGCCCGCAGCCACCGCGCCGACACCCACGTGCTGGAACGCTTCTGCACCGACTTCGGCTATGAGCCGATGGCCTTCGACGCGCTCGACTCCGACGGGGTGCCCGTCTACCACACCAACGTGATCGGCTGCGTCGGCACCGAGGTCGCGCTCTTCGCGCTGGGGATGATCCCCGACGTACGCCGCCGCGAGCAGGTGCGCGAGCGCCTCTCGGTCAATGGGCGCAAGGTCGTCGAGATCACCGAGGAGCAGGTCCGCGAATTCGCCGGCAACGCGGTCGAGCTCTGCGGACGTACGCCGGAGGGCCGGCGTCGCTATGTGATGGCGATGTCGGCGCGGGCCCGGCGGAGCCTGAGCGACGCGCAGGTGGCCGCCATCGAGGAGTCGTGCGAGATCGTCGCGGTCGACATCCCGACCATCGAACTGGCCGGCGGCTCGGTGCGGTGCATGATCGCCGGCGTCCACCTGGACCGTCGCCCCGAGGCCGAGCCCGCGCTGACCCGCGCCGTCCAGTCGATCAACGAGGACAACCCGGTGACCGCGGATGGGCGCTATGTCGCCATCCCGGCCGCGGACTGAGCGCAGGGGGCCACGACGTGGGACAGGTCTTCGCCGGACGCTACGAACTCCTCGACCCGATCGCCGATGGCTCGATGAGTTCGGTGTGGCGGGTGCGCGACCGCGAGGACGACACGGTCAAGGCTGCCAAGATCCTGCGCCAGCAGGACGCCACCTCCCTGCTCCGCTTCGTCCGGGAGCAGGGGACCCGGATCCACCACGACCACGTGGTCACCCCACTCGGCTGGGCCGGCGCGGACGACGCGGTGCTGTTCACCATGCCCCTGCTGCGTGGCGGCTCGGTGGCCACCCTGATCGGCGACTACGGCGCCTTGCCGCCAAGGTGGGTGGCAGAACTGCTGGTGCAGGCCCTGGCCGGCCTCGGCGCGGTCCATGCCGCCGGGGTGGTGCACCGTGACATCAAGCCGGGCAACCTGCTCCTGGAGCACACCGGCACGGCGCGCCCGCACCTGCGGATCACCGACTTCGGGGTGTCGGTGCCGACCGGTGAGCCACGGCTGACCCGATCCTCGATCACCTTCGGCACCCCCGGCTACATGGCGCCCGAGCAGGAACGTGGCGCGGACCCGGCGCCGGCCCAGGACCTGTACGCCGTGGCGGTGACCGGCTTGCAGATGCTCACCGGGGCACCGCCGCCGCACGACCCCTGGGCACTTCCCGACGAGCCCCTGGTCGAGGTGCTGCTGCGGGCTGCTGATCCGGATCCGTCCCGACGCCCCGCCGACGCGGCCGGGTTCGCGGCACTGGTCCGCCAGGCCGTGCCTGCAACGGAGTGGGACCCCGGAGAGATCGAGGTGCTGGACCAGTGGTCCTCCGACGTCCTGGTCGGACAGGGTGCCGGTTCGGCACCGATCGGCCACCACGGTGCGCCGTGGTGGCCGATCGTCCTGCTCCTGGCCGGGGGCGTGCTGTTGCTGCTGGCCGGTGGCTGGATCCTGCTCAGGTGACGGTGCCTGCCCGGGACCGACGCCGCAGCAGCATGGCCACCCCGATCCCGATTGCGAGCAGGCCCGCCGCCACGGCCGAGGCCCCGGCCACCAGGGTGAGGGTGTCCCCGGATCCGTCAGCCGGGTCATCCGCGGCGTCGGTCGCCGTACCCGCGGCGGAGGACGGATCCTCGGCAGAGCCCGTGTCGGGGCCGGCAATCGCAGCGCCGTCGGCATACTGCGGGGCTCCCTCGCCGGGCGTGCCCACCATGGAGACCTCGAGCTCCAGGGGAGTGATCACCGAAGACTCGTGCGAGCCCTGGTTGACGACGATGTAGTAGTCGCCCGGCATCGACATCTGCTCGCCGCTGGCCTCCCGGTTGAGCCACCGGATCGGCTGGGTCTTGGCGTGGAGGTAGGCGTCTCCCCGGTCGACCCGGGTCGGCGGATAGGCGTGGCCCTGGAGGAGTTCGTCGTACTCATCGCGGACCTTGAGTGCTTCGATGATGGAGCCGCCGGTGGGGGAGATGATCCCGATCCGCACCACCGGCCCGTACCGGCCGAAGTGGCCGGAGGCGGCCGCGTTCACCGGGAGCACGGCGCGGACCTGCAGCGACTCTCCCCACTCGACGCGCACCTTGTAGACCTGCGCCTCGCCGGGGACGATGCCCGGCGTCCGATGGCGGCCCTGCTCCAGGAGAGGCGCATCGTTGAGGGTGTTGCCCGGCGTCACGTCACTGATCTCGTCGCCCAGGTCGACCTTCTCCCAGATCGTGTTTCCCCTGACCCCTTCGGGCAGGCCGTCCGTGGTCACCACGGGCGGCTCCTCGTGGATCAACAACTGCATGGCGACTTCCGGGTCTCCCTTGGAGAACTGGGTCTTGGCGACCGAGAGCACCAGGACGTCCTGGTCCGCGCACCGATCGGAGTCCTTGCTGGGGGTGGAAGCTGCCAGCAGGGCTGCCCGCTGTTTGCCGGAGACGCTGTTGTGACCGCGATCCGAGCCGCAATCATGGCCGTCCTCGGTGCGGAACGTCAGCCGCACCTGCTGCTGGGCCTGGTTGGGTTGGGCCACCACACCGGCCCACAGCGTGGAGCCCGCGATGGAGCGGGGGATCAGGTAGTGCAGCGCCTCGTCGGTGGCCGGCAGGTCGTCGAGCCAGACGCCGGGACCGATCTCCGGGGCATCGGCCTGGCTCGTCGTGCCCTCGACCGGGGTGCCCTGGGCCAGGAAGGGCTGCACGGCCCGTTCGCTGATCCGCTGCAGCGACTCGGTGAGGTCCTCGGCATCATCGGCGTCGTAGTAGGTGCCGTTGCCGCTGTCGGCGACGCACTGGAGTTGCTTCTTCGCCTCGCCGGAGACCGAGAGGCCGACCACGTCGATCTGGATGTCCACCCCCGAGTTGGCGATCCCGGCGGCCACCTCACACGGGTTGCCGCAGGTCGACTCGCCGTCGGAGACGAGCACGATGGAGCGCTTGCCTTCTCCACCGAGGGCCTTGGCCGCCTCCTCGAGGGCGACCGGGATCGGGGTCTCGCCGTACGGCGCGTAGTCGCCGACCGCCGCGAGGAGTTCGGCACGGTTGTCGGTGCCGGGGGCGACCACGACCTGCGTGTCGGTGCAGGCGCCGGCATCGTTGCGGCTGAAGACGGTGGCACCGAAGACCTGGAGGCCGACGTCGGCGTCGTCGGGCAGCGTGTTGATCACCTCAGTCAGTGCCGTGCGGGCTGCCTCGATCCGGGTCTGGCCGCCGGCAGCGGCCTCCTTCATCGAGCCGGACGAGTCCAGGACGAGCATCATCCGGCCGTAGTCGGTCTCGATCCCGGAGTCGGGGTCGGTTTCGTCGGCCAGGGCCAGGGACGGGGTCAGGCAGAGTGCTCCGGCCACGGTGAGCGAGGCCGCGAGGGCGAGGGGTGTTCGCATGTCTCGGTTCCTGTTCTGGAGGGACCACGGGAGGCGCCCATGGTGTTTACGAATGTATATCCAGCATTTCCCATTGCAAACATCTCATCTGCGTGCCTAGTCTCGTGGTCGTGAGCATCGAGGAGAACATCGTCCAGCAGCGAGCCCTGTACGGCGAACCCCTGGGCGACCTGGTCCGGCGTACGGCGGCAGCACTGGGCCTCACCCAGGCCGCGATGGCAAAGGTGCTCGGGCTGAGCCCGGCGATGCTCTCCCACCTGGTCACCGGACAGCGGGTGAAGGTGGCCAACCCGGTCACCCTGACCCGGCTGCGGGCACTGGTCGAGCTCGCTGACCACGCGCCCGGGCTGACCGCCGCGGACCTGCAACAACGCCTCGACGGGATCGGCACCCTGGTGGTCGACCTGACCACCAGCCAGCAGGTGGCCACCGAGGCGACCGACGGACCAGCGCTGCTCCGCTCCGCGCTCCGCGCGGTGGCCTCCGGGCGTGAACTCGCGGCAGCGGTCACGGCACTGGCCGGGACCGCGCCGGACCTGGCCGAACTGATCCGGGTCTACGGCACCGGCACCGAGGCCGAGATGCGTGTCCACTGGGCCAACCTCCCCCGCTGATCCGGGTCACCGCCGCGGGGGAGACCCGGTTCGTCGGCGGGGAGCCCGTTGCGGCAGGATGCGGCCCATGAGTGCCTACTGGATCAGCATCTATGACGAGATCCTCGACGAGGAGAAGATGGCGGCGTACGCGAAGCTCGCCGGTCCTGCCCTGGTCGAGGCCGGGGGCACGTTCCTGGCTCGTTCGCTGCCCGAGGCGGTCTATGAGGACGGCATCCGCGAGCGCATCGTGCTGATCGAGTTCGAGTCCGTCGAAGCGGCCCGCGCCGCGCACGACAGCCCCGCCTACCAGGCCGCGCTCGAGGCGCTGGACGGCGGCGTACGACGCGAGATCCGGATCGTTCCCGGCGCGTGAGCGAGATCGCAGGAGAACTCGCCCGCGTGCGGGGCGCCTTCTCCCAGCCGACCCTCACCCTGCTCCACCAGCGCCAGGCCCCGGTGGTGATCACCATCTTCCGGGCTGTCTTCGGGCGCAACAACACGCCCATCCCGACCGCCCGCCTGCACACCGTGGTGGAAGAGCACCTGGCCGGTATGCGCCGCAAGGGTGACCACGACGTGCCCACCGGCAGCGGCAAGGACCTGTGCCACCGGTGGATGCGCGGCCAGTGGCTGGTCCGGGCCATCGACGAGCGCGGCCAGGAGGTCTATGTGCTGACCTCGCACGCGCAGCAGGCACTGGAACTGGTCAAGACCCTGGCCCGCGACCGGGCCACCCTGAGCGAGCACCGGATCGCCACCATCCTCGGCGCGGTACGCCGCTTCAACTCCGAGGCGAACCCGGACCGCACCGCACGGGTGGTGCTGCTGAACGAGGAGATCGCCCGGTTGAGCGCCGAGCGTGACCGCCTCATCGACGGTGCCGAGATGGTCAGCCCGACCGAGGACTACATGGTCGAGGGGTTCTCCGAATTGCTCTCGCTGATCTCGGCCCTGCCCAGTGACTTCGCCCGGGTGGAGGAGCGCTTCTCCGAGATCCGCACCCAGATCCTGGCCTCCTTCCGCGCCGAGGACCGACCGGCCGGCGAGGTCATCGACGACTACCTGGCCCGCGCCGACGCGTTGACCACGGCCACCCAGGAGGGGCGCGCCTTCGAGGGCGCCTTCGCGCTGCTCCGCGACGACGGGCTGGTCGCCCAGCTCCGCCAGGACCTCAACGCGCTGCTGGACCACCCGCTCTCCGAGGGGATCCTGGCCGACGCGGAGCGGATCGAGTTGCGCGGCACGGTCCGACTGGTCCGCGACGGACTGGACCGGGTGCTGGCCCAGCGCCGCCGGGTCAGCGCCACCCTGAAGGACTACATCCTCTCCCACGACGTGGCCCGTGACCGCGAACTGGAGCGGGTGCTGCGCCAGGTCGAGTCCGAGATGATGGACTGGATGGCCAGCACCGGCCCCCGGGCCACCCACGACGTACCGCTGCTGCCGGCCCGCCCCGGCATCGACCACCTGCGCGAACGCTTCTACGACCCGGCCGACGACGTACCGCCGGAGCCGATGGAGACCGCCGACCCCGCCCAGGCGCCGCGGGTCTCCCTGGCCGAACTGATGGCCCAGGGCGGACCCCAGTTCGGGGTGCTGCGCGAACGGCTGGCCGAGGCCACCGGCGGCCTGCTGCCGGCCGGATCGCTCGGCGAGGTCTTCGCCGCCCTCGAGCCGGAGTTGCGCCGCCCGGTGGAGATCTTCGGGTTGCTCCACCTCGCCGCCGACCGGGAACTGGAGGCCGAGGCGACCACCGAGACGTACGCCGCAGTGCGGCCGGACGGGAGCGCGCGCAGCTTCGCGGTGCCCCGGCTCGCGCTGCCCGACCCCGATGACCGGCCTGACTCCGATGACCGGCCCGAGCGCCAGGAAGGCACCCGATGAGCACCAGCACCGAGGCCGGCGTGGCCCCCTGGGACGAGACGGACGAGATCGAGGCCGAAGAGATCGCGGCCGAGTCGGTCTCCCTCTTCGAGGGCGACGAGGGCGGACTGGAGTACGCCGAGCGCCTCGCCCTGGTCACCCTGCTCAAGCAGCGGTTCATCTCTGCGCGCACCCACCCGCGCGACTGGGCCGTCCTCGTCGAGCAGGAGCGGACCCTGCGCTCCCGCCTCAACGACCTCTTCCTCGAACTCCACGTGGACCGCGAGCGCGAGGTCGCCTGGAAGCGACAGGCGACCCCGGAGACCGGCGGGCGCTTCCCGACCCTGCTCCACGACGTGCCGTGGTCACGCGAGGAGACGCTCGTCCTGGTCCACCTGCGCGACCGGCTGCGGGCCGGCACCGGCACCGGGGAGGCGCGGGTCTTCGTCGACCGTGACGACCTGCTCGACCACATCGCCGGCTTCCGACCTGCACACGCCACCGACGAGGCCGCCGACGAGCGGCGCGCCCGCAACGCGGTGCTCGCGATCGCCAAGGCGGGCCTGTTGATCCCGACCGCGACCGAGGACCGCTACGAGATCAGCGAGGCCGTCGAGCCGCTGATGCCACTGGAGTTGCTCACCGAACTGCTCGAGGCGCTGCGCCGGGCCAACGGGAGCGAGCCCGCCGGGATCGAGGCCGACGATGAACTCTTCGACGTGGAGGAGGAGCAGTGAGCGTGGAGGTGGACACCGACCGGATGGGTGAGGACGACGGCGCGGTCGACCAGGCCGTGGTCGAGGCGGCGTACTCCGACGGGCTCTTCGACCAGGACGCCGTGGCCATGCCGCACGACGACACCGTGCAGTGGCGCGCCGTGCTGCTCCAGCTGGTCAACTGGGGTGGCTTCAGCGGCCTGACCACGGTCCCGCTGCGCGGCGACACGACGATGATCTCCGGCGCCTCGGGCGTCGGGAAGTCGACGATCCTGGACGCCTACACCGCCTTGATGATGCCCTCGGACACCAAGTTCAACGGCGCCTCCAACGACGCGGTTGCCGGGCGCGCCCGCAGCGTCGGCCAGCGCAACCTGCTCTCCTACCTGCGCGGCGCCGTCGACGTGGTCGACAACCCACGCACCGGACGGCCCGAGGAGCAACTGCTGCGCGGCAAGGGCTTGGACACCTGGGGCGCGATCGCGATGACGTTCGTCAACGACCAGGGCGGCCGCTTCACCGCCCTGCGCACCTATTACGTGCCGCGGCGCGCCACCCGCTCGGGCGAGGTGCAGATGACGCTGCTGACCCACGAGGGGATGCTCGACCTGGCCACCCTGGAACTCGCCGTTCCGGAACGCTTCAACGCGAACGCACTCAAGCGCCTCTTCGGCGGCATCCGGGTGCACCGCACCTATGCCGAGTTCGCCTCCGTGCTCCACGCGCGCCTCGGCATCGGCGCGAACGGGGACGGCGCCAAGGCGCTGCGCCTGCTGGCCCGGATCCAGGCCGGCAACCAGGTCCGCAGCGTCGATGAGCTCTACAAGGAGATGGTGCTCGAGCGGCCAGCGACGTACGCCGCGGCGGACCGGGCCATCGAGCACTTCGACGACCTCGACGCGGCCCACGACGCGATGCGCACCGAGGAGAGCAAGCTCGCGGTCCTCGAGCCGATCACCGAACTGCACGAGCGGCACACCCGCGCCACCCGCCGGATGGCGCAGCTCGACTCCTTCGGCGTCACCCGGCCACCGCACGTGGACACGCCGCTGCGGATGTGGCTGCTGCGCACCCACCTGCGCCTGCTGGAGACCGCGGTCGCCACGAACCGGAACGCACGCGCGGCCGCCAACGACGAACTCGCCGCGGCTGCCTCCGCAGAGACCGCACTGGTCGCCGACCTGGAGTCGGCCAAGGAGGCGCACCGCGCTGCCGGAGGCTCCACGCTCGCCGACCTGGGGAACAAGCTGGAGCAGGAGCAGGTGGTCCGCGAGGATCGGCTCACCCGCCGTGCCCGGCTCGAGGAGCGACTGCTCCCGCTGCTGGAGTCGGCCGACGACCTCGACGTCGATGCCTCGCTGGCTTCGCAGGCAGCGTTCGCCACCCTGCAGGAGGTCGCCCGCGGCTGGCTCGGCCAGTGGCAGGACGAGCGCGCGCGGCTCAAGGCCGAGCGCGACGCCGTGCTGGAGACGAAGTTCCCGATCAGCCAGCGCCGCAGCGAGTTGCGCCGGGAACGGTCCTCGCTAGAGGGCCGCGCCGGGCGTGTCCCGATCCGGCTCGACGAGCTGCGCGCCGAGGTCGCCGCCGCTGCCGGTCTCGGACTCGACGAACTGCCATTCGTCGCCGAACTCATCGACGTGGCACCCGAGGAGGCCCGCTGGCGCACCGCGGTCGAGACCGTGCTCGGCGCCAGCGCCCGGATGATGCTGGTCCCCGCGGACCGGCTGGCCGGCTTCTCCCGGGCCATCGACGGACTGCGCCTCAAGGGCCGGATCACCTTCGAGGGCGTCGAACTGGACCTGCCCGACAGCGGACCGGCCGACCCGGAGCGGATCGCCGGCAAGCTGGTCTTCAAGGACTCGCCGTTCTCCGGCTGGGTGCAGGCCCACGTCGCCGAGCCGTCGCGCAACGCGCTCTGTGTCGAGGACGCGGCCGGACTCGACGGTGGCGGCTATCGGGTCACCCTGGCCGGGCAGACCCGCAGCGGTCGCCGCGGCACCCACGGTCGCAACGACGCCCGCAGCATCATCGGCTTCTCCAACGCCGACGCGATCGGCGAGATCGACGCCGAGATCGAAGCACTGGAGGAGCAACTCGGACAGGTGGACGGGCGGGTCGCCGAACTGGACCGCCAGGTCAGCGTGCTGGAGCAGCGCCGCCTCGCCTATGACGCGGTGGCCACGGCCCGCTTCGACGACTTCGACGTGGCCGGCAGTGACCAGCGGATCGCGGAGATCGGGCGGCGCCGCCGCGAGATCCTCAACTCCGACGACAAGCTCCACGCGCTGCAGCAACAGATCGAGCAGCTGCAGGGCCGGGTGGACGACGTACGCCGCAACCGCTTCGGCCTGGACCAGCGCCGCCTCTCCCTCAACGAGGAGCACGCTGCCCTGGTCGACGCCGAGGACGAGGCCCGTGACCGGCTGGACGCGATGGAGGACGCCGGCAAGGTCGTGCTCACCGAGGAGCAGTCGGCCGCCCTGGCTGCCGACTTCGCCGCCGCGGCAGCCCCCGATGACCCCGAGGACCTGGCCCGCTTCACCGACTCCGCGCAGCGACTGGGCGAACGGCTCCGTGCCGCCGTGGCCGACGCGGAGGTCGAGGCCGGGCGGGCGGCGGACGAACTGACCGGCATCTTCCGGGTCTACAAGATGCAGTGGGACTCGCCCAACCTGGGCTCCACGCTCGACTCGTACGGCGACTACGCACGGATCCTGGACCAGATCCGCGCCACCGGCCTGGCGGAGCGGCGTACCGAATGGCGCCGCCGGCTCACCGAGTGGAGTGGGCAGGACCTGGTGCCGCTGGTCGGGGCGATGGCTGCCTCGGTGGAGGAGATCGAGGACCGGCTCGAGCCGATCAACGCGATCCTGCGCCGCCTGGAGTTCGGCGCCACCGGGCAGCGGCTGCGGATCCGGCTGCGTCGTCTGGCGCCGGCCCACGTGCAGGCGTTCATGAAGGACCTGCGCCACCTCTCCCGCGAGGTCGGCGCCGACCTGGCCGAGGCGGACCTGGCCCGGCGCTTCGACGAACTGAGCCGCTTCATGGGCCAGTTGCGCAAGCCCGAACACACCGCCCCCGGGGTGAGCGAGCGCGACCGGCTGCTCGACGTACGCCGCCACGTGGAGATCAGCGCCGAGCGCTTCGACCACCTGACCGGTGAGCTCAAGGCGACCTACCGGACGCTGGGGGAGAAGTCGGGTGGTGAGAGCCAGGAACTGGTCGCGTTCATCGTCGGCTCCGCGCTGCGGTTCCGGCTCGGGGACGAGATGCGGTCGCGGCCACGGTTCGCGCCGGTCTTCCTGGACGAGGGGTTCGTCAAGGCCGACTCCGAGTTCGCCGGCCGCGCCGTCCAGGCCTGGCGGGGGCTGGGCTTCCAGTTGATCGTGGGCGTCCCGCTGGACAAGGTGACCGGTCTCGAACCGCACATGGACGAACTGCTGGCGATCACCAAGAACCCGGCCACGCACCAGTCGTGGATCACGCCGATCACCAGCGTCGAGGAACCGGCCGGTCCGGAGGACCAGACGGGCTGAGAATGCACTAGGCTTCGAACATGCGTTCGGAGCATGGGGAGCAGGCGAGCCTGCCGATCCACGTCGAGCCAGCCTGCGCACCGCCACCACGGCGTACGGCGACGCCCGTCGACGGCGCCCTGCGGCACCGGCTCGAGGACGACGCGCTCGCCTCGCTCGGCTGGCCGGCCGGCACCGAACTCCTCCTCGACCCGTCGCGGCGCCCGCGCCGTGGCGAGGTGGTGCTGGCCATGGACGGCGTACGCCGGCGGGTCGGGATCTTCGAGGTGCAACTGGGGCGTGCCGCGCTGCGCACCGACCACGGCTCGGTCTGGATCGGACGCACCGACCGGGTGCTGGGCGTGGTCCGGGTGGCCAGCGCGCCGCTGCCGGTGGTGGCGGGCGAAACCGGGAACACGGGGGACACCGGGCCGGTTCGGCGCTAGCCTCGCTCCATGTCTGCGCCCGAAGCCACGCCCGCGGTCCCGCCGTTGAGCAAGACGGCCTCCCTGGTCCGCGTCGGCATCGCCTACGCCTGCGCGATCGCTGCCGCTGCGGCGTGGCTGCTGTGGGGACCCGCGACCTCCACGCTGCTCCTCGACGTCCTGATTGCCGACCTGATCGCGACGGTGGTCATCTTCATCGCGAGCCGGATCCACCGGAACTCCAGCTTCTACGACGCCTGGTGGAGTGTCGGCCCGCCGCTGATGGCAGCCTGGTGGTGGTTCGCCGAGGGCGGCGGTGAGCCGGCCCGGTTCGCCTTGCTGTCCGTGGTCCTGATCGCCTGGTCGGTGCGGCTGACCGGCAACTGGGCCTATGGGTTCCCGGGCCTGCACCACGAGGACTGGCGCTATCGCGAGGTCCGCGCCCGGGCCGGCAGGTTCGCCGTCCTCGGCGACCTGTTCGGCATCCATGTGGTGCCCACGCTGCAGGTCTTCGCAGGGATGCTCGCGGTGTACGTCGTGGCCACCCGCGGCAGTGAGCCGGTCGGATGGCTCGACCTGGCCGCGGTCGTGGTGGGGGCCGGCGCCGTCGTCATCGAGGCGGTCGCGGATTCCCAGATGCACCGGTTCGTACGCCGTCGCGCGCCGGGCGAGGTGATGGAGTCGGGACTGTGGGCCTGGTCGCGCCACCCGAACTATTTCGGGGAGACCATGTTCTGGACCGCGCTGGCGCTGTTCGCGTTGGCCGCCGATCCCGGCGCCTGGTGGGTGGTGGCAGGACCAGCAGTGATGCTGGTGGTCTTCTTCGGGTTCAGCATCCCGATGATGGAGAAGCGCAGCTTGGAACGCCGACCGGGCTATGCGGAGGTGGTGCGCCGGGTCTCGGTCTTCGTACCGTTGCCACCGCGCCTCGGTTGATCCGGTTCGGCACTGGCCGCCGATGGGGAGACTGCCCCGGGGCCGACGTACCCGGCCGGAGGCCTGGTCCGGCGCAGGACGGCGATCATGGCGCCCGAGACGAGAAGCAGTGCAGCGGCGAGCAGGGCCACGCCGTCCCAGCCACCGTGGCTCCAGGCGGTGGCGCCGAGGTTGCCGAAGAGCGAGGAGCCGACGTAGTAGGTGAACAGGTAGAACGACGCCGCCTGCCCGGTGCTGGCCCCCAGCGCGTGGGCGCGGACCGTCACCCAGCCGCTGGCCAGGCTGTGCATGCAGAAGAAGCCGATGGTGAGCAGGGCGACACCGCTGATGATCAGGGGCAGTGAGCCGAAGGCGGTCAACGCAATGCCGAGGAGTCCGAGGACCAGGCCGACGGGGATGATCTCGCGGCGATCGATGCGGTCGGCGAACCGGCCCGCGACGATCGAACTCACGCTGCCCAGCGGATAGACCAGGTAGACCAGGCTGATCACCCCCAGGGAGAGGAACCACGGATCAGCCGTCAGCCGGAAACCGAGCGCATTCAGCACCGCGACCAGGCTGCCGACGCTGGTGGCACCGAGCGCGTAGAGGGCGACCAGGGCGCGGTCGGCCAGGACGGCGCGTGTGGTGGCGGCCAGGCGACCGGGGGAGCGCGGCGTACCCACAAAGTTGCGTGAGGCCGGCAACCACAGCGCCACCACCACGGCACAGGCCAGCGCCGCCACCGCGACGCAGGCGAGTGCCCAGCGCCAGCCGGCGATGTCATTGATCGGCGCGGTGGCCAGGCGACCGGCCATCCCGCCCATCGCGGTGCCGCCGATGTAGAGCCCGACCGCGCCGGCGGCCGCCCGTGGGTGGAGTTCCTCGCGCAGGTACGCCGTGGCCACTGCGGGGAGACCGGCCAGGGCGAAACCGGCGACCACCCGGAGGGCGACCAGGGATCCCCAGTTCGGTGCCAGGGCGGCGCCCAGCGCCACGACCACCGAGGCCCACAGGGAGAGGTGGATCAACCGGGTGCGCCCCACCACTTCCGAGATGGGACCGGCGACCAGGAGCGCCACGGCCAGGGCGGCGGTGGTCAGGGAGATGGTCAGGGTGGACTGGGTGGGGGTGACGCCGAACTCGTCGACGAAGGCAGGCAGCAGGGCCTGGGTCGAGTAGAGCAGCATGAAGGTGGCCAGGCCGGCGGCGAACATGGCCACCATCACCCGGCGATAGCCCGAGCTCCCGGGGAGATATCCGGTGCTGGTGCTGGGTTCGACAGGAGCGGTGGTCACGGTGGCCATCCTCGGCGTCCCGCCTTCATGCGTCCAATGCCATGAATGGACCTACTGCATGCGCGTTACGTATGATGAGGTCCGTGCAGATCCGTGACCTGGCCTGGCTCCTCGCCCTGGCCGAGCACGGCCATGTCACCGATACCGCGGCGATCCTGGGGGTCAGCCAGCCCACCCTGTCCCGCGCCGTGGCCCGGATCGAGGACGAACTGGGGGTGCGCCTCTTCGAGCGGTTGCCGTCGGGGGTGCGACCGACCTCACATGCGGAACTGGTCCTGGCTGCTGCTGGTGACATCGTCGAGCGCGACGCCCGGATGCGCTCGGCCCTGGCCAGCCGCCTCGACCCGGAGGCAGGGGTGGTCCACCTGGCGTTCCTCGACTCGATGGCAACCTCCCTGGTCCCGCGCCTGCTCCGAGGCTTCCACGAGCACGCGCCCCGGGTCCGGGTGGTGCTCACCCAGGAGGCCGGTCACTCCATGCTGCGCGATCTAGAGTCGGGTGCCGTCGAACTGGCGATCACCTCGGTGCGACCTGCTGGCGAGCACGGATGGTTGCCCTTGCAACACGAACGGCTCGTCGCGATCGTGCCGCCGACCCACCGCTTCCGCGATCGGAAGCGGATCGATCTCGCCGAACTGGCCGGGGACGGACTGATCACCCCGCCTGACGGGTTCGGTTATCGCGACCACGTGCGTGCCCTCCTTGCCGAGGAGGGCGTCGCGCCGAGGGTCTCCTTCGAGAGCGTCGACCTAGCCACCATCGAGGGACTGGTCGCTGCCGGGCTCGGCTTCGCGATCGTGCCCGAGCAGTTCGCCGGGGTCTCCGGATCGGTCGGGTTGGCGCTGCGTTCGGCCTCTGCCCGGCGCACCATCGGGGTGGTCTGGCGCAATGACGTGCCGCTGGCGCCACCGGCAGCGCGGATGCTGGACTTCCTGCGCGAGAACTGGGCCGTCTCGCCGGCCTGAGGCCGTTCCCGGGTGACCTGCGACACGCCGGGCCCTCGCGATCGAGGGGCATCTGTGTTTGGGTGGAGTTGCCTTCGGCGACGTAATCGGGGTGATTCGCGGGCATGTGGGAATTCATCAGGGAGCGTTGGGACCTGATCGGGTACAACGCGCTCCAACACGCCAACCTGGTCTTCCAGGCGGTGCTCGTGGCGACCGTCGTCGCGGTGGCCCTGGCCGTCGTGGTGAACAAGTTCCGCTTCCTCGACCCGGTGGCCAACACCCTCTCGGCGATCGGGCTCACCATCCCGTCGTTCGCGCTGGTCGGCCTGTTGTTGCCGCTGACGAAGATCGGCGCGATGACCGCGTTCATCTGCGTTGCCTTCTATGCCGCACTGCCGATCCTGCGCAACGCCGTGGTCGGCTTCTCCCAGGTCGACGAGACCTTGATCGAGTCCGCCCGCGGGATGGGCATGACCGAGCTCGGCATCCTGCTGCGGGTGCGCCTGCCACTGGCCTGGCCGGTGATCCACGCCGGAGTGCGCACCTCGGTGCAGATGTCGATGGGCGTCGCCGCGATCGCGGCGTACGTGCTCGGGCCCGGCCTGGGTGGCTACATCTTCACCGGCCTCTCCCAGGCGGGAGGCGCCAACGCCGTCAACTATGCCGTCGTCGGCACCGTGGGCATCGTCATCGTCGCCCTCATCGCCGACCTGCTGATGCTCCTGCTGGGGCGCGCGACCATCTCGAAGGGAATCCGGACATGACCCAGGGGACACCGAGCCAGGGCCAGTCGGTCAGTGGGGCCGAACTCCGCCTCGATCAGGTGGTCAAGCGCTATCCGGGCCAGAAGGTGCCCGCCGTCCAGTCGCTGAGCCTCACCATCCCGGCCGGCGAGATCGTCGCCTTCGTCGGGCCGTCCGGCTGCGGCAAGACCACGTCCCTGAAGATGATCAACCGGCTGATCGAGCCGACGTCGGGCACGATCCTGATCGACGGCAACGACATCCGCCAGGAGTCCGCGACCAGCCTGCGCCGCAAGATCGGCTACGTGATCCAGGGCGGCAGCCTCTTCCCGCACATGACCGTGGCCACCAACGTGGGCGTGGTCCCGAAGATGCTCGGTTGGGACGCGGCCCGGATCGCCGAGCGCACTGATGAGTTGCTCGACCTGGTCGGCCTGGACCCGGACCGCTATCGCGACCGCTACCCGCGTGAACTCTCCGGCGGGCAGCAGCAGCGCGTCGGCGTGGCCCGCGGACTTGCTGCGGACCCGCCGGTGATCCTGATGGACGAGCCGTTCGGCGCCGTCGACCCGATCACCCGCCAGCGCCTGCAGGACGAGCTGATCTCGATCCAGCGCGAGCTCGGCAAGACGATCGTGTGCGTCACCCACGACATCGACGAGGCGATCAAGCTCGGGGACCGGATCCTGATCCTCCAGGAAGGCGCCAGGATCGCGCAGTACGACACCCCCGAGAACATCCTGGCGGCACCGGCCAACGACTTCGTGGCCGACTTCGTCGGCGCAGGGTCCACCCTCAAGCAACTCTCGCTGACCCGGGTGCGCTCCCTCGACCTGAACCAGCCGACTACGGCCCGCGTCGGTGAGGAGATGGGACCGGTCCTGGCCCGGGCGGAGGCAGCCGGCGACGACGAGGTGGTCATCCTCGATGACCGTGACCGACCCGTTGCCTGGCCGTGGCTGCGCCAGATGCGCAACAAGACGAAGGTGATCGGCGAGCCGCGGGAGAACCTGGTCACCCTGGACGAGGCCGCGACCCTCAATGACGCCCTCGACACCATGCTCACCGCGGCCCACTCCAAGGCGATCGTCACCGGGGACCGGGACCGCTACCTGGGCGTGCTCGACTTCGAGACGGTCACCGAGCACATGCGTTCGGCCGAGCGTGAGGCAGCCGAGAACGTCGAGAACGCCGAGAAAGCCGAGAGCGCAGAGAGCATCGAGGATCCGGCGCCGACAGGGGAGGCGGGCCATGGCTGAGTCGACACCGGTCGCCGTCGACGAGGAGTCCGGACCGCCCGAGGGCAAGCGCGGCGCCAGGGTGATCACCCGCGAGATGGTGATCATGCTGACCGTCCCGCCAGTCCTGGTCGCCATCGTCTTCGGTGCCTTCGTCTGGTGGCGCCAGACCGCCGAACTGGACTCGGTGGAGGCCAACCAGTTGCGCTGGTCCGAGTTGCGCACCTTGATGTGGGAGCACGTCCAGCTGACCGTCGTCGCGGCGATCATCGTCGTCCTGGTCGCCGTACCGCTCGGCATCATGCTGACCCGCCGCCAGTTCCGCGCCGCCGTGCCGTTCGTGGTCGGCATCGCCAACGCCGGCCAGGCAGCGCCCTCGGTGGGCCTGATCGTGCTGCTCTTCCTCTGGCTCGACGGCGGCTTCTGGACGGCGATCTGGGCGCTGAGCCTCTACGGCATCCTGCCGGTCCTGCGCAACACCATCGTCGGCATCGAGGGCGTCGACCCGACCCTGGTCGAGGCCGGCCGCGGCATCGGCATGACCGGGTGGATGACACTGTTCAAGATCGAACTGCCGCTCTCGATCCCGGTGATCATGGCCGGCGTACGCACCTCCCTGGTCCTGATCGCCGGCACCGCCTCGCTGGCCTGCTTCATCAACGCCGGTGGCCTGGGCGAGGTGCTGCAGACCGGGATCAGCCTCTTCCGGTTCTCGTTGATGGTCACCGGCGCGGTCCTGATCGCGCTGCTCGCCCTGCTGATCGAGTGGCTCGGCCGCGTCCTCGAACTGGTCACCCGACCGAAGGGGATCTGAGATGCATCCGGTACGACGTACCCGACTCGCCGTGGTCAGCGCCCTGGCCTGCCTGGGCATGCTGGTCTCGGCCTGTGGCCTCGGCACCGCAGCCGGCCCGGTCCGCTCCGGCGACCTCGCCGGCCCGCTGGCCGACGTCGAGTCACTGGACGGGCTGGAGATCGCGGTCGGGTCGAAGAACTTCTCCGAGAACATCATCCTCGGCAAGATCGCCGTCACCCTGCTCGCCTCGGCCGATGCCGACGTCACCGACCTGACCAACATCCCCGGCAGTTCGGCCGCCCGCCAGGCGCACATCGAGGGCCAGATCGACGCGATGTGGGAATACACCGGCACCGGGTGGATCACCTATCTGGGCCACGACGACCCGATCGCCGACGAGCAGGAACAGTACGTCGCGGTGCGCGACGAGGACCTGGAACTGAACGGGCTCGCCTGGTTGCCGCCGGCGCCGATGAACAACACCTACGGCTTCGCCATCACCCAGGCGACCGCACAGAAGTACGGCATCACCAAGCTCTCCCAGATGAAGGAGGTGCCGGTCGCCGAGCGCACCTTCTGTGTGGAGTCGGAGTTCGCCAACCGTCCTGACGGGCTGCCCGGGATGCTCCAGACCTACGACATCCCCCAGGGTGAGGCCGACGGGGTGCCCGAGAGCAACCTGAAGACCTACCAGACCGGAGCCGTCTACAGCGCCACCGAGAAGGGGGAGTGCACCTTCGGCGAGGTCTTCACCACCGACGGGCGCATCGTCGCCCTCGACCTGACCGTGCTCGAGGATGATCGCGAATACTTCCCGAAGTACAACGTCTCCCTGGTCATCGACGACGAGATGCTGCAGGCCCACCCCCAGATCGCGGATCTCTTCGCCCCGGTCGCCGAGCGGCTCACCGACGAGGTGCTGATCGAACTCAACGCCAAGGTCGACGTCGAGGGACTGGAACCGGTCGACGTGGCCTATGACTGGCTGGTCTCCGAGGGGTTCATCTCCTGAACCGTGCTCGTCGACCTCAGAGCAGTTCGGCGCGCAACTGGGCGGGTGACTTCGGCGAGAGGAGCCCGGGTGCCACGTCGAATGGCGTGAATGCGCCGACCTGGCCCTGCGCGTTGAGCCGGTGCACGGCGCGCGCGTAGGCGACCAGGACACTCCCGGTGAACTCCGGATTGCTCTCCAGCGCGAGGCTGAACTCCATCCCTTGGTTGTGCCCGGCGCCGGTGGTCCCACTGCGCAGCACGAAGCCACCGTGCGGCATCGCCGCGTGGTCTCGCTCGAGTTCCTCGGCGGTGACGAAGTGGACGACCGTGTCGAAGGGTTCGAAGTAGTGCGGCATCGTCACGATCGTCGTGCGCACGAGGTCCGGATCAGCATCGGGCTCCAGCACCACGAAGCACTCCCGGGTGTGCTTCTCACCCGTGCTCAACACCGGCCGGGCTCCACTGCGCACCTGCTCGATCGCGGCCACCGAGGGGTGGGTGTACTGCACTGCGGCCGCAACTCCGGGCACCCGGCGGACCGCATCGGAGTGCCCCTGGCTCAGGCCCCTGCCCCAGAAGGTATAGGTCTCGCCATCGGGGAGGATCGACTCGCCCAGCAGTCGGTTGATCGAGAAGAGTCCCGGGTCCCAACCGGTGGAGATCAGCGCGCTCCTTCCGGCCTCCCGGGCCGGGGCGTCGACGGAGTCGAAGTACGCCGGGATTTCGGCGTGGGTGTCGAAGCTGTCCACGATGTTGAACCGCGCAGCCAGTTCCGGGCCTTGCACCGGCAGGTCGCTCTTCGAGCCGCCGCACAGGATCGCCACGTCGATGGAGTCGGCGTGGTCGTCGATCCGGCTCAGGGCGTACGCCGGGGTGCTCGCCTCGACAGTGGACACCGCGGCCGGGTCGCGGCGGGTGAAGACGCCGACGAGGTCCATGTCATCGCACCGGGCCACGGCGTTCTCGACGCCACGACCGAGATTTCCGTAGCCGACCACGGCGACCCGGATCGGGGAGGGGGAGGTCATGGCGTCAGGCTAGACGAGTCGGTTCCGGGTTGCGTCGGTACCTCGTGCTGGACTGTGTGCACCACGACCACTGGGGGAGAGCCCATGTTCCTGATCAACGACACACTGCACTGGAGTGCGTCCGACCTGGTCGGTGCCACCACCTGTGAGTACGCCGCACTGCGCACGCTGGACGCGAAGATGGGTCGCGGTGCGGCCCTGGCCGAGGCCAGCGACCCGTTGCTGGACCACATCGCACACCTGGGCGAGGTGCACGAGCAGGCCCTGCTGGCAGAACGCCGCCGCCTCGGCGACGTCGCGGCGATGGAGCCCGTCGCGTTCCCCTACACCCGCGAGTCCCTGCAGGCGGCCGCGGAACGCACGGCCGCCGCACTTGCCGACCCCGCGGTCACCCTGGTCCACCAGGCGGCATTCTTCGACGGCGAGTTCCTCGGCTTCGCCGACTTCCTCGAGCGCACCGAGGAGGGATGGGTGGTCTGTGATGCGAAGCTCGCCCGCAGCGCCCGGCCCACGGCCCTGCTCCAGTTGGCGGCGTACGCCGACCAGATGCTCGGCTTGGGCCTGCCCGTGGCCAGGAAGGTCTCCCTGCTTCTCGGCGACGGACGACGCGAGGACTTCGCTGTCGCGGACCTGCTGCCCGTCTTCGCCGAGCGGCGGGCACGGCTGCGCGATCTGCTCACCAGCCACCACGCCGACCCTGATCCCGTCTCGTGGGGTGATGAGCGGTACGCCGCATGCGGCCGCTGTGCCGAGTGCACCGCTGCAGCCGAGGCACACGACGACCTGGCCCTCGTCGCCCGGATGCGGATGGATCAACGTCGCAAGCTCCGCGATGCCGGGATCGCCACGCTGACAGACCTTGCCCACGCCGAAGTGGCCCCGGAGTCCTTGCCGCACACCACGTTCGAGCGGCTCCGTGCGCAGGCCAGGATCCAGCACCGCCAACGCTCGGCCGGGCCGGATGCCCCGGTGGTCGCCGAACTGCTGCCGGACGCCGCACGGACCCTGCAACTGCTGCCCGAGCCGTCGCCGGGAGACTGGTTCTTCGACTTCGAAGGCGACCCGCTGTACACCGAGGCCGACCCGACGGTGGCCGGCCTGGAATACCTGTGGGGGATCGTCGATGCCGCTGAGCAGTTCACCGCCACCTGGGCACACAGCTTCGCCGAGGAGAAGCAGGCCTTCATCTCCTTCCTCGATGCGCTCACCGAGCAGCGCCGGACCTGGCCGGACATGCACGTCTACCACTATGCGCCGTACGAGACCTCTGCCCTGAAGCGGCTGGCCATGCGCTACCAGGTGCGCGAGGACGAGCTCGATGACCTGCTGCGCGCCGAGGTCTTCGTCGACCTCTATGCGACGGTCCGTTCCTCGGTGCTGGTCTCCCAGGGGTCCTACAGCATCAAGAAGCTGGAGCCGCTCTACATGGGCGACCGGCTCCGGACGGCGGATGGCATCCAGGCCGGCGATGCCTCCATCCTCGAATATCAGCACTACCGGCAACTGCGCGACACCGATCCCGACCGGGCGCAGGCCATGCTGGACAACCTCGCCGACTACAACGGTTACGACTGCCTGTCGACGCTCAAGTTGCGTGACTGGTTGGTGGAGCGCGCCGCCGAGGCGGGGGTGACCCGTTTGGCCGGACCTGTCGTACCAGAGGTGCCCGAGCAGGACGAGGAGGTCGACCCGACCTTCGACGCCTTGATGGCGCGTTCCGGTCCCGGCGTACGGGCGGAGCGGAGTCCGCAGGAGCAGTCCTACGCCATGCTGGCCACGGCCATCGACTACTACCGGCGCGAGCGCAAGCAGTTCTGGTGGGGCCACTTCGAGCGCCTCGTGACACCGGTGGAGGAGTGGGGCAGCGACACGCGCGACGTGTTCCGGGTGGACCACGTCGATGTCGTCGCCGACTGGGCCCACCCAGGAGGGCGGGCGCGGAACTGGCGCCGCATGCTGCGCCTGCACGGCGAGTGGGCGCCGGGCAGCAAGCTTGGTCAGGCACAGGTTGCCTACACGATCCCGACGGCATCCGGCGCCGATGGACCCGAGAAGGCGCACTACGGAGCAGCCCGCGCCGAGGAGGTCACCGATGACAACGGCACCGTCCTGCTGGTCGAGTCCCGCCACCGCGATGCCACCTTCGACGAGCACCCGGTGGCGTTGCTGCCGGGGACGCCACCGATGACAAAGGACCTCGAGACAGCGATCAAGGACCTGTGCCTGGATGCGCTTGCCTCCAGTGACCTG
The DNA here is from genome assembly GCF_031844485.1 of Nocardioides sp. AE5. Lineage (NCBI taxonomy): Bacteria > Bacillati > Actinomycetota > Actinomycetes > Propionibacteriales > Nocardioidaceae > Nocardioides > Nocardioides sp. AE5. The sequence continues at coordinate 250,807 of NZ_JAUZVI010000003.1, forward strand.
CCGCAAGGTCCCGCGCTGGACCTGCTGGCCCGCCGGACTCCCCGGTTGCGTGGCGGCGGATCCCTCCCGGCGACAGGCAACGGCGTTGCCGACGTGACCACCGCACTCCTGGGCATGGACGACTCCTATGTAGCGGTGCAGGGCCCGCCCGGCACGGGCAAGTCGTGGACTGGGTCGCGGGTGATCCGTGAACTCGTCGAGCAGCACGGCTGGCGCATCGGCGTCGTGGCCCAGTCGCATGCGGTGGTCGAGAACTTGCTGTCCGGTGTCGTCGCCGCCGGCCTCGACCCATCCCTGGTCGGCAAGAGCAAGAACAACACCGCCGAGCCAGCCTGGACCGACGTCGCCAACTCGGCCGACGCCCGTGCCGGCTTCCTGACCGAACATGCGGCAACGGGCTGCGTCCTCGGCGGCACGGCATGGACCTTTGCCAGCACGAAGCTGTGCGATCCCGGCGAGCTGGACCTGTTGGTGATCGACGAGGCAGGCCAGTTCGCGCTGGCGCCGACGCTTGCCGCCTCCCGTGCCGCGCGCCGCCTGTTGCTGCTGGGGGACCCACAACAGTTGCCGCAGGTCACCCAGGGCACCCATGCCGAGCCGGTGGACCACTCGGCCCTGGGGTGGCTGATGACAGAGCACGAAACCCTGCCGAAGGAGCTCGGCTACTTCCTGGCCGACTCCTGGCGGATGCACCCGACGCTGTGCGCGAAGGTGTCCCGCCTCTCCTACGAGGGGCGGCTCGAGGCGGCCCCGGCGGCATCGGAACGCCTGCTGGAGGGCGTGGCCCCCGGCCTGGAGACCGTCTTCGTTGACCACACTGACAACGCATTCTCCTCCGAGGAGGAAGCAGCCGAGGTGGTCCGCCAGGTCGAGGCCCACCTCGGCCTCGCCTGGTCCAGCGGTGACGCCCCGGCTCGTCCGCTGACGGGATCCGACATCTTGGTCGTGGCGCCCTACAACGCCCAGGTGATGACGATCCGCAAGGCGCTCGCCGACGCCGGGCACGGCGACGTACGCGTCGGGACGGTAGACCGCTTCCAGGGCCAGCAGGCGCCGGTCGTCCTGGTCTCGATGACGGCCTCCTCGCCCGCGGACGTGCCGCGGGGGATGGGCTTCCTGCTCAACCGCAACCGGATCAACGTGGCCATCTCACGGGCGCAATGGCGCAGTGTGCTGATCCGTTCCCGCGCGCTGACCGGCTTCATGCCGCGCGACACCACCGGACTGCTCGAACTGGGGGCGTTCATCGGGCTCAGCTCCTGAGCGGTCAACCACGGACGCGGAGTTGTGTCGGGCCCCTGGGGCAGGGTGCGTGGTGACAGCTCGGGATGTCCACGGCGGCGGGGCCAAGCCCGGTGGGGGTGGGCTTGGCTCCGCGGTCCGTGCAACACGGATCGCACAGGATTGCCCCGGCCGCGGCCACTCGTGGGAGAATGTGAGGGTTCTTTGGTGGCGGCCAGGTGCAGATGGTGGTGAAAATGTTCGAGGGCAAGGCAAAGTTCGGGTTCCTTGCTGCCTTCATCGTCGTCGACCTGGTCCTGGTCGTGGTCCTCTTCCGGTCCGCCACCGGGGACGAGGGCGAGGGCACCGTCCGCGGTGTCGACCCGGCCAGCGAGATCACCGTGCTGCCCTCCGACCCGATGACCACCCCCGAGGCCGGCGAGACGGAGTCGCCCGAGGAGTCCGAGTCCACGGAGGAGACCGAGTCCCCGGCCCAGACCGAGGAGACCTCCAGCTACCGGCCCTACACGCCGCCGCCGACCAGCACCCGCGGCAGCGGTGGTGGCGGCACCCGCCCGACCAGGCCATCGGACCCGGGGTCCACAAGGACGACGAATCCGGCACCCCCGCCGACCCCATCGTCGCCGAGCCCGACGCGCACCACCAGCGCTCCGCCACCGGACCCCGATCCCGACCCTGAGCCGCCGGTGGACCCCGACCCGTCTGATCCGCCCGCCCCTGGCACCGTGCACGGCGTACCTGCCACCCCCTGATCCCCACGAACGCTCAATCGTTGATGCGCGAAAGCTCAATCGTTGCGCCCGGCGTACGTCGTGTCAGCGTAGGTGGACGCTGCGGGGAATGGAACCACCTCGCATGACGTTGCACTGACCATGCACAGGGAACCGGCGACCGAGGGCGAGTTGCTGACGCGACGCCTCGTGGTTGACCTCGCCCGCTTGCAGATCCACGCCTGTCACTGCTGACCCACGTCCACCCCGGCAAGTCCGGGCATCCCGTCCTGCAGTGAAAGGTTCCACCCCGTGTCCACCACGAATACCACGCCCGCGCCCACGAAGCGGCGCTGGCTCCCCTCGTTCGGCACCCAGGTCCTGATCGGACTCGTCGTCGGCGTCCTGCTCGGGCTGCTGGCCCGCTGGATGGGTGCCGACGGCGTCGATGCCGACGGAGCAGTCGACCCAAACTGGCTCACCGAGACGCTGACCGTCATCGGCTCCACCTTCGTGACGTTGCTGCGCGCCGTCGTCCCGCCGCTCGTCTTCCTGGCCATCGTCGCCTCGATCGCCAACCTGCGCGAGGTCACCGGCGCCGCACGCCTGGCCTGGCAGACCCTGGTCTGGTTCGCGGCGACTGCCCTGATCGCCGTCGCGATCGGCGTCGTGCTCGGCCTGGTCCTCCAGCCCGGCGCCAACACCAGCGTGACCGAGGATGCCGCCGCAGCACCCGGCCGGACCGGCTCCTGGCTCGACTTCCTCACCGGGATCGTGCCCAGCAACTTCCTCGGCATCCAGGGCAGCGCCGGCTCCGACGGGTCCATCGGGCTCTCCTTCAACGTGCTGCAGATCCTGGTGATCGCCATCGCGATCGGCATCGCCACCTTGAAGGTCGGCGAGGCCGCCGAGCCGTTCCTGCGCCTGGTCCGCTCTGCGCTTGCCGTGGTGCAGAAGGTGCTCTGGTGGATCATCCTGCTGGCCCCGATCGCCACGGTGGGCCTGTTGGGCAATGCGGTCGCCTCGTACGGCTGGGACGCGCTCGGCTCGCTGAGCACCTTCGCGCTGGCGATCTACCTCGGCCTGACGCTGGTGGTGTTCGGTGTCTACCCGATGCTGCTCAAGGCCAACGGCCTCTCGGTGCGCCAGTTCTTCTCCGGCGCCTGGCCTGCGATCCAGCTCGGCTTCGTCTCGCGCTCCTCGATCGGCACGATGCCGGTCACCCAGGCGGTCACCGAGCGCAACCTGGGCGTGCCCCGCGCCTACAGCTCGTTCGCCGTGCCGCTCGGGGCAACGACGAAGATGGACGGCTGCGCCTCGATCTATCCGGCGATCTCTGCGATCTTCGTGGCCCAGTTCTTCGGGATCGACCTCGGCGTCACCGACTACCTGCTGATCGCCTTCGTCGCGGTGATTGGTTCCGCGGCAACGGCAGGTGTCACCGGCGCGGTTGTGATGCTGACCCTGACCCTGTCGACGCTGGGCCTGCCGCTCGAGGGCGTCGGCCTGCTGCTCGCCATCGACCCGATCCTCGACATGGGCCGCACCGCCACCAACGTGGCCGGGCAGGCACTGGTGCCGACGCTGGTCGCCAAGCGCGAAGGGATCCTGGACCACTCGGCGTACGACGCGGCCCGCACGGGCGAGGCGTGGCGCGAGGAGGAACCGGTCCTGGCCGCCTGACCCCGGCCAGGGGCGTTCACCCGGAGATGTTTGCAAGGCACAATCCCTTGCATGGCATCCACCGAACCGGAGACCACGGCGCCCCACCGTGGCTGGGCGATCGGGACCGCGATTGCGGTCCTGGCCAGCCTCGTCCTCGGATGGGTCGTAGCCAATGGGCTGAGCGGCTTCCTCGCCATCGAGTTCCACGACAAGGAACTGCCTGACGAGCAACCGGTCCAGGTCACCCCGACCGAGGTCGGGCCGCTGGCTGGACTGGCCGGGCTCGACCTGCCCGATGAGGTGGCCGGGTCGCCTCGAGGTGACCTGGCCACCCGGTTGCTCGACGAGGCACTGGACGCCCGCGAGCTCACCGGCGAGACGATCACCGTCTCCGTGTCCCTCGCCGGCGACGCGTCCCTCGGCGAGGAGGGGTACGTCGTCACCAGCGATCCCGGACAGGTCACGGTCGAGGCGCACGACCCGATCGGCGCCACCAACGCGCTTTTCCGGATCGCCGACCTGGTCGCGGCCGGCCACGACTGGGCCGACGTCGTCAGCGACGGTCCGGTCGTCCCCGAACTGGCCGACCGCTTCGTCGACACCGGAGCCGTCGGCGTACGTGCGGACGAGGATGCCTACCGGGCCCAGGCCGATTACCAGCACGCCTCGGGTGCGCTGGAGGACGTGGTGCTCTCGGAGCCGCCGTACGTCGATCCCGACGGCCTTGAAGCACTGGAGGCGGACTGGAAGCAGTTCATCGACCACGTGGTGGCCTACGGCTACAACGGCGTGGTCATCCCCGGGTTCCTGGAGTACGTGAACTTCGACCGGCTCGGCGACGGGTTCGAGGTCTATGGCCCCGACAGTCCCTATCGCGCCCGGCACGAGGTGATGAAGCGGGACGTCGGCGAGATCTGGCAATACGCCGACGCGATGGGCCTGCGCGTGGTCTTCAAGTCCGACATGCTCGCGTTGACCACCCCGCTGGAGGAGTACCTCGCCCGGGAGACGGGCCTGGACGCCAACGACGAGGCGCTGTGGGAGGTCTACCGCGCAGGGCTGGACGAGTTCCTCGGCGACTTCGAATGGGCCGACGGCTTCATGATCCGCATCGGCGAGGGCGGCAGCATCTACAACCTGCACGGCTGGGACTACTACTCCGCGCTCGAGGTGACCGACGCGGCCGGCGTACGGACCATGCTGGAGACCGCGACCGACGTGGCAGCCGACCACGATGCGGACATCTACTTCCGCACCTGGTCGGTCGGCGTGGGGGACGTCGGCGACATGCACACCAACCCCGAGACCTATGACCACCTCTTCGACGGGTTCGTGCCCGACAACCTGGTGGTCTCCACCAAGTTCGTGATGGGTGACTTCGACTCGTACCTGCCGCTCAACCCGACGCTCGCCACCGGCGAGCAGCGCCGCCTGGTGGAGATGCAGGGACGGCGCGAGTTCGAGGCCTTCAACTCGATCCCCGATGACCTCGGCCCGGCGCACCAGGTCGCGCTGCGCGAACTGCGTGGTGCGAACCAGGACATCGACGGGCTCTGGATGTGGACCCAGGACGGTGGGCCGTGGCGCGCCGGCCCGATGTCGCACTACCTCAAGGCCGGGAACTGGGAACTGTACGACCTCAACGTCTACACCGGCGGGCGCCTGGGGTGGGATCCGCAGGCCGATCTGGGGGCGGCCGAGGCCGACTGGATCGCCCGCACCTATGGGAACGACCCTGCCGTGGTCGAGGCCGTGGGAGAGGTGTTCTCCCTGTCGCGTGCGGCCGTCCTGGACGGGCTCTACGTCCGTCCGTACGCCGAACGGCAGGTGTTCGCACTCGGCCTCGAGCCGCCGCCGATGATGTGGATCTTCAAGTGGGACATCGTCTCCGGCGACACGGCCGCGCTGGCGGCGGTGTATTCGACGGTTGCCGAGCATCCCGACGGCGTCCTCGGCGCGATCAAGGCGGGGGAGTCGGCCGTTGCTACGGCCGAGCAGATGCAGCAGGCGTTCCTGGCCGTGCCCCAGCAACTCTTCGACGACCGCGAACGGTACGTTGCGCTCGCTTCGGCACTGGAATACGAGGTCGACCTGTTGCGCACGCTCCAGGTCTTCCGGGTGCTCTTCCTGCGCTATTACGAATGGCTCGACACGGGCGACTCCGCGGCGTACGACGAGTTCCGCGGCGCGCTGCCTGCCTACCACGCTGCGGTGACCGCCCATGAGCAGAAGTGGCACGGCAACCTCGACCTGCCACCGTACAACTTCTTCGCGGCCGATGCCGGCATGGAGCACGCGGAGCGGGTCGCGGTCACACGCCCGGCTGCACTGGCGCTGGCGCTTGCGGGACTGCTCGCCCTGGTGTTGCTCCCGGCACTGCGCTCGGGCGCCTTCATGCCGTGGCGCGTCCGAGGTGATGCGCCCGCACCCACGACACGGATGCGATGGCTGGTCCTGGCCGTGCCGGTGGTCGTCGTGGTCGGGGCACGGATCACCTTTAGCTCCGCGCTCTCGCCGTGGTATCTGGTCGCCACCCTGGGTTCACTCGCGCTGCTGGGGGCCGCTGCGCGCGGCGTCCTGGCTTGGCTGCGCCCCGGGGCGGATGGATTCTGGATCTGGGCAGGGCTGGGTGGCGCACTCGTGCTGCGCAGCGTCCTCTTCATGGCGGCTGTCGGGGTGCGTGGCCCGGGTGGCTACTGGTACCGGTTCTGGATCGACGAGACCACCCGCGAGATCTATGTGACGCTCGCCTTCGCGGCGTTCCTGCACTCGCTGGTGGTCGTCGTCGTGGTCCTCGGCGCGGCGTACGGGCTCCGCTTGCGCCAGGGCATCGGGGCCGTCCTGATCGGCATCGGGGCAGCGCTGCTGTTGGTCAGCGCACTCCTCGGGGTGCCCGGGCTCGAAACGGCGCTGACCAAGCTCAACGACGAGATGGCCGTGCTGCCGCTCGGCCTCTCCCGGATCCTGGGGCTCACGGTCCACCTGGGCATCCCTTCGGCACTGCCAACCTGGCTGCTCGTCGCAGGCGTGGTGGCCGCGCTGGGTGGGGTTCTTGCTGCCGCAGGCCGCAGGGTGCCTGCGGCGCCCTGATCAGGGACGGGGGCGTTCGTCGACGACGCGTCGTGCCTTGAACACGGTTGCGGGGAGGGTGCCTGGCTCGATCAGCTCGACCGGGATCCGGATCCCGCACATCTTCTTGAGCATGGCCTCGCCGTCGGTGCGCAATTGGTCAAGATCGCCGGGGTGTTCCGCATCGTGCTCGGCGCGCACCACGATCTCGTCCAGGGCACCGCGCTTTGACACCCGGATCTCGAACTCGGGCCCGAATCCGTTGACGCTGCGCAGTGCTGTCTCGATGGCGCTGGGGAAGATGTTGGCACCGCGAATCACCAGCATGTCGTCGAGGCGGCCCAGGACACCCTCGGGCAGGCGTGGGTAGGTGCGCCCGCACGGACACGGGTCGTGGCTGATGTAGGACTCGTCGCCGGGCGCAAACCGGATCATCGGCTGGGACTCGCGCCACAGGTGGGTGTAGATGATGGCGCCCCGGTCGCCCTCGGGGATCGGCTGGTTGTGGTCGTCCTTGTCGACGACCTCGGTGAACACCTCGTCGGTGATCAAGTGCGTGCCGTTCTTGGCCAGGCAACCGACGTTGGTCTGGAACGGGTACATCTCCGAGGTGGAACCTGCATCGACCATGGTCGCGCCCCATGCTTCTTCGAGGATCTGGCGAGTGCCGGGCAGGCTGCCACCGGGCTCGCCGCCGACCAGGAGGATCTTCACCGACGAGGCCTTCAGGTCGATGCCCATGCCCTGCGCGACGGAGATCAGGTGCATGCAGTAGGACGGCGTGGCCGCGAAGACGCGTGGCTTGAGGCGATCGATGAACTCCAGGTGCTTCTCGGACTCCGCGACGCCAAGCGGGAACATTGCAGCACCGAGGCGCTCGGTGCCTTGCAGGGTTCCCCAGCCGCCGAAGAAGAGCCCGAACGGGAATCCGACCTGGACGAGGTCGTCGGGACGGATGCCACCGATCCACTGGGCCATGGCGTGCACGTCCGCAGCGCGATCCCAGTCGTTCTGGCTCACGGCATAGAGCGTGGGGACGCCGGAGGTTCCTGACGAGCCGTGGATCCGGGCGATGTCGCCCATCGAATCGGTGGCGGTGTAGCTGCCGAAGGGGGGATGCTCGGCCTGGTCGGCCACGAGCATCTTCTTGGTGATCACCGGGACCTTGCGGGTGAAGTCGTCCAGGGAGGTGACGGTGTCCGGGTGGAATCCGTGGTTGTCGTAGTGGCGCCGATAGAAGGGCAGGTTCTCGTAGACGAAGTGGAGCTGGTGCTGGATCCGGGTGAGGATCACGGCGTCCCGATCGGCCCGTGGCATCGTCTCCCGCGCCTCGTCCCAGAAGAGCGGGAACCCGCGGTCGTCGAGGGTGCTCGATCGTGATCCTTGTCCAGTTGCCATGCTTCGACTCCTCCGTCTGCGGGCCAGGTGTCTCCATCGGGCTCGGCTCGCCACTGATGTTTAGCCGACCGATCGGCTGCCTACACTCTGCACCACTGTGACGGGACGCACAAGACCCCAGTCCCGATGGTGTCGAGATTGGTGGTCTGGTTGGAGTGGGAAGTCTGACTCAGGCGCGTCGCCGGACGAACATCCCGGCCAGGAAGATGTCGGCGATCTGGGTGGCGGTAGCCCGGGCGTGCGCGGGACTGGTCGGCTTGTACCACCGGGTCGCCCAGTTGAGCGAGCCGATCAGGGCCTTGGCTGCCAGACGCGGTTCGAGGTGGTCGGCGAAGTCGCCCTGGTCGATTCCTTCGGCCATGAATCCGGTCACCAGTCCGAGGTACTCGCGGTCCATCGCGGTCCACTCCGGGGCGACCTCCTTGCCGGCGATCTCCTGCACGTACACCGTCACATAGGGGAGTTGTCGATCGATGATGTCGAAGTGGATCTGGGCGATCTGTCGCACCTTCTCGGCTGCCGGAAGGTCAGAGCCCTTCAGGCTGCGGGCCGACTCCAGGAGGGCCTCTGCGCTCGGGCGGATGATGGCGAAGAGCAGGTCCTCCTTGTTCTTGATGTAGTTGTAGAGGCTTCCCTTGAGCATGCCGACCTCGGCTGCCACGTCCTCCAGGGAGGCGCCACGGAATCCCTTCTCGCTGAAGACTCGGGCAGCGGCTTCGACGACGTCGTCCCACCTGCTGGGTCGCGGCACGGACATTCCTCCTGGGCTGGCACCGGGCGGACTGCCCTGGTGGATGATCGATCACAAAGTAGTCTACGGCGGTTCTTTTCCAACCATACGTTTGGTAACGTGGGAGAAAGTCCACTCACCCAAGGAGCTCCCGTGCCTGGCGTCGTCTACTTCGATCCGTATGGCGAGGAACACCGCATCGATGCCGACGAGGGCCAGTCGGTGATGGAGACCGCCGTGGCCAACGGCGTGCCGGGAATCGTCGGCCAGTGTGGTGGCTCACTGGCCTGCGCCAGTTGCCATGTCTATGTCCATGACGAGTGGCTCGCCAGGACCGGTGAGGTCTCCGAGATGGAGGACGACATGCTGGACGGCGCGATGGCCGAACGTCGTCCGCAGAGTCGCCTCTCGTGCCAGATCAGGATGAGCGATGACCTGGATGGCTTGACCGTCGAAGTGGCCCCGGAGCAACTGTGAGCGCCATCCTCGTCGTCGGCGCCAGCCACGCCGGCATCCACGCGGCTGCCTCGCTGCGCGAGGGCGGGTACGCCGGCTCGATCACCGTCGTCGGTGCCGAGGACCACCTGCCCTATCACCGGCCGCCCCTCTCCAAGGACTACCTGCTCGGGGTGACCGAGCGGGATGGTTTCGCCCTGCGTCCTGAGGCGTTCTATGCCTCGCGCGAGATCGAGTTGCGCAGGGGTGTGAGGGTGGAGAAGGTCGATGCAACGTCGGGGACTGCCACGACGGACACCGGGGACACCCTGGCCTTCGACCGGCTCGTGCTGGCCACGGGCGCCAGGGTACGTCGCCTTGACGTGCCTGGTGGGGGACTGGACGATGTGGTCCACATGCGCGACCTCGATGACGCCGATCGACTCAAGGCGCTGCTGCCGGGGGTGCGGCGCGCAGTGGTGGTCGGTGGTGGCTTCATCGGACTCGAATCCGCCGCAGTCCTTGCGCGCAATGGCGTCACCGTCACCGTGGTCGAAGCAGGAGATCGCCTCCTGGGCCGTGCTGTCAGCCCGGAACTCTCTGCCTGGTCCGCCGACCTGCATCGCCACCACGGCGTCGAGGTTCGCACCGGGTGTGCCGTTTCTGCACTGGAGGGCGAGACCACCGTGCGACAGGCCGTGCTCACGGATGGTGGCCGGCTCGACACCGATCTCGTCGTGGTGGGTATCGGAGTGGAACCACGCCTGGAACTCGCCGATCAACTCGGTCTTGCCGTGGATGGCGGGATCATCGTCGATGCGCAGGCGCGGACCAGCGCAGCCGGGATCGTCGCTGCTGGTGACGCCACGGTGCAGCCACACCCGCTGGGGGACGGCACCATGGTGCGGCTGGAATCGGTGCAGAACGCCACGGACCAGGCCGCGGCCGCAGCCTGGTCGCTGCTCGGCAAGGCACCGCGTACACAGCCGGTCGTGCCATGGTTCTGGTCCGACCAGTACGACGCCAAGTTGCAGATGGCGGGCGCGCCCAGCAGTCATGACCGCGCGGTCCTGCGCGGCTCGCCTGCCGATGGCTCCTTCACCCACCTGCTCTATCGGCGTGGCGTCCTGGTCGGGGCCGAGTCGGTCAACGCACCTGCGGACTTCGTCGCGGTCCGTCGGGCACTGGCAACGGGCGCTTCCCCGGATCCGGATCGGGTCAGCGACACGAGTGTGAAGCTCAAGACCCTGCTCTGACCCCGTGGTTGTCGGCAGGACGGTTCAGTGCAGGCTCCAGCCGCCATCGACGGCGAGTGTGGCCCCGGTGATGTAGGAACCGGCATCCGAGGCCAGCAACAGCAGGGCGCCTGCGAGCTCCTCGGGATTGCCGAGCCGCCCCAGCGCCGTACGGTCGGTCAATGCGGCGGCCTGCGCGGGATCGGCCAGGAGCGGTTGGGTCAGTTCGGAGGCAAAGTATCCCGGGGCGAGGGCGTTGACCCGGATGCCCTTGCGACCCGACCACTGCATGGCCAGGTCCCGGGTCAAGCCGAGCAGGCCGGCCTTGGAGGCCGCATAGCCGGCCTGGGGCGTGGTGGTGCCGCTCAGCGCCAGGACCGAGGAAATGTTGACGATGCTTCCGCCGTGGCCGGCCGCTATGCAGTGTCGCGCGAACGCCAGCGCCATCTGGTGCGCACCGATCAGGTTGACGTCGATCACTGCGGTAAAGTCCTCGGGACCCTCCCGGTGGGCGGGCACGGTCCGGCTGGTGCCGGCGTTGTTCACCAGGACGTGCACGTCGCCGAGTTCGGCAACGGCCTGCGCGACGAGGTCGTCGCAGTCGGCCCGGCTGGAGACGTCGGTGCGGACGGCGAGGACGCGTCGTCCCAGCGCACGGATCTCCTCGGCAACGACCTGCAACTGCTCGGCCCGGCGTGCGCCCAGGGCGATGTCCGCACCTGCTGCGGCCAGGGTGCGGGCAAACTGGATGCCGAGGCCCGACGAGCCTCCGGTGACGATGGCGACCTTTCCGGAGAGGTCGAAGAGCCGGGCCGGGGCGGCCACCTGGTCAGTCACTGTGCAGCCGCACCGGAAGGCGCTTCAACCCGCGGGTCAGGATGACTTCGTTCCACTCGAGCTCCTCGTCGGCCAACGCGATGTCGGGAAACCTGGTCAGGATCCGGGGGATCACTGTAGTGGCCTCGAGCCTGGCCAGGATGGCGCCGAGGCAATAGTGGATCCCGATGCCGAAGGCGATGTGTGGGCTGCGCCCACGATTGAAGTCCAGCTTCTCAGGGTCCTCGAAGACCCGGGGATCGTGGTTGGCGCTGGAGAGCATCAGGAAGACCCGGTCTCCCTGCTTGATCCGCTGCCCACCGATCTCGATGTCCTCGCCAGCAATCCGGACCACCGCCTTGGCAGGGCCGTCGTAGCGGAGGAGTTCCTCCACGGCCTGGTCGATCAGGCCCGGGTCCTCGCGGAGCATGGCGGCCTGCTCCGGGTGCTGGATCAGCGCGAGGATGCTGTTGCCGATCAGGTTCGTGGTGGTCTCGTGCCCACCGAAGAGCAGGTTGACGCAGATCGCCACCAGCTCCGGCTCGGTCAGCGCATCCTCCCCACTGCGCGATTGCACCAGGGAACTGGCAAGGTCGTCACCGGGCTCGTCACGAACCCTGGCCAGGTGGGCCTTGATGTAGGCAACGAGTTCGGACATGCCGGACTGCGCCCTGGCATGGCGTCCCGGGTCCTCCAGCGCTCCGAAGATCAAGGCAGAGATGTCATCGGACCAGTTCTTGAAGAGCACCCGGTCCTCGGGTGGGACGCCCAGCATCGACGCGATCACGATTGCCGGAAGCGGATAGGCCACCTCCTCGATCAGGTCGATGGTGCCCTCACTGCGTGCCTTTGCGCCGGCCTCCTGGAGGAGTTCGTCAGCAATGCGCTCGACCTCCGGTCTCATCGCGGAGAGGATCCGCGGCGAGAACGCCTTGTGGACCAGGCGCCGGAAGCGCGTGTGCTCGGGCTGGTCGCGGAAGACGAGCCACCCGTTGAGCAACTCCAGGGTCTCGATCAGGTCATGCTTGGGCTCGGCCTTGGCGCGTTCTCGCTCGATGACCGGGGCGATCCGGTCCGACGAGAAGCGTGCGTCCGACATGGCGGCGCTCACGTCGGCGTGGCTGGTGATGACCCAGGACCGATAGCGAGCGTTCCAGTGGACCGGGTGTTGCTCACGGAGGCGGCCCAGGTACGTGTAGGGGTCGCGGACCGCCTCGGGGGAGAGGATCTCGTCCAGGTCCTCGTTGCTGCCCGGCCGTGCGTCCATGTCAGTTCCTCTCTCCGTGCTGGCCACGGAGCAGGGCCACCACGCACGCGTTCCCGTCGACGCCGGAGACCCCGCCGCCCATTGTCTCGACCAGGCCGACCCGGGCCCCGTCCACCTGACGACCTCCGGCCACCCCGCGCAACTGCCAGACCACCTCCGCGACCTGTGCCACGCCGGTCGCCCCAAGCGGATGACCACGTGAGAGCAGCCCACCTGAAGGGTTGATCGGCAGGGCGCCTCCCAGTGCGGTGGCGCCGGATGCAGCCCGTGCTCCGGCCTCTCCCGCCGGCGCGAGGCCAAGGGCCTCGGTGGTGGTCAACTCCCCGATGGTGAATGCGTCGTGGACCTCGGCCAGGTCCACGGCATCGGGGCCAAGGCCGGCTGCTTCGAAGACATCCTGGGCTGTGTCGTGGATCAGGCGATAGCCCCAGACATCATCGCTACGGTGGTCCCACGGGCCGCCCGAGCGTTGTGCGGAGGCGACCAGTTCGACATCGGTCGTGCTGACGCGGTTGCGGGACATCACCACGGCCGCGGCGCCGTCGGAGATCGGGCTGCACTGGAGCAGGGTGATCGGGTCCGAGATCATCGGGGAGGCAAGGACCTCCTCGATCGTGTACTCGCCGCGATACTGTGCCCGGTCGTTGTGCATGGCGTGGCGGTGGTTCTTCACCGAGACGGCGGCGAGTTGCTCGAGGGTGGTGCGCCCCTCGTAGAGCCAGCGGCTGGCTTCCATGGCATACATGCTCGGCATCGCGAGGCCGGTGCGACCCTCGGTGTCGGATTGCTGGGGGATGATCGGCCCGTTGAACAACGGGGTCATCTGCTCGACCCCGAGCACCAGCACCTGCTCATATCGGCCCGAGGTGAGGGCGACGGCAGCCTCGTGCAGGGCGGACGTGCCGCTGGCGCAGGCGTTCTCCACGGTGATCACGGGTACGCCGGTGATGGCATGTCCCTGGAGCACCCGCACCGCAACACCTGGCTCACCGAAGACGCTGCCGACATAGACCGCGTCGATCCCGGGGCGTGCTCCGGATGCCAGTTCAGCGTCGCTCAGCGCCTCGCCGATCGCCTGCCAGGCGAGTTCGGCAGGGGAGAGATCGGGCTGCTTGCCGAAGTTCGAGGTGCCTACCCCACTGATCCAGGTGCTCACGCGATCACCTCCACGGTCACGTCACCATCGACAGGTGCAACGAGTTCTACGGCGCTGCCCACCGCCGGCGCTTCCACTGCGCCGGCGACGTGGGCGAGCACCCTGGGGCCGTCCTCGAGGTCGACGTAGGCCAGCGCGTACGGCGGTTGTCGGTCTCCCACCGGGATCCGGACCACTGTCGATGACCAGATGACGCCAGCGGGACCAAAGCGCGCCTCGGCGACCGGACCGCCACAGGCGGCACAGGCGGGGCGGGGGGTCGGCATCGGGTGGTGGCACGCGGTGCAGGCCACGCCGACCACCTCCGGTGGTGTTCCCTGGACGCGTGGGCGGGGATCGGTCATCGGTCTCACTCCTGTGCAGTGCCGGTCAATGAGATAACCAAACAATAGGTTGGTAACGTCGGGATGGCAAGGAAGTCGGCGTTGGGTGTCATTGCTGCGCCATGCCAAGCGATGGGTCGTAGGGAAAGGGGGCCAGTCGGCGTTCCCGGGTGGCGAACAGGACGTCGCATGCACGATCGATCGCGGCAGTCGACGGCTCGCCCTGGTAGGTGATCGACGAGGCCGGGGGCCATCCCTGCATCAACTGGATGGTGTTGCCGAAGACAGTGAAGACCTGTCCGGTCACGGAACTCGCCCGATCGCTGACGAGCCATCCGAGGAATGCGGAGACGTGCTCGGGACGGTAGGCGCCAAAGGCTCCGGTCCCGTCCGCGCTGGCTCCCCAGGTGTGTTCGACCATCCTGGTCCGCGCCCGGGGTGCCATGGCATTCACGGTCACGCCATGGCGGATGAGTTCCCGGGCCGCGGCCTGGGTCAGGGCGGCAATCCCGGCCTTGGCTGCGGAGTAGTTGGTCTGTCCTGCATTGCCGTACAGGCCCGATTCGCTGACCGTGTTGACGACGCGTCCGCAGGGGGCGCGGCCCGGCGCCTCGTTGAGTGATCGCCAGTGCCGGGCAGCTGCGCGCAGCGGGGCAGCGTGTCCGCGCAGATGGACCCTGATCACGTCGTCCCACTCGGCAGCGTCCAGGTTGAAGACCATCCGGTCGCGGAGGATGCCTGCGTTGTTGACGAGGATGTCCAGGCGCCCGAAGGTGGCGACGGCGTTGGCAACCATGTGTTCGGCAACGTCGAAGCTGGAGCAGTCCCCACCGTCGTGGAGCGCCCGTCCGCCGCGTTCCTCGATCAGTGCGACGACCTCAGCTGCTGCTGACTCCGTGACCTTGCCGCCGGAGGTGCTGACCTCGAGGTCGTTGACCACCACGGCAGCGCCCAGGGAGGACAGGTGAAGGGCATGGGATCGCCCCAGCCCGCGGCCGGCACCGGTGACGAGGGCGACCTGCCCGGACAGGGGGAGCGCGGTCATGGAGCGGCCGGTCCGTCGCTGGCAGGTGCACTGCCTGCTCCACCGAGATAGGCGCGCTGCACCTCGGGTGAGGCAGCGACGTCCGCTGCTGTGCCTGACAGTACGACGCGGCCCCGCTCCACGACGTACGCCCGGTCAGCCAGGGCCAGGGCCCGGTCCACCATCTGCTCGACCAGCAGGATGCCCACCGGGAGGTGCTCGCGGATACGTGCGATGGTCTCGAACAGTTGCGTGGTCAGGGCGGGGCTGAGCCCGAGTGACGGCTCATCGAGCAGGAGATACCGGGGGCGACCGGCCAGGGCCCGCGCCAGGGCCACCTGTTGCTGCTCACCGCCCGAGAGCAGGCCGGCCCGTTGGTTCTCCCGTTCCTTGATGATGGGGAAGATGTCGCCGAGGACGTCGGCAGGCTCGGGATCGCTGCCTCGCTTGCCGACTGCGGAGCGGCCCAGGTTGATGTTCTCGCGAACGGTCAGGCCGGCAAAGAGCCGTCGTCCCTCGGGGACCATGATCAGGCCATGCCTGGCCCGTGAGTGTGAACTGCTTGCTCCGACCTGGGTGTCGTCCAGGATGATGTTGCCCGAGCGCAGGGGGAGCAGGCCCGCCAACGTGCGGGCCAGGGTGCTCTTCCCCGCGCCGTTGGCCCCGACCACCGCGACGATCTCCTCACGGTCGAGTTCCAGGTCGACGCCGTGCAGGACGCTGACCGAGCCATAGCCGCTGACGACGTCCCTGGCCTCAAGCATTCTGGTTCCCCTTGCCCTCGATGGTGACGTGGCCCGCGCCGAGATAGGCGGCCAGCACCCGTTCGTCCTGTTGCAGGCCAGCAGCGTCGCCGTGATAGATCCGTGCTCCGCGCTCCATGCAGGTGACCTCGTCGGCGACGCGGATCACCAGGCTCATGTCGTGCTCGACCAGCAAGATGGCGACTCCGGTGGCGGCAATGGCTTCCAGGGTGGTGCCCAGTTGATAGGTCTCGGAGGGGTTGAGCCCGGCGGCCGGCTCGTCCAGGATGAGGAACTCGGGATCGCTGGCCAGTGCACGGGCGAGTTCGACGGACCGTTGCAGGCCGTAGGGGAGTTCCCCGGCTGGGACGTCAGCGTGCTCCTCGATGCCGAGTGTGCCCAGCAGGCCCATGGCGCGCTCTCGTGCCTGCGCTTCGAGTCGGCGTACCTTGGGCAGGCGCAGCAGGGTGGCCAGGAATGACTCGCCGAGCTTGGCGTCCAGGCCCGCCATCACGTTGACCAGGGCGCTCTCGCCGTGGAAGAGCTGCGGAGTCTGGAAGGTGCGAGCCACCCCGAGCTGGTAGATGGCGTGGGGAGCCAGGCCGGTGGCATCGGCCCCGCGGATCTCGACACGTGAGGCGCCCTGGAGCGGGTAGACGCCCGTGATCAGGTTGACCAAGGTCGTCTTCCCGGCCCCGTTGGGGCCGACCAGCGCATGGATGGTCCCCGACCGAACGGACAGCTGCATGTCGTCGACCGCCTTCAGCCCGGCGAAGCTGTGGGTCACCCCGGTCAGGCGCATCACCTCGGCATGGGCGTGGTGCTCACTGGAGCCCTGCACCTGCTGGCGGACCGATTCGATGGGCGCCTCGTCGATGGGCGCCTCGTCGATGTCGAGCGCAGGCTCGTCTCCGCTCGTGGCGGCGGCAGGCGTGCGGGCTGCCCGCCAGCGGTGCCACAGTTGCTGGGCGCCGCCGGCCAGGCCGCTGGGCAGGAAGACCAGCGTCAGGATCAGCAGCAGGCCGGTGAGGCCCTCGTCGGAGAGGAACCAGGTGTCGCTCAAGTTCTCCTGCTGGAACTCCACGATGCCCTGCATGGCATGGGAATGTTCGAGCGTCATCAGCACCAGTACGCCGACCACGGGGCCATAGAGGCGACCGGAACCGCCCAGGATCACCATGATGATCAGGCTGAGGCTGAGGGTGAAGGTGAACGACTCGGGCTGCAGGTGGGCCTGCAACTGGGTCTGCATGGTGCCGGCCATGCCGCCGAACGCCGCGGCGACCGTGAAGACGGCGGTCTTGCGGCGTCGCGGGTTGATCCCGATGTGGGAGGCGACGATCTCGTTCGTGGCGAGGGCACGGAGGCTCCGGCCCCACGCGGACTCGGCCAGGTTGCGATAGGCGACGAACGAGAGGACTGCCAGCGCGCCGACCAGGAGCATGACCAAGGGGCCGGTCCCGGCGAAGAGTGGGGGTTCCAGGACAGTGCCGCCGATCGTGACCGGCTCGAGCAGGGAGGTGTCGTGGTTCGAGACGTTGGGATAGCCGGCCAACCTCCCGAACATCTCCAGTTCGACGAAGATCCGATGGACCATCACCGCAAAGGCGAGGGTGATCATGGCGACCTGGGGGCCGGACAGCCGTGCGGCCGCGAGCGACAGCACCGCACCGGCAGCGGCAGAGGCGCCGATGGCGACCACCAGGGAGACGGGCCAGGGGAGACCGGTCTCCAGCAGGGCCCATGCACTCACGTAGGCGCCGATGGCGACGAAGGCTCCCTGCCCCAGGGAGACGAGGCCCGCATAGCCGGCAAGCAGGTTCAGCCCACAGGCAGCTACCAGTGCGACGGCGATTGCCCCCATCGACTGGCTGCGGGAGATGGTCAGGGGGTCGCCGCCCAGCCCGGGGACGATGGCGAACGCCGCGACGGCGAGGGCAATGACCAGGACGAGGATGTCCTTGCGCAGCAGGCTCCTGCGCAGGGTGATCGTGGTGTCGGGCATCAGACCTTCTCCATGACGACGCGGCCCAGAAGGCCCTGGGGACGGACGGCAAGCACGATGACGGTGACCACGAGGCCGATGACGCCACCGACGGCGGTGCCCAGCCAGTCGGTGGCCACGACGGTGGCAACCCCATAGATGATGCCGCCGGCGAGCGCACCGGGAATGCTGTCCAGACCGCCCAGGATCGCGGCAGCGAACCCGGCGACCAGGAGCCCCTGGCCGGTGCTGATGGAGAGGCCGACCTCGGAGCTGTACATGATGCCCGCCGCGGCTGCGATGGTCATCGCGATGGCATAGGCGCCCAGGGCGACGAGGCCGGGATTGAGGCCCATCAGGGAAGCGGTCTCACGATCCTCGGCCACCGCGCGAAAGATGGTGCCCAGAGTGGTCCGCATGGTGAACCAGGTGAGCGCCAGGGTCACCCCGATCGCGACGACCAGGATCAGCAGGAACTGGGTGCTGACTTTGGTCCCCGCGATCGAGGTGAAGCCATCGAAGCCGATCCCGTTGAGTGCCTTCGTGCCCGAGCCCTGGGAGTTGCGCAGCAGGTCGAGCATGATCAGGGACAGGCCAGCCGTGGTGAGCAGCCACCGGATGTCGTGCGGCCCCGAGTTGAAGGGCCGCACGACAGTCCGCTCGACGACAGTGCCCAGCAGGCCGATCAGGACCACGGCGAGGGCCACTGCCAACCAGGCCGGGACATCGAGCGCAACGATGGCCAGGAAGAGGAATCCTCCGGCGGTGATGAACTCACCGAGGGCGAAGTTCAGGGTCCTGGTGGTCTGGAAGGTGAGCACGAAGGCGAGTGCGACCAGACCGTACAGTCCGCCGAGCGTCAAGCCGACGAGGACGGAGTCCATGGATTCTCCTCAGGGGATCGGTGTCGTCGGGTCAGTCGGCCTTGACGACCGTGCCCGACTCGTCGAACTGGTAGGAGATCCAGTCCTCCGGGGTGAACAACTCGTGGTCGTCCTGGCTGAACGGTGCGTCGAACTCCTGGCCCAGGACCTCGATGGACTCCAGCGCCTCGATGGCATCGCGGACGGCGGCGTAGTCGTTGGAGTCACCGGCCTCCGCGACTGCTGCGGCGTACGTCAGCGTCGCTGCATAGAGGGACCAGACCGCGGTCAGGATGAGCGGCTGCTCGCCGTACTCCTCCACATAGCGCTCCGTGAGGGCGACCAGTTCGGGCGACTCGAAGTCGATCGGTGCGGCGAAGACGGTGTTGTCCCACTCCTGGGGCTTGGAGAGCTCGACGAAGGCTGGATCGAGGATGGTTGCGGTCGCCACCACCTCGGGGTCGTAGTCGACCTGGGCCATGCTCCGCATCATCGTGGCGTGGTCCGCACCGGTGGTGAACCAGACGATGACTGTGTCGACGCCGGCACCCTTGAGCGTGTTGACCTGTGCCGTCATCGACGTGGCGCCGGGGTCCACGCCCTCTGCCCGCACCAGGTCGAGCCCGTTGGCCTCGGCGTAGGAGCTGACCGCGTCGTAGCCGGCCTGACCGAAGCCGTCCGTGCCATAGATCATGCCGACGGTCTTGCCCTCACCGAAGGCGACGTTGGCGACGGCCTCGATGTTCTGGGCGTTGTTGTAGTTGGTGCGGAAGCCCCAGTTGGGCTGGCTGGAGTAGTCGATGATCTCGTCGGCGGTGGGGATACCGGTCATCCACGGACGGCCAGCGCGCTGGATCACGGGCGCCACCTGGAGAGCGACCCCGGAGAGGGACGGGCCGAAGATCACGTCGACCTGCTCCTGGTTCAACAGCTCCTGGATCAGGCGCGCTCCGGTCTCGGGCTCGCCCTTGTCGTCGCGCTTGACGAGGTCGAAGGTGACGCCGTACCGCTCCTCGGCCTCATCCAGTGCCAGTTCGATCCCGCGCTCGAGTTCGATCCAGTACTGCGATGCCGGACTGGTCTTCGGTCCGATGACGCCAGCCTTGACCGAGAGCCCGCCTTCGCTGCCCTCGCTGGAACTGCCACATGCGGTCAGGCCGCCTGCGAGCAACAGCGCAGTGGTGACTGCCGCCACGATTCTCTTCTTCGCCACGATGCATCTCCTGGGTTTATAACCAAACGAACGGTTTGGAATGAGGTACATGGAATAGGTTCCGTGGCGTCGTGTCAAGGGTCACAATCCTTGCCATGTGGTCGAGCGGGGTCATAGTGATGTGCCGCCGTCGACCATCAGGGTCTGCCCCTGGACCATGGATGCATCTGGTGCGGTCAGCAGTTCGACGGCAGCAATCACGTCCGTGAAATCAAGCCGGCGGCCACTGGGGTTGGCGGCGGCAGCGGCGTCGAGTCGCCGTTGTGCAACTTCGCCGAACATGGTCCGGAAGGCAGGGGTGTCCAAGGCTCCTGCTGCGACTGTGTTCGCCCGTACGCCGAGCGGTGCCAGTTCGACCGCCAGATAACGGATCAGCGCCTCGCCCAGCGACTTGGGCGGGCCAAGTGCGACGTAGGACTTGATCACCCTGGTGGCACCCTGGCTGCTCAGGTAGATCACGCTGGAGCCCCGGCGGAGCAGGGGCAGGACACCCTGTGTGATCGGGATCAGGGAGGTTCCGTTCACGGCGATCGCGGCGGACAACTCTTCTGGGGCCACAGTGAGCGCGCCGCCCGTCACGGCCAGGGCTGCGCAATGTGCGTAGAGGCTCAGGTGGTCCGCATGCTCCCGGGCGGCCGCGATGAGGGCCTGGATGCCCTCGGGGGTGGCGAGGTCTGCCTTGACGAGGAAGGCGCGCTGGCCGCACTCCTCGATCTGTTCGCGCGTGGCATGGGCGGCGTCGTCGTTGGCGTGGTAGTTCACGATCACGTCGTGGCCGCGTGATGCCCAGTGGATGGCTATGGCGCGGCCGATGCCTGAGGAACCGCCGGTCACGAGGATGGTCATGGAGTCGCTCCGGTCCGAATCGATTCAGGTGGGTCGTGTGTGACCCTTGACACCTTCACCATAACCGACTGTATGGTTGCTTACGTTCCACTCGATATGACCCCCGTCACACCTTGGAGCACATGTGATCAAGCTTGATGGAGAACCAGTCAACGGAGTCCGGCTCAAGGAGGTCTTCGGGTGCTTCCCGAGTGGTGTCACCGCGGTCAGCGCACTGATTGACGGCGAGCCAGTCGGGATGGCGGCCAGTTCGTTCACGGCCGTGTCGCTGGACCCGCCGCTGGTCTCCGTCTGCATGCAGGTGACTTCCCAGACCTGGCGCAAGTTGCGATCCCAGCATCGCCTCGGCGTCAGTGTGCTGTCCCAGGCGCAGGGCCATGCCTGTCGTTCCCTGGCGAGCCCCGAAGGTGACCGCTTCGACGGCGTGGCGTGGGACGTGACCGCGGACGGAGCGGTGCTGATCGAGGGGGCGACGGCCTGGCTGAACTGCGGAATCCACACCGTGGTCCCGGCCGGGGACCACGCCATCGTCCTGCTCCGGGTGCACGAACTCCTCGGCAACGTCAGTGTCGAGCCCCTCGTGTTCCACCGGAGTCGCTTCCGTGCGCTCGTCAGTGTGCAAGGCACGGCCTGAAGCAGAGCCTGAAGCTTGTCGAAACCAACCCAATGCCGGACCCAACCAATGCTGATTCGGAAGGAATATCCATGAAGTTTGGAATCTTCACCATGCCCGAGCACCCCCCTCGGGAGAACTGGACCCTGTCCTATGACCGGGACATCGACGAGATCGTCCTTGCGGAGAAGCTCGGCTTCGATGAGTTCTGGATCGGTGAGCACCACACCGGTGGCTACGAAAACGTGCCGATCCCCGAGTTCATGATCGCCAAGGCGTCGGCGGTGACCACGAAGATCCGTCTCGGCACGGGCGTGGTCAACCTGCCCTACCAGGATCCCTTCCTGGTCGCCGAACGGCTTGCCTTCCTGGACCACCTCACCCGCGGCCGGTTGATCTATGGCTTCGGCGGCGGTGGCCTGCCCACGGACAAGGCGTTGTTCCAGATGGCCCCCGATGAGGCAACCCCACGGACCAACGAATCGCTCGAGATCATCTGGAAGCTGCTGACCTCGGATGAACCGGTGACCCACCAGGGCACCTTCTGGCACTACGAGGACCGTCAGCTGCAGGTGGGGCCGTACCAGATGGTGCCGCCCTTCGGAGTGGCCGGGCTGACCGGCACGCACAACTTCGAGAAGTGCGGCAACCGCGGCTGGATTCCGCTCAGTGTCTACTTCGCACCGATCCACAGCAACGCAGCGCCGGACCTGGTCGGCCACCGCGATGCGATGCTCGCGGGGGCAAGGGAGGCCGGCCTGGACGAGGCCGCTGCCCTGGCGAACTGGCGGGTGAGCCGCGAGGTCTACGTCTCCGACAGCAAGGAGCAGGCCTTCGCCGAGATCCGTGAAGGCGTGAAGCGTTCCTACGACTACCTCCTCGGTCTCGGCCTCGGGGCGTTGATGAAGCTCGACCCCGACTTCCCCGACGAGCAGCTCTCCTTCGAGTGGATGGCAGAGAACATCCCGTGGATCATCGGCAGCCCGGAGGACTGCGTCCAGCAGATCAACGAGCTCCGCGAAGAGGTCGGGGAGTTCGGCACCTTCCTGATCAACTCCCGTGACTGGGTGACCACCGACAGGTGGAACCGATCGCTCGAGCTCTTCGCCCGCTATGTGATGCCACAGTTCCAGGCCAACCAGCACATGGCCCGGCGCGAGCGCCTGGCAAAGGTAGCCCTCGGGATCGACTGACCACGCCAAACCCACGAACGCTCACTCGTTGACGCTCGAGAGCTCAATTGTTGTTGTCCCGGCGACAACGACTGAGCTTTCGCGGCGCAACGAGTGAGCGTTCGTGTGGGCTAGGGTCGGCAGATGACCGACTGGCGAACTGAACGCGTGGACCGGCTCCGCTCCCTGATCGCCTCTGGCGACCCGGCGATGGTCGAGGAGACCAAGTGGCGCAAGCCGACCAACCCGGACGGCGTCCCGACGTTCTCCTGTGACGGGCTGGTCGCGACGGTGGAGACCTACAAGGACAAGGTCAAGGTCACCTTCGCCAAGGGGGCCTCCCTGACGGATCCGCAGGGGGTGTTCAACGCGAGCTTGGACGCCGGCACGCGCCGGGCCGTGGACCTCAAGGAGTCCGACGCGCTCGACGAGGACGCATTCGTGCAGCTGGTCAAGGACGCGGTGGCGCTCAACCGCGGCTGAGCCTCACCCCAGCCGGGCGCGCGCGGCGTTGAGCGCCGCGGTGCACCCGGACCACATCTCACTGATCACCTGTGCGACCGGCACGATCGTGTCGATGCGAGCGGAGACCTGACCGGTGTTCGCGACACTGGCATCCATCTCGCCGTTGAAGTAGAGGTCGGTGATCCGCTCCAGCACGTTCCCCGACTCCTCGCCGGCCTCGATGGCGGTGGTGATGGCATTGCGCAGCACCCGCATCGTCACCTGAGAGCCGGGGGTGACGAGCACGGTCGCATCATCGCCTGCCGCGGTGATGGCGTCCTTGAAGTTCGTGTGTACGACGGACTCGGTGGTGGCAAGCATCCGCGTGCCCATCTGGACACCTTCGGCTCCGAGCACGAACGCCGCGGCCATGGAGGCCGCATCGCAGATGCCGCCGGCGGCGATCAGCGGCAGGTCAGTCCGTGAGGCGATCAGCGGGAGCAGCACCATGGTGGAGGCGCCCAGGGCTCCCTTGAACCCACCGCCCTCGACTCCCTCGACGACCAGGCCGTCGACACCTGCGTCGATCGCCTTCTGCGCCGCGCGCAGGGAGCCGACCACATGGAAGACGGTGAGGCCCGCGTCGTGGAGACGATCGGTGAAGAGTGCCGGGTCCCCGGCCGAGGTGGCGACGTACTTCACCGGCGACTGCGCGATCGTCTCCACGATCGAGGGGTCCTGCTTCCACCCCTGGATCATCAGGTTGGCGCCGACCGGGCGATCGGTCAGATGGTGGATCCGGGCCAGGTCCTCGCGTCCTTGCGGGGAGAGCGTCTCCAGCACGCCCATGCCTCCTGCCGCGGAGACGGCGACGGCCAGGTCGGCATTGGCGATGAACGTCATCGGAGCCTGCACGATCGGGATCTCGATGCCGAGCAGTTGCTGCACGCGGTTGGTCATGCCACCCGAGTATGGCCAACCGCGACGGACGCTCCTTGCGCCACGCCGCAACCGCTGGCCAGACTGGCCGCACTCGCAGACCACCAGGAGGAACCGTGCCCGTGCACATCGAGACCCGTGACCGGGTCAGCACCGTGATCATGGACCGCCCCGAGCGACGCAACGCAGTCGACGGCGAGATGGCAGCAGCCCTGGCCGAGGCGTTCCGGGCCTTCGACGCGGACCCCGCCGCCGACGTCGCGGTGCTGTGGGGCACCGGCGGCAACTTCTGCGCCGGCGCGGACCTGAAGGCCGTCGGGACGGAGGCAAGCAACGTGGTCAGCCCCGACGGGGACGGGCCGATGGGGCCGACCCGGATGCAGCTCACCAAGCCGGTGATCGCCGCGATCGAGGGGTACGCCGTCGCCGGCGGGCTGGAGCTGGCGCTCTGGTGCGACCTTCGCGTGGTGGCCTCGGATGCGACGCTCGGAGTCTTCTGCCGCCGGTGGGGCGTGCCGCTGATCGATGGTGGCACGGTGCGGTTGCCGCGCCTGATCGGGACGAGCCGGGCGATGGACCTCATCCTGACCGGGCGTCCGGTGGCGGCTGGCGAGGCGATGGACATCGGGCTGGCCAACCGGATGGTCGAGCCGGGCCAGGCGCGCGACGCGGCCGAGGCGCTCGCCCGTGAGATCGCGGCCTTCCCGCAAACCTGCCTGCGCAACGACCGCCGCTCGGTGCTCGAGCAGCGCGGGCTGACCGAGCCCGAGGCCATGGGTTTCGAACTGGGGGTGGGGGTGGAATCCCTCAAGGCTGACGGGCTCGGCGGCGCGGGACGGTTCGCCCAGGGCGCGGGCAGGCACGGAGAGTTCGACGGTTAGCCCGGGAGGCTACGACGCATCACCAGGCGCGGCATCTTGCTCGCCTGTGCGTCGGTGGTACCGATGACGTCGAACCCGACGGCCTCGAACATGGCTCGCGTTCCGACGAACGCCATCGTCAGGTCCATCCTGCCATCGGGGTCGACAGGGTGCGCTTCGACGGCAACCGCACCCTGGGCAGCGGCGTGGGCGACTGCCCCCTCGAGCAGGGGCCTGGTGTAACCCCGCCGTCGGTGACCGCCGCGGATCACAGTGCAGATGATGCTCCACACGGGGACGTCATCGACCGGCCGGATCAGCTTCGACGCCTCGAGGCGTGGGATCGCGGTGCGTGGCGAGATCGAGCACCATCCGACCGGAACGCCGTCGGCATAGCCGATCACGCCAGGCGCGGGATCGCGCTCGGACAAGCAGCGCATCGCCTGCTCCCGGCTCTCCCCGCCGAGTTCGCGGATCTCACCCGCGGAGATGCGGTGGGACAGGCACCAGCAGTGCG
The DNA here is from genome assembly GCF_031844485.1 of Nocardioides sp. AE5. Taxonomy (NCBI): domain Bacteria; kingdom Bacillati; phylum Actinomycetota; class Actinomycetes; order Propionibacteriales; family Nocardioidaceae; genus Nocardioides; species Nocardioides sp. AE5. The sequence continues at coordinate 276,071 of NZ_JAUZVI010000003.1, forward strand.
TCGAGCGCCGATTGGGATTGACCACGTCGGCGAAGTCCTCGAACCGACCGGGCGTCAGCGGGTGCACCTCGAACTCCATGGCTCCTTGCTATCGCATGTGACCGACATGCGCGACTGGAGTGGGCTCCGCGAAGCCTAGATTCGGCGTCATGTGCCGTCATCAACCACTGCTCGTCCGCCCCACCGCCCAGGTTGCCGTCCCATGATCAGCCCCGAACACGCCGCCGCCCGCCTCGAACAGGTACGCCGTGAGACGCTCACCCGGCTGGCCAGCCTGAGCGAGGACTACGCCGAGGTGATCGCGGCCTCCAAGGACACGAACGCCGACGACGAGCATGACCCGGAGGGAGCGACGATCGCGTTCGAGCGCTCGCAGGTCGGCTCACTCGTCCGGCAGGCCGCGCAACAACTCGAGGAGATCGAGGCTGCCCTGCGCAGGGTGGAGGAGGGGACCTATGGGCTCTGCGAGCGCTGCGGGAGCGAGATCGCCCCGGGTCGTCTGGACGCCAGACCGGTTGCACGCACCTGTATCGCCTGCGCCAGCGCTGGGTGAAGAAGTAGTGCGATACGCGCGAATCAGGCGTAATGTCGCAAGACGGACACCAGTGTCGACATAGCCAGGAGTCACCATGAACCACCTGCCGTCCGGAAAACGTACGTCGATCCTCCGCGCCCTCACGGTCCGGGCGGGAGTGCCGCTGGCGCTGTGCGGCCTGCTGCTCACGGGATGTTCCGGTGATGACGAGCCCGCCCAGGAGCAGGAGCAGGGGCAGACGGGCCAGCAGGGCGGCTCGGTCGATGAGGGCGACGACGCCCCGGACGAGGGCGGCGCTGCAGACAGCGGTGATGAAGACGTCGAGATGGGCGACGTCAGCGTCGGGACCAAGTTGCCCGACGGGTTGCCCGACGACCTGCCGCTGCCTGACCGGGCGCCGACCTCCGTGGTGACCGTCGGCAGTGGCGGCGACCAGGTCGGTGGCGGATGGTCGCTGAACTATGACGGGGTGAGCAAGGCGGAAGTGGAGCAGATGGTCCAGCAAGCGGAGGCCGCGGGCTACAAGGTCGGCGGTCCCTTCGGTAGCGACTCCTCCGAGCGGTGGACGCTCAGCAACGGCACGCACTCGGTCCTCGTCCTCTTCTCCGACGACGCCAACCTGAGCCTGACGGTCACGAAGATGTCGTGATCGGCTGGCCAACCATGCGGTGGGAGACTGGGTGACGTGAGGATCTTTCGTGCCAGCTTCGCTTCCGTCTATCCGCACTATGTGGCGAAGGCGGAGAAGAAGGGGCGTTCCAGGGAAGAAGTCGATGAGGTGATCTGCTGGCTGACCGGCTTCGATCGGGCCGAACTCGAACAGCACCTCGCCGACGAGACCACGTTCGAACAGTTCTTCGCCGCTGCTCGGGTCAACCCCGCAGCATCGCTGATCACCGGAGTGGTCTGCGGCGTACGGGTCGAGGAGGTGGAGGATCCGCTGATGCAGCAGATCCGCTGGCTCGACAAGTTGGTCGACGAACTGGCCCGGGGCAAGGCGTTGGAGAAGGTGTTGCGCACGCCGGTCTAGTGCGTCCGCAAGCGCTCCAATGCCTGCGCCACCGCGGGTCGTACGCCGACCGGCACGTTGGAGCGCGGCGGGAACCCCGTGAGTGGAGCGATGTCGTGCTCACCCACCACCGTGGTGATGTTGCACAGCAACTGGTGCACGCGATCCTCGCCGTGGCTGGTGAGCCCCACCAGGTCCGACACCAGCCTCCGCTGGTGCACGGCCTTGCCGGCGTGTTCGTCGACGAGGGCGTCCAGGTAGCGCTCCACCGCCACTGCGATCTCCGCTTCGGCCCAGGTACGCCGGGTGGGTGGCGTCGATCCGTCCGGTGCGGCCCACTTGCCCGACGCGAGCACTGCCAGGTCGCCCCCGGAGATCAGCGCCTCGGCACAACGACGCAGGTCGAGTTGCCACGTGAAGAGCAGGTCACCCACGTCGCGGATCTCGTCCTCGTGGCGTGACCACACGGCCCTGGCGACTTCCAGTGCGGTCGCCGGGCCGTCGGCGAGGACCTCGAGGAGCCAGGTCCTGATCAACGCGTCCGTCTGCACGGGGCCACCCTGTCACGGATCGCGCCCCGGTCACCGTGCGGCGGCGTACTCCCGGGCAACGGCCGCGCCGAGGACGGCGTTGTTGCGGACCAGCGCGATGTTGGCGGTGAGGCTGGCACCCTGGGAGATCTCCACAATCCGGTTCAGCAGGTACGGTGTGGCGTCCTTGCCGTGGATGCCCTCGCCCTCCATGTCATGCAGGGCCTGGCTGATCACGCCGTCGATCTCCGCAGCGGGGATCTCGTCCGCGGCCGGGATCGGGTTCGCCAGGACGACTCCGCCGTGGATGCCCAGGTCCCACTTCGCGCGCATCAGGCCGGCCACCTCTGCCGGCGTGTCCAGGCGCATCGGAGCAGCGAAGCCGCTGGAGCGGGAGAAGAAGGACGGGAACTCATCGGTGCCATAGGCGACGACGGGGACGCCGAGGGTCTCCAGCTTCTCCAGGGTCAGGCCGATGTCCAGGATGCTCTTCACGCCGGCCGAGACCACGGCGACATCAGTGGTGCCGAGTTCGGTCAGGTCGGCGCTGACGTCCATCGACTGCTCGGCGCCGCGGTGTACGCCGCCCAGGCCGCCGGTGACGAAGACGCGGATCCCGGCCAGGGCAGCCAGGCGCATCGTGGAGGCCACGGTGGTCGCGCCGTGCAGGCCCTGCGCCACGACGTACGGGAGATCGCGGACGCTGACCTTGGTGATGTTGTCGTCGGAACCGAGCAGTTCCAGTCCGTCGGCGTCCAGGCCGACCCGGGGGACGCCGTCCAGGATCGCGATGGTCGCAGGCACGGCACCGTTGTCGCGGATGATCTGCTCCACCTCGTTGGCCATGGCGACGTTTTCCGGGTAGGGCATGCCGTGGCTGATGATGGTGGACTCCAGGGCGACCACGGGGCGGCCGTCGGCCAGCGCGTCGTGGACCTCGTCGGTGAGGCGGAGCATGGGGTGTGTCATCGGGTTCCTCCGGTGGCGGTCTGGGTGACCAGGCGGGCGGTCAGGTCGGGGCGGACGGTGTGCGGGCTGTTGATGGTCAGGGCTGCTGCGACGTGGGCCCAGGCCGCTGCTTCGACGGGTTCCTTGCCGTCGAGCAGGGCATGGACGAAGGCGGCCAGGGCGGCATCGCCGGCGCCGGTGACGTCGACGACGTCGATCGGGTGGGCGTCGAGGAAGACGTGGCTCCCGGTGCTGGAGAGCAGCGACCCGCGCCCGCCGAGGCGGACCCAGACGTGCTCGACGCCGCGGTCGTGGAGTTGGGCTGCGGCCTTGAGGAGTTGGCGATCGGTGCGTGCGGGCAGGTCGGTCAGTGCGGTGAGTTCGTCGGCGTTCGGGGTGACCGCGAAGACGGGGCGGTCCGCGACGAGGGCGGGGGAGAGGAGGCGGGCCTTGGCGACGCTGACCGGTTCCACCACGATCCGGGTGCCGGCCTCGTGGCACAGGTCGAGGGCCCGGGCCAGGGTTGGCGCGGCGAGGTTGCCGTCCAGGACGACGTGGCTCGCGTGGCCGATCAGGTCGCGCGCGGCCTCGACGGCCTCGGGGCCCATCTCGTCGCTGGCCGCCATGTCGGCGACGGCGATCACGAGTTCGCCGTCGGCGTCGAGGATTGCGGTGTAGGTCCCGGTGGCGGTCGCGGTACGTCGTACGTGCTCGACGTGGACGCCGGCCGCGGAGGTGGCGGCGAGCAGGCCGTCACCGATCGGATCGGTGCCCACGTTGGCGACCAGGTGGGTGCGGGTGCCGAGGCGAGCAAGGTTCTCGGCGATGTTGCGGCCCACGCCGCCGGGCGTCATCTCGCCGCGGCCGGGATTGCTGGTTCCCTGGCTGGCGGGGGCGAGGCTGTGTGCCTTGACGTCGATGTTGGCCCCGCCGATCACCACCACTGCCGGCTGGTCACTCAGGATGTAGCCGCGTCCGAGGATGACGCCCTTCTTGCCCAGGTTCGACAGGTGCACGTTGACCGCCTGGCGGGTGCTGCCGAGCGCCCGGGCGATGGCCTCGGAGGACGCCAGTGGGTCGCGGCGGAGCAGCGCAACGATCTCCTGCTCGCGGTCCGTGAGTTCCATGCTTGCTAAGATAAGCTACCTTTATGATAGTAAGCAAGCGATGGTCAGGTCAGGCCTCGTCGGCGGCCTCACCGGTGACGTCGTGCGCGCTCGCATCCGTCAGCGCTTCCCCGCCGAGGGGCTCCGGGCTCCACGTGGTCAGTTCCCAGCCGGCATCCGGATCGCCCTCGAGGACGCCCATCCCGGTGTTCATCATCCACAGCTTCGTCGACTCGTTCGGGTCGAGGCGGGCGGCGAGTGAGGTGTAGACGCGGATCGCGGCACCGTGGCTGAAGACGGCTACCGTGTCGTCGTCGGCATGCCCTTCGGCAATGGTGCGCAACGCCGCGTCGTACCCGTCGTAGAACTCGTGTCCGGAGGGGCCGCCGGGCATCCTGCGTGCCAGGTCGCCGTGCATCCAGGTGACCAGGGTTTCGGCGTAGGAATGGACAGCGTCCTTGTCGGAGCGGAGTTCCAGTTCGCCTGCCGCGACCTCTTCGATTCCCGGCGTGATGCGTACGTCGAGGCCGCGGTGTTCGGCCAGTGGCCCGGCGGTCAACTGGGTGCGGACCAGGCGCGAGGCGTAGATGCCGGCCAGGTCCGCCTCTAGGGCGCGGGGGACCGCGGCGGCCTGGGTCTCGCCGAGCGGCGTCAGTCCGGCCCCGGGGAAGCCCGTGTCGAGGGCCCCGGTCACGTTGTGGGGGGTCTGGCCATGGCGGATCAGGATCAGGCGCACACCGAGAGCCTACGAGGTGGATCGTGGCCACGGGTGCACCGGGCTCCAACCTTCCCGCGGCCTACAGTCATGCGCCATGAGCACTGCATCGCCCACCGCGGTCCTCACCGGCCTGAGCCAGGTCCGGGCATGGCAAGAGGAGTTCTACCGCGATCTGCACGCTCACCCGGAGCTCTCACACGCCGAGCACAGGACGGCTGCCAATGTCGCCGTCAGACTGCGTGAGCTCGGAGCCGAGGTCCACGAGGGCGTCGGCGGCACCGGGGTCGTTGCCATCGTGCGCAACGGTGAAGGCGCCGGGGTCCTGCTCCGCGCCGACATGGACGCACTGCCGGTGCGTGAGGCGACGTCGTTGCCCTATGCGAGCACCGAGGTCGCCACCACGGACGACGGCGACGTGCCGGTGATGCACTCCTGCGGGCACGACGTACACGTGGCGTGCCTGCTCGGCGCCGTCGCCCTGCTGACGGCCGCGCCGCAGGAATGGAGCGGCACCCTGGTCGCCGTCTTCCAGCCCGCTGAGGAGACCGGTGATGGTGCCGCAGGCATGGTCGAGGATGGCCTCGTCGACCTGGTCACCACCGCGGCGGGTGAGCTTGACGTGGCCCTGTGCCAACACGTGCTCCCGCTGCCGGCCGGCACCGTCGGCACCCGCTCCGGGGCGGTCCTCTCCGCCGCCGACAGCATGCGAATCACCCTCCACGGCCGCGGCGCCCACGGGTCTATGCCGCAGGCGGCCGTCGACCCCGTCGTGCTGGCGGCCTCGATCGTGTTGCGCCTGCAGACCGTCGTCGCCCGTGAAGTCGCCCCTGGCGAGCCAGCGGTGCTCACCGTCGGCAGCCTCCAGGCCGGCACCAAGAGCAACGTCATCCCCGACCATGCGACGTTGGCACTCAACGTGCGCAGCTATTCCGAGCAGACCCGGACCACTGTCCTGGAGGCGATCAAGCGCATCGTCACCGCCGAGTGCGCCGCCTCGGGTACGCCGGCGCCGCCAGAGTTCGAACTCTTCGACCGCTTCCCCAGCACCGAGAACGACCCGATCGTCACCGAGCGCGTCTCGACAGCCTTCGCAGAACACTTCGGCGAGCGTGCCGGCGAGCTTGCGCTGCAGAGCGCGAGCGAGGACTTCAGCGACCTGCCGCGTGCCTTCGGCCTGCCCTACACCTATTGGGGGATCGGCGGTGTCGACCCTGATGCCTGGCGCACGGCCGAGGCGGCCGGGCGCATCGACTCTGATATCCCGGTCAACCGCTCCGCCCACTTCACGCCCGTGATCCAGCCGGCCCTCGACATCGAGGCGCTCGTCGTCGCGGCCCTGGCGTGGCTGGGCACGCCGACCTCGACCCCGTAGGCGATCCCCGGCTACTCCTCGAACTCGCGGTGTGGCGTAGTGCCTCAAGTCAAGATGCCCGCGAAACTGGGTGGTTCAGCTGGCGGTTTTCCTGGCGGCGAGGCGGCACCTGCTGGAGATTGGCGAGCTCGTGGCCGATGGCTGTCGGCAACGGGACCAGCAGCGGTTTCCCGTCCGTTCGAACACGACCTCACGCGAGTCCTCACGTTTCTGGAAGCCACGCGCGTTGATCTGGTCGACCTCATCGAAGATGGCCTCGTTCCACTCCACCAGCCCGACGAACCTGCGGTTGCGCAACCTTGCGGCGATCTGGTTGGCCACGAACCGGAGGCGGCCTTTCACGACCGGTTTGTCCCGTGGCCGCGTGACTCTGGCGGGGATGACCGCGGTCCCGTAGTGCTCGGCTAGTTGAGCATAGGCCGGGTTGAGTGCCGGCTCGTAACGATCCGCACGGCTCACGCCGGTGCGCAGGTTGTCCGGCACCAGCAGCCGTCCGGCACCACCGAACGCTTCGAAGGCATGAACATCCGCGTCGATCTACGCCGGGAGTTTCATGTCGGCGAACGCCTTGACATAGGTGTAGGCGCTGAACGGCAACGCGGCCACGAACAGCCACCCCCGCTGTGGCTGCCCGGTCACAGGGGCCGCGAACGTCATCGGGTCACCGGTCCAGTCGACCTCGATCTGCTCGCCCGGCTCACGCGGGATCCGCATCGTGGCCCCGGTGGTCTTCACCCGCCGTCGGAACTGGTCGTTGAAGTACGAGTACTGATAGGGCACCTGACCGGACGCAGTAGAGCCCAGCAGAGTGGTGTACGACGGACCTGAGCGAGCGCGTGCGTCCAACGTAGGCGCGGTGGCCTGATCCCCGTCAGTGCCCAACCGGGGCCGTGACCCGACTCCCACGGACTGATCGACGTCCGCTTCTACGGTCAGCATGTGCACGCAAACGACGAGAGCTGGCGTCATATTGACCACTACATCACCGACGACCTCGTTGACGAAGACGAGGCACCGGCGCCAGGTCGGCTGAGCTCCGCAGACCCGTCATGCCGGAAGCCAGCGAAGCTCCGAACCCGGGTGCCTTCTTGTCGGTGGTCGCCAATGGGGATGCGTGACGTCCGCGATCCGAGAACACCGATCAAGCCGTCGCGATAGTGTGCACGAGCAGTTAGTGCCCGGCATCAGCCTGTTGGTACACGTCGGGGATGCCGTCGCCATCGGCGTCGATTGTGTCTTGTTCGCTGATCCTTCGGTAGCCGCGATTTCTCACGGTCAGGACGATGGCTGCCAGCCCGGCAGCGATGATGGAAGCGGCGAGCACCGCGACTTTGGCGTGGTCATACTCCGGGCTGCCGGGGGCGAAAGAAAGTTCGGCGACCAGAAGCGACACGGTGAACCCGATGCCGGCGAGCAGACCGACTCCGGTGAGGTCAACCCAGCGCAGCGCCAAATCGAGGCGGATGCGGAGTGTCTTGCTCACCAGCCAGGTCGTGGTGAGGATACCGATGGGCTTTCCGAGCACGAGCGCAGCGACGATTCCGACCGTGAGCGGATCGGTGAGCGCGGAGGCGAACCCGTCGAGCCCGCCGACGGCGACGCCTGCGGAGAAGAACGCGAACAATGGCACCGCAAACCCCGCAGACAACGGCCGGAAGCGGTGCTCGAACTGTTCCGCAAGGCCGGGCCCCGCACTATCGGCGCGGTCGGACTTGTGGTGAAGGACGGGAATAGTGAATCCCAGGAGCACCCCCGCGATGGTGGCGTGAATGCCGGAGGCGTGCATGAACGCCCATGCCACGAGGCCGACGGGGAGCAGGATCAGCCAAGGAGCGGCCGGGTGCAGACCGAAGAACCGGCGGGAGAGTTGCGCGATCAGCCCATAGACGATGATCGTGACGAGCGCGAAAAGCAGCGGGAGCAGGTCGATGGTGTCGGTGTAGAACAGGGCGATGATTCCGATCGCGATCAGATCGTCAACCACAGCGAGGGTGAGCAGGAAGATCCGCAACGGGCTGGGCAGGTGCGAGCCGATCAGAGCCAGCACTGCGACCGCGAACGCGATATCGGTGGCGGTCGGGATCGCCCACCCGCCGCGGAGCCCCGGATCATTGCCAATGACGGCGAGGTAGATAAGCGCCGGGACAGCCACTCCGCCGACCGCTGCGGCGATCGGCACCACTGCGGTGCGGATCTGGCGGAGGTCGCCGGCAACGAACTCGCGTTTGAGTTCGAGCCCGACGAGGAAGAAGAAGATCGCCAGCAGTCCGTCCGCTGCCCACCCGCCCAGGCTCAGTTCCAGATGCCAGGGCGCGTATCCGATGCGGAAGTCCCGCACCGCGAAGTAGCTTGCCGCCCAGGGCGAGTTCGCCCATACGATGGCGATCGCAGCGAGTGCGACCAGCAGCATCCCGCCGACGGTCTCCTTGCGGAGCACCTCGCCGATGCGCGCAGCTTCCCGATAGCTCCCGCGGCCGGGGAACACCGACTGGCGAGGTGAATGAGCAGGATGAGGAGTGGGCTTGGGCATGAAACCTCCGGGAACGGTCGACAGCAGAACCGTCGACCAGACTTCCCGACACGCCATTCACAGTCTACCCTCGACCACCATCACGACGAGAGCCGCCGCCAGGAGCGGCAACCCGAGAACCAGTGGTTCTGCGACTGCGCTTTCTGGTCTGGTTGTGATGCCCAGCCAGGTCGTCCAACCTGCTGATGGGTGAGCGCTTCCCGATTGCTGAGTGGGGCCGGGGAACGCCATCATGCAGACCCTGCGGGTGCTGCAGGCCGCCCTGGCAGCCGAACCCGACTCCCCAAGACGACTTCTTGACAGGTACTGAGACTGATCAGGCCACCTCGAGTCTGCCGGGTTGCTCTGTTGACCGAAAGAGATGCCTATCGGCAGGCGACCGTTTCGGTGGGAACTTGCAGATCGAAGCTGATCATGAGTCTCTCCGTCTGCGTCATGCTGTCAACCAACTCTGATGATCCGAGCACGCTGGCACCGTCTGGCCCCCAGGTGATTGCGGCGATGGTCGAACTTCCGAAGACGCCCTCAGGGCCGGACCAGGAGACTTCGTTGCCTGCGTTGCCGGCCACCATTTGCTTGTAGACGTCGATCTGGATTCGCTCGCCTTCGTACTGTCCGAAGCCTTGAAGTTCCAGTTCGCGCTCGATGGTGCCATCGTTCAATGGCTCGCAGTTTCGGAGTTCAGTGATTGAGTAAGTGACGGCCTGGTTGACCCGGACGGTGCCAAGCGATTGAGCCGGTTCGTTACTCTCTGGCGTGTTTCCCTGGGTACTGGTAGGCGACTCCTGGTTGACTTCGGATTGGCTGGAATCATCTGGAGCCGACGAGCAGCCTGTGAGTATCAGTGCAGTTGCGGCGAGGCTCGACAGTCCGATATGGAACTTCTTCATGCTTTCTCCTAAGTTCGCGGGGGAGATAGTTCTGCGTGGTCAGGGACAAGTCGCGGCAGCAACGAAGTCGCCCTCTAGCGGATCAGGTGCGAGCAGAATGCCCTCCAACGTACCCATCGCAGTTGCCTCGTCGCCGACGACACGTACCAGCGGAGACGTGCCGTTACCCCAGTCCCATGCGGGTGGGTCACCTTCGTCTCGTCCATGCTGTGCCATCGAGTTGCTGAACCGCTCGGGGGTGTCACCGCGGGCAGGCGTGGTTAGGAGCGCAAGCTGGATGTATTCGTTTTCCCAGTTGAAGCCGATGTCAGGTCCGATTTCACGGCTGAGATAGAACTGGTGCCCGGTGCCGCTGGCATCATCGCTGGCGCTGAGTGAGAAAATTCCTCGGCTGGTTTGATCTGAAATGTCGCACTGGACGCTCCCGAACTCGAACCGCTCGCCTGCGACCTCGATGTATGCGGTTCCTGGGGCTGCCGGGGCCACACCGTCGTGCAAGCTCTCGGAGAAGAGTTCATCTAGGTAGTCAGTCGAGGCGCCGGGAGCACGGTCCTGAAAGGTCTCAGCAGATTGATCGGTATTTCCCGACTCGAGCAGCTCGCTCGTGCTTGGGCCGCTTGAGGCGCACCCGGAGAGTGGGAGAACAGCGGCAACCGCTCCTGTCATGATCGTTAGCTTCATCACGGCTTCAGCGCCTGTACTTGGCGTTTGCGCCGACTGGCGATGACGAGCAACGACCCGAGGACGAGTGCGAGCACTCCTACTGCTGCTGTCCAGGGGGCGATCTCCGTGCCCGTTGCGGGAAGCGTCTGGTGCTCAGCATCCTCGGTGGGAGTTGCCTCATTGTGGACATCAGTGGCCTGTTCGTTGTCGGGGACGGTGGCATCGTCGTCCTCGTCTTCGGGGAGATTCGTCGATGCCGGTCGCACCTCGATTTCCAATGACACCGGACGTTCGGTGACGGCATGGCGTCCGGTGATCGTGTAAGTTCCCGCTTCTGCGAAGGTCACTTGTGTCCCGTCAAGCACGATCGTGCTGTCGCCCGGAACATCAAAGGCGATCTCATCGGTGATGTCGCCCAGGGAGTCGCCGTTGCTGTTGAAACCCTCCGCAGAGAGTGTCACTGCTTCGTCCACCGTAACCTCCTCTGGCGTCGCAGTGAGGATGATGCTCTGCACCCAGGTCAGGTCGACCCAATTGCCGCTCAGGATGAGATCGCCGACTACGGGGTCACCGGGCGACCAGACGGAGCCGAGATCATGCCAGAACGTGAACTCGTGGCCATCGCGGATGGGATCTGCGGGCATGTTCCACGCGGGTACCGTGCCCCAGGGGGCGGCGGCTCCGGCCTGGTCGAGCGGCACGAATCGGGTGGCGTGGATGTGTGAATCCCACGTGAGAAAGGTGACCGTCGCCACGGGCAAACTGTCGAAGCCCCACCACTGGGGTGTGGTGAACCCGCCGGAGGTCGCCTGGTCTTCGCGGTGGCGCCAAGGGAACCGGATCGTCGGGTTGGTCTCGGTGTCGATCGCGATAGGGTTGCCGTCGCCGGGAGTCGTGGTGCCCTGGTTGACGAGAGCAGGCTCCGGGCCGAAGAAGACAACCGTTCCCAGAACGGGGTTGCCCGTAAAGACTCCCTCACCCATCTCGGCGAGCGTCTCGGGAAGGGAGACAAGCGTGAGGTCGTTCTCCGCGAAAGCTCTCTCTCGGATCTTTGTGACGTGCGCCGGCACATCGAGGTGTGTCAGCGCATTGCGCCCGAAGACACCGATGGTCAAGGTGTCCACCAGCGAAGGAATGACGATATCGGTCAGGGCGTTGTCGAAGAACGCCTGGGGGTTGATCCGGGAGAGCGAGGAGGGAAGGTCGACCTCCACCAGTGCCCCACCTCTGAAGGCGCCGGTGCCGATGAGTTCGAGTCCCTCGGAGAGGTCGACGGATGCCAGATCCGCGTTGTACGCGAAGGCGTACGGTCCCACCGAGACGACTGAACCCGGCACGGTGACCGACGTGATGTCTGAGTCTCGGAATGCGTTCTGTCCCACCTCGACTACCGTCACCGTCTGGCCGTCGATCTCCACCTCCGAGGCAAGCGCGAGGTGGGGGTGCTCGGGGTTCGCATCCTGGTCGTAGTCCGTGGCAGAAGCCCCCTGCGAAGGATTTGCGGCGTCTATGAGCTCATAGGTCACACCGTCGACGGTCGCCTCATCGGCCGCATACGCGGGCGTGGCCGTTCCGAGAGCAGACAGAATCAGTAGGGAGACGCCCGCGGCGAGAGCGGGCAGTGGCGATCTTCTAGCAGAATGGTGTATTGGCATGTGTTCTCTCGTGGACGGCATGGGCATAGCAAGTGTGGTCAACGCTAGGCTTGGCGTCAGACCGGAGCCATAGTGAGAAATTGGCTATGCACACGAGGGTCACGGTGCGGGGCGTGTCCTCCTGGAATACGGAGAGGACATGTCGCCCGTGAATGGAGGAGTGCTACGCCAAGGCACGGTGAACCACCTCGTGGAGGAGACCCTGACACACGGTCGGGCCACGGTACTGACCGGCGTCGACGGCAGCGGCAAGTCTCACACGCTACGGCAGACGCAGGCGGCGCTGTCGGCGGCGGGCGCGAACGCGCCTCTCGTCGTTGGAACCGTTTCTGGCTCGTCGGTGCCATTGGGTGCTTTCGCGGGCATCAATGAGATCCCGGCTGCGGCGCTGGAGTCTCCGGCGGTCGTCGTGGATGCCTTTGCGCGCCGCCGTTCGCGGACCGTCCTCCTGGTTGACAACGTGGATCTGCTCGACGACGCCTCGCTGTACGTTGTCTCTCAACTGGTCTCCACGACGCAGATGCCGGCGATTCTCACTGTCCGCGACCTCGGTGTGGCACCGCAGAGTATCGGTGATCTCTACGACGCCGGCTATCTCACAGAGGCGGCGCTGCCGGCGTTGTCCGATTTCGAGGCTGAAGTGCTGCTCGCTGACCTCGTTGGCGGGGAACCCACCCCCAGAGCCCGGGCAGAGCTTCTTTCGGCAGCCGGTGGGAGCCCTCTGCATCTGCGTGAGATCGTCCGAGGTTCGGCCGACAGTGGTCGCCTCACTCAAACCCCGCATGGTTGGGAACTCCACGGGTCGCCCGCACTGACGCAACGGCTGGACAGCCTTCTTGCGGAGCGCTTCAGTCGACTGTCCAAGACCGCGGTGAAAGCCGCCACTCTCATTGCCTTGGCCGGAGAGTGTCCTTTCGATGAGGTCACGACTGAAGACCGGCATGCTCTAGCTCACGCGAACCTCATTGAGGTCAGTGACTGCGGTTGGCTGCGACTGTCGCACCCGCTTGATGCGCCGCATCTCGTTTCCCGCTGTTCCTCGACGTTGCTGCACGAGATCGCACACCATGCGATAGACGTGCTGAGGAGTCCGTCCGCAGCATCTCGCCCCCATGCACAGCGTCAGGCGGATCTCTTGGCGTTGGAGCACTGCTGTGACTTCGAGACTGCCTCCATGATCTCCTTGGCAGAGTACGCACTCGGGTCCTTTGATGCACGGCTCGCGCTCCGCGCAGCTACCGCCGTCTTGAACATCAAGCCAGATGCTTTGGCCGCGCGTCGGGTCGCTGGCCTTGCGGCATCATTGCTCGGCCATACTGAGACTGCCGATGTGCATTTCAACGAGGCACAGCGACTTGCCCGAACCGATGAAGAACGGACGTCAGTCACCCTCGCTCATGCACAGCATCTCGGCATCCGGCACAGCGATGCAACCGCAGCACTCCAGATTGTTCAGAGCACGCTCAACATAGTGCGCGACGAGATGAGCCTCACCCACCTGCAAGGTGCGAGTCTGCGCTGGGCCGCTGTCGCTGGGCAAGCACACGATGCGATCACTGCGCCTCACGAAATCCGCAGCCAGGAGGGTGCGATGAGCTTGATCACTGCCGGGGTCTCCGGCGTGATCACTGGCCCCTTGCGAGAAACCACGCTGCTACTGCCACGAATGCGGGAGGTTCCCACCGAACTCCTGGCGTTGGTTCCAGGCGGCGATTCATTGATCGAACTCACCGAGATCATGGCGTTGTCCTATAGCGGGGATGTGCTCGCCACCCGGCGGCGGCTGACGCAAGCAATCGCTTCCTCACGAGAGTACAACCCGGAATCCGTGGGCATCTGGGAGTACGCCCTCGGGTTCTTGGAGTTCCTCTCGGCGGATGCCGAGCGGGCGTACTCGTTAGGCCAAGCCGCAGTCTCCCATCTTGCGTGGCGCGACAGCACGGGTCTCCTGCCAGCCGCCCACGCCCTCACTGCCGCGGCTGCCATTGCAACGGGGCGGAGCGTCGAGGCGTATAAAGAACTTGACAGCATCCCTGAAACGGCGGCAAGCGACCCCAAGGTAGTCATGCTGCGAACATGGGTCGAGGCGTGGCAGGCTAACGCAGAACGCCGTGCTGACCAGAGCGCAGATCTATTACTCAACACGGCGGGGTGGCTTATGACAGCTCAGCACACCTACTTCGCCGGGATGATCGCGCACTGCGTTGCGCGGATGGGCCGACGACCCGCCGAGACCGCCGCGCTGCTACGCGCCGCTTCCGACCTGGCAGGAGGCAGCCTCTTACGACTCTTCGCAAGCCACGCCGAGGCCATCGCCGAGAGCGATGTCAACATGCTTGCGCAGATCGCCTCGGACGCATCCGAACTGGGTCTTGCCACCACTGCTGCTGACACCAGGCTGTGGCTATCTGACATCGATGATCGCCGGAAGCTCTCGGAGATGGCCACGCGGCGACATCTCCTCGCCGCAGACGCAGTGCGTGTTCGTATGCCGATGATGGCACTGTGGAACACTGCGCCGGATCGCTCGACTTTGCTGACGGAACGAGAGCATCTTGTCGTCCGACTCGCTGCGGATAGATACACCGCGAAGGAGATCGCCGAGATGAACGAGGTCTCGGTCAACACAGTCACGAACCAGCTCGCATCCGCTTTCCGAAAGTTAGGTGTCGGCAGCCGAGCCGAACTCCGTGACCTCCTTCGCGCGTAGAACAGAATGCATCACCGGGCGCGTATCGCACACGTGAGTCACGCGAGCCAAACGAGAGGTCGAACGGGACTGCTGCACGATTAGGTGCCGATGGTGTCGAGTCGCTTGGCGAACTCGCGGCTCACCACGTCGGCCCGCTGCCGGTCGGGAGTGAAAAAGACGATGCCAACGGCAGCGCCTGGCCGGGCGTGGCGAGACATGCCCTCGCGGATGGCTCGCCACGCCAACTCCTAGGCTCGTGGGGTGGTCGGGAGATCGATGCGGGCTGTGGGGAGGTCGGAGCGGATCGGTACGAATACGATCGGCTCTTGTGACTTGAATCCGAGCATGTGCGGTATGGCCGCGATCAGCTCGTCGGGGGAGTGGGCGGAGAGGCTCATGCCCCTGAGGTGCGCAGCGTTGGCCGGGCAAGGGCCGCTGACGCTGGGGCCGCCGTGCGGCCGCAGAACAACGAAGAACGGCCCCTGACGCTGCCAGACGCCGAAAGACGTTTGTTCAGGTCAGGAGCCGTTTTCGCGGACTACTGGCAGAGGGTGAGAACCCTCAAATCAGATGTCGTAATAGTGACCGACTAACCCGCCCTGACCTGCGCAAACGCTGTCGGCCAGTCCGCTGGGTACGCTTTGGGTACGCTCGCCGTCGCGCTCCAAGCGAGCTGCTCGGGGTCCCAGATCGCGGAATCGCCCGCGGTGGTGAGGGCGGGATCAACGAACCGGGCGACCAGGTTCGCGGCCTCCGCGGCCGTGTAGGTCTGGGCTGAGGGCACGCCCTTCGCGGTGTTCGGGTAGGTGCGGTGCCAGGTGTCGGGGATGGTGAATGTGGCGAACGGGTCCATGCCGCTGAGTGCCTGCTTGGTGGCGATCGCGACCCGTAGTTCGCTCAGGTCTACCGACTGGGTCTGGGCGAGCACGACGAGGTCGACCAGGTCCTTGACTCGGCTGCTGCGACGCCCGCCCGGATAGTCGGTGCTCATGGTCGCGCAGACCTTGTCGGCTATCTGATCAACGACCGGAAACAGCCGGTAGGGGTGAGTGACGAGCTGACGTTTCAGCTGCAGGCGGTTGGCCGGTTCGACGTACTCGGGTGTGCCGATGGGTGCAGGACCCACGACGACGTCGACGGTGACCGTGTCGATCTGCGCGCCGGTGTCGACGTCGAGGCAGGCATAGATGAAACGGCGGGTGGCCAGGCTGGGTTGGTTCTCGCCCGCGCCGGTCGGCAGCGACCGCGTCAGGCTGAACGTCAGGTGATCGCCCAGATCGACAGCGACCAGCGCGGACAGCTGCCGTTCGGCCTCGTCGAGGTCGGTGGCCCCGCGCGCTGCGAGGTCAACGTCCTTGGTGGTCCTCGAGCGCGGGACCCGGGCCAGCATGCTCAGGCCGCCTTTGAGCATCCACTCGGTGGCCTCGCCCGCGGCGAACACGCGGGACAGGAATCGGTCGTAGCGGGCTTGGCGGATCTGCGCGTCCACGGTCGCTGCGCTGACGCCGGCACCGGCTTCGCGGGCGGCTTTCTTGGCGGCGTCCTTGATCGCGAGTTCTACGGCGCGCCAGTCGCCATACCCCTGCGCGTCAACCATGGAGAGCCGCCTCTGCGTTGGGAGCCAGGATTGCGTCGAGCGATTCGATCAGGACGCCGGCATCGTCCCGGAGCCGGGTCGGGGCTGCTGTCAGGTCGGCCCGCAGTCGCTGCGGATCGGTGATCTTGCCGAACCGGGCGGCCTCGCGCAGGGCGTCGTCGATGAGTGAGGTGTCGGTGCCGAGATCGAGCAGGTCGGTGATGGTGCGTTCGACCGTGAGCGTGGGCAGCCCATTGACGGAGATGGTATCGGCGGGAGTGAGCCGACGGATGCGCAGGCGTACGTCGGGCAGACGCGTGGTCTTGCGGGAGCCGACGATGAAGTCGATGCCGTCGAGGAAGAAGTCGCCGATCTCATGCACCACGGCGGCCGTGACCCCAGCTGCCACCAGGGCGGGTGTGCCGGCCTTGGTCGGCTGGGAGGTTGCGCCGCCCAGGGCCAGCCAAGTTGCGTAGATGTTCTCGTGGTCCTGTGGGGGAGCGCCGGCCATCCGGTAGACGCCCTGGGCCAGGCGTTCGAGCACCCCGCTCGCTGTCATTCGCACCAGCTGCTTGCGCGACACCCCGACCGCCTCAGCCTGGGCGGTGGTGAACATGCCCCAGCGACGTTCGGCCAGGATGCCGATCCGGGACACCGTCGAGTCGCTCACGACATCGATTGTACCCACTTCGGGGAACAAATGCTGTAGTGAAAACCCGGAGCGGACCGAAGATCTAGTCATCGTTCGTTTCGCTCTCTGCCGCGGTGTCGTCGCTGTCGCGTCCAAAGACTGCATCGATCGTCTTGCGTGTCCGCTCGTTCGAGGTCGGTAGGAGGTGGGTGTAGGTGCGCAGGGTGAAGCCCGGGTCGCTGTGGCCCAGGTGTTCACTGAGCGCCTTGATCGATTCGCCGCCGTCGAGGAGCGTGCTCGCATAGAAGTGCCGCAGCGCATGGCACCCGTTCTCACGCTTTGACTCGATGCCTGCCTTCTCCAGCGCGGGTCGCCAAATCCGGGTGTTGAAGTAGTTGCGGTTCAGTGCGCCGCCTTCGCGGGTGGTGAGCAGGAGGGAGACGGTGCGCTCTGCGCCGTCGAGGCGGTCCCACGCCATGGTGACGTCCCGCGGAGGGAACTTGGTCATGTGCACGTTGATCGCTTCGAGAACAGAGTCGGGGAGCGGGACAGTGCGGGTCTTGCGTCCCTTGGGGAGGCCGAAGAGGAGCTTGTTGCCGGAGCGGATCTTGACCTGGCGGACCACACGCACCTCGGCGTTCTCGATGTCGATGTCGTCAGGGGAGAGGCCGAAGATCTCTCCTTGCCGCAGACCGAGTCCTGCCCCGAGGTGCGCCACCAGCCGGTACTTCTCGGTGAGCGCTTCGCCCACGTCGTCGACCTGCTCGACCGTCCAAGGCACCATCTTGCGCGGCTCGGTCTTGGGGCGTCGGACCGATGGTGCCTTGCAGGGGTTTTTCTGGATCAGATTGTCGTCGACGGCCGCGGTGAACACCGTGGACACATTGGCGTAGAGCACCTTGCGATACGTCGGCGCAAGCTCGGACAGTCCGCGAAGCCAGTTCTGGATCGTGGACGGCTTGACCTCGACCAGCAGCTTCGGGCCCAACGTCGGGTAAGCATGCAGGCGCAGCCGCAGCTCGACAGCCTCGTGGGTTCCTTCGTCGAACGTCTGCGCAGCGAGCCACCCGACGGCGTACTCCTTGAAACTGATCTTGCCCGCGTCGGGATCGTAGTAATGGCCACGGACGATGTCCGCCGAGATCTCGGCCGCGAACCGATCGGCATCGACCTTGCGGGGGAACGTCTTGGCGCGTGCTCGACCATCGGGATCACGCCAGCGCACCCGGTAGTTGACGACCCGCTTGCCCTTGGCTCCCGTTCGCGCACGTCGCTCAACCCACGCCATGGCTCACTCCCGCCTGGGCTTCAAGCCAGACCCGGACGTCGCCGGGGTCGTAACGCAGGAACCGGCCGACCCGGAACGCAACAGGACCGGTGCCCTTGTGCCGCCACTGATAGAGCGTGGCGATGGGGACGCCGAGGAAGTCTGCGACCTCCTCGACGGTCATCAGTCGGTCGCTGACGGGGAGGTGCATGCCTTCGTGGCTGTGGTCAGAGGCTTCGCTTATGGTGGATCGATCCTTCCTGCGTGGGTCCGTTGATCGAGCGCACGAACGCCGCCCGCTCTGTGGCTGAAGTGGCAGAGACAGGCCTTCGTGGCTCCGGGGTGCGAAGCCGCCGGTCGACGGTCACCAGGAGGCGCGCTTTGGTGGGGACGTCGAGAGGTACGTGTCGTGCTCGCGGTTCCTTGACCGCGCCCGGGGCGGACATGTCGATGCGCGGGATGGTGACGCGCACGAGGTAGCTGCGGTCGCTCGCGCCAGCACGGGTGATCGCGGCGAGGCGTCGGTCGATGTGCGTGAACAACGCATCAAGGTGGCGGAGTTGGTTGCCGCTGACCGCCTCGGCCGGGGAGAGGTTTTTCATGCGGGCAGCGGCGAGTGCGCCGTCGGCTGCGGCGAAGCCGTTACCGACCAAGCCGCGGAGGTTGCGGGACTGATCGATGAGTTGGCGGTAGGTCTCGTGTCGGTGGTCCCACTTTGCGGCGATCTGCTCACGGCTCGGGCTCTGGCCGCAGAACTCCGCAGCACCGCGGCTGACGATCCGTTGGGAGTCGAAGATGAGCCGCAGGCTGTAGGCGTCGGGTTGGTGGCGCAGGTGGACGAGCAGGTTGTTCTGCGCCTGATGCACACCGTCGAGTCCGGGGAGTGCTGGTCCGTCGACGAGTTGGACCGGGGGACGCCAGCCGCGCTGGTCGACGCTGTAGTCGGGCTTGTCGTAACCGGCGTGGGCGGCGCAGACGACCGCGGCTCGACTCAGCCCGTCCGCCTCGGTGATCGCCTCCCAGCCAGGAACAGCCGCGGCGTAGTGCCGGTCGAGCCCGGTGAGTGCCCGGGCGACTTCGGAGGCGTCCTTCAAGACCGTCATGGCCTGGTGCTCCGTGAGATTGCCGTAGTCCAGACCGGCGGGGAAGTCGTGCTCACCGAGTGCCGCTGCCTTCGCTGCACGCCGCCACAGGTCGACGACGTGGTTGGGGTGGGGCGTGGCGAGCTGGTCCAGGTCCGGCAGGGGAGCGGTGTATGCGGTGCGGGCCTGGTCGAGGCGGTGCCGCAGTTCCTCGGCTGGCCCGCGGCTGCGCGGTGTCGTTCCGCCGAAGTCGCCGTCGGGGTTCGACGCTCGGACGGCTTGCTGGCACCAGAGGGTCAGGCTGGTGCGAAAGGACGCGATCAGCACGGCATCGTCGGACGTGAGGGTGTCGAGGCCTTGCTGGTTGCGGGTGATCTGCAGGAGCGTGGCGAGTTCGCCGCGTAGCGCCGCCGTGTTGTCGCCGTACATCAGAACCCACTGGCCTCGGGGTTCGGGTTGTCGCGGTCGCGGGCGACGTCGAGCATGTCGAGGAGCAGTTCGACCTGGAGCTTGTCGACACCGTGGTCGGCGAGTTCTTTGACGGCGCGGACGGCGACGGCGTGCAGGATGGCGCGGTCGTCGGTGAGCCCGTGGGTGTCGAGGGCGGGGACGTCGTCGCCGTGGATCAGGTCGAGGTAGAGCAGGGCGTGTTCGTACTCGACCGAGCCGTCGAACGTGGCTGCCTCATCGGCGAGCGCTGCGATGTAGGAGCGGGCTTCGGCCAGGGCGACCGCGTGGGCGAGAAGCATGAGGGTGTCCCTTCGTTGAAGATCAGGTGCGCGCACCGCCACCGTTCGCCCGAGAGCCGGTTGCGGGACGGGGCGATTCGTCGGGCTGTGGACAACGGCTGGTTGTCCACAGTTCGCGCGACCAGGGTCAGGAGGCGTGGCGGTCGAGGTCGGCTTCGACCTGGCGGCGTGCGGTGACGTCTTCCATCACGAACTGCACGAAGTCGGCGTCCCGATCGGTGACCGAGGTTTCGGCCGCGGGGAGTGCGGCGGGTTCGCCGGGCCAGGTGGTGTGGCGGGTGGGTCGGTCGCGGTCCAGTCGAGTGCCGCAGGCGGCCACCCAGTCCCGCAGCCGGTGCCGGGTCTCGGCGAAGTCGCGATGCCACGCCAGCGGTGACGACGGCGAGGCGTCGGGGCTGTAGGAGTTCAGCCAGTGCAGGTGCAGTGCGGACAGTTCCCAGACGAGTTCGTCGTGGCGGTAGGCCGAGCGGACCGTGGTCATCGCCTCGTGCACGGTCAGACCCGCAGGCTGGGCAGCCTCGCCCAGGAGAGTGGCGGCGACGTCGAACCGTTCGCCCGACTCGGCCATGCGGCAGGACGCCCAGAAGAGCCCGCGGTTTCTCTCGCCCTCACCGCGCGAGGCAACCCAGGATGCGAGTCGGTCCGGCCGAGCGCCGAGGCTTGGAAGGTCAGCCGGCGGACGGGTCGGACGAGGCGGTTCCAAGAATCGACGGAGCGCGGTCGCGTCGACAGCATCGGGTTGGTGCGCGGCAACGTTGACGACCCGATAGGTGCGAGCTTCGCCATCGGGCTGGATGACGGTGGATGGCGGCAGTACGACGTACCCGCCGTCGCCGCGGAAGTCGACGTGTCGCCTGGGGACCTGCCATGACCGCTGCTCGTCCGGACCCGTGCGGAGGAAGCACGCGTGCATCCCGCCCGAGGGTGTCGACACCACCCATGCGGGTGTTCCGAGGAGGCCGGCGGACCGAGCTTGCTGCAGGGCGTCGAAGCCGCTTCCGGAGGAGTGCACGTCGATATCCACAACGTCCACGCCAGAGGCGAAGCCGGTCGGCATAGCCACGTTCGCGTCCGACCACCGACGCCACCACTCGGCTACGACGGACGTCTCGGTCGAGGCGTCGTGGAAGCCGTGCTCGGTGAGCGGCTTCTTCTGCTGCGGGACGCACGGGAACACCGGCACCCCAGCAGACGCGAGCACCGACGCAGCGCTCGCGGGTGTCGCAGACTGCTCCAGGTCAGCCACCAGCGCTGGTGACCAGCGAGGAGAGTTGGCGGCGTGGAGTGTCGAGTCGGTCATGGGCTCGACGATCCTCAGAACCCGTATCCGACTTCGTAGCCCTTACCCGCCGGTAGGCGTGGGGGTACGCCCGTACCTATACGCGTTTGCGCAGGTCAACGGGCGTACCCCAATCAGCTGCCGTGAGGGTGTCTGAAACCTGAAATGCCCGAACCAAGGTGAAGGTACCGCCCGCGAGAGAGACGCGTTCGGCGAGATCACGAAGTCCGGTTTGGTCCCTGGGATGGGGTGGTTCGTGTCCGGTGGGGGATCAAGAGACGACGTGCTCACGGTCACGATGATGTGGATGCCGACTTGGTGCCTCGTTCGCATCGTCTTCGGAGCTGAGGGTCGATCCCGGTCACGGGATCTTGGAGAGAACCTGACCCAGTGAATCCGGCCCCTCGGCGGGTCGTGAACGGCGCGGGAGGTGCGCTGCTGTGGAGTCACACCACGTTCGTGCTGGCGCCCTTCCTAGCTAGAGATCGATGCGGAGGGCCGGAGCCTGTCGAGCACCGAGGGCAGCGCGACGAAGCCGCGCCTTGCGTAGGTCGCAACGCCACCGGTATTCGATGACGGCGTGTATACCGACGCGCTGGATGCTCCCACCGTTCGAAGTACAGTTGCAGCAGCGAGGTTGATGGCCCTTCCGAGACCTCGGCCGCGGTGGTTCTCGTGCACTTCCATGGGTTCGATGAGCCCGGGTCTGACCGCTCCGGCGGACCACACGTCACGGCTGCGGCTGCGTCATCACGGTCGTGCCCCAGCAGGCACGCAGCGTCCTCGTACACAAACCCGAGGTCATCGCCTGCCAACGGCTCCTGGTCGGGGAGGGCGTACCGAACGCCGAGCGCAGGACGCCTGCCCACTCCTCGGACTCCGCCTCGGTGACGATCTCCACGCGAATGCCGGTGTCCTCCACCTTCTGTGCAAGGTCTCGGCGCAGAGGGGTGAACGGTTCATCGGTGCTCAGCCGCACTGGGCGAGAACGTGCTGAAGTGCCGCATCGGCCGGGACCTCCACGCTCGCTCTGTCTGGCGGGAGCACTCCCGTCTCGAGGTCCGAGATGTCTGCCGCGAGTCGACGTGCCAGGTGACGGTCGTGGTGTACCTCAGGAGCGGTGGTGAGTCGCAGGAGGTGGGCGCCGTCCAGCAGCCCGACCGCAACTACGGCGCCGTTCCTGGTCGGAGGCGGACCGCGTGGGCGGTCGTCTGGAGACCGTTTCGCCAGAACCAGCCGATGCCTCCGGGTGCAGCTGCCAGGCTGCACCATCAGCCTGCCATCGGCGCAGTTGGTGCACCGCGGTGCCGAGCTCGTCGACCGTCGGATTGGTTAGGTCCACCTGCGAGGTGTTGCGCGGGCCGGCGGTGTTCCTTCTCATCTGGTCCTCCCGGTGCTCTCCTTGCACCGCGTGGGCCCGAGAAGGCGCGAGCGATCGGTGTCGTCATGGGTCGAGGCAGTCCACCCGTTCCCACGGCGAGTGGTCGCGACCCCGTTCCGTGACGGCGTCTACCAGCGGCTGGTCCAGGTATGCGTGGTCGTTCGCGTCTCGTTCATCTTCCATCTTCTCCTGTCGTGTGGAAGGTCTGTCCGGTTCCCGGCAGGCCGTGGATGGTCGCCGTGGCCTTCTTGGCGGTGCTCCATCGGGGGTCCGGATCCGGCTCGATGGCGATGTCGCTCCACCGGAAGGGCAGGCCCGCAGCATGCGTGGGGCGTGCTCGGTCCATGAGCTGGAAGTGGAGGTGGGGCTCGCTGCTGTTGCCGGTGTTGCCGACCTCACCGATCTTCTGACCGGTGGTGATGCTCATCCCTGGGGCGACGCCTACGGAGCCGTGGCGCAGATGTGCGTACGCGGCATAGGAACCGTCACCGTGGTCGATCACCACGTGGTTGCCCATGACGAACCGGGACCCGCCGAGTTCACGGCAGACGCCTTCGATGGTGAGCATGAAGATGATGCCCGGCCAAGTGTTGCGCGCGCGGTGGTCCCGCCGGCCTTTGTGCGCATGGACGACGTGACCACCCCGCACCGCCAACACGTCGGAACCGAAACAGGAGTACTCCTCGGGACGACGCTGACGTATCCCCCAGCCGACCCGTAGCCCCGAAAAGCCGTCGAAGGGGTGGAGGACGTCGATCGCGAAAGCTTGGCCCAGTGTGCGCACTCCATGGCTTGGCACCTGGGTCGCCGGGCTATTGATGGCGGTCCACCGTCCGTGGACGGGCGGTGAGACGGTGCGGGGAGGGGCATCGTCCGCTTGGACAGGTCGCACGAGCAGCGCCATGCCCAGCGGAATTAAGACGAGCCAGATCGGCACACTCACGTTCCAACCACCCTCGGGCAGACGGAGTGCCTCCCGGAGGAGGATGAGCCCGATGAAGAGCCCCAACCACCAACCTGTGAGGCCTCCCAGATGTCGCCTCAGTTCGCGATCCCGCGCCGGGGCCTTTTTCGCCTCCGCTCGGGCGGAGTCCTGCTGTTCGGTCATGATGCGAGCCTCTCAACCGGCAGTGGACAGCGCATCGCCCAGTGGGTCAGTGCTGCATCGTCCGAACAGCGGATATCCGTTCGAACCTCCCGGAGATCAGCCCAGAATCCCCAGCTCATAGGCAGTGGCCACAGCAGCTGCCCGATCGGACACCCCGAGCTTGTCAAAGATGTGGGTCAGGTGCGTCTTCACCGTGGCCTCGCTGACAAACAACTCCTTGGCGATCAGCCGGTTCGGCGTGCCCCTCGCCACGAGCAGCAGCACCTCGCGTTCCCGCGCGCTCAGAGTGGCCCGGCGCGACGGACTGTGCACGTGCGACGCGAGGCGCGTGGCGATGGCCGGCGACAGCACCGTCTCCCCAGCTGCGGTCGATCGGATGGCCTCGATCAAGGTGGAGGCTGACGAGTCCTTCAGCAGGTACCCGGTCGCCCCGGCTTCGATCGCGGCCACCGTCTCCGAGTCCGTGTCATAGGTGGTCAGCACGAGCACTGATGCTCTGAGCCCTCTGCTCTTCATTTCACGTACGGCCTCCACTCCACCGCCAGCAGGCATGCGCAGATCCATCACGACCACATCGGGGTCCGAAGACGCTACGACCCGGACCGCGTCTGGCCCGCTGGCCGCCTGGCCGATGACCTCCAGATCCGGTGCGGCGGAGATGGTCGCGACGACTCCGTCGCGGACGACAGGGTGGTCATCGACCACGACGACCTGGATCATGCTGCACCCTCTCTCGACAGGGCCGGCAAATGCACGGAGACGGCCGTGCCTTGCTCGGCCGCGGTCTCGACGTCCAAGGTGCCGGCGAGGCGAGCGGCTCGCTGCCTCATTCCCCGCAGCCCGAAGGACGAGTCGGTCACCGACGTGGTGGGGTCGAAGCCGATGCCGTCATCCCGGACATCGAGCGCGACTTGCTCGTCGTCGTAGGTGAGCGTGACCCCCACGCGACGCGCACGAGCGTGCTTCCCGACGTTGGACAATGCCTCCTGCGCGACCCGCAACACTGTCGCCTCCACCTCCGGGTGCAGAGCACGGACCTCACCCACCACGGTGACATCCGCCTGCACGGGACGCTCCTGCGACCATTCCTGCACCAGAGCGTTCACCGCCTCGGCAAGGCTCGTGGACGTCAGGGGGCCGGGCGCGAGATTCATAACGGAGCGGCGGGCCTCCCGCAGGGTGCTGCGCACCAGATCGGTTGCCCGGGCTAGCCTCACTCCGGGATCCGGGTCGTGCTGCGCGGCCTGGAGTTGCACCAAGGTCGCGGCGAGGCTCTGGGCGATGGTGTCATGGATCTCTCTGGCAAGTCGCTGCCGTTCGTCCTGTACCCCAGCTCTCCTTGCCTGCTCCAAGACGGTGTCGTGTAGAGCGGCGTTCTCAGTGGCTGCACGCTCCAGGTCGGCGTTGACCCGTCCCAACTCAGCGATCACGGCCCTCTGCTCCTCAGCCCTGCGTGTGTTCTGTAGTTGGAGGTGGTGCAGCAGGCCCGCCAAACCGATGTTGATCACAAGCAGCACCACGAACACCAGCCACTGGACCCCACTGGTTGGAGGGAAGCCCCCGGACTGTGACCCGGCCAGCGTGAACGCCACCCCGATGAGGCCGATCCTCCTCACCCATTGGTTCCGGAGGTCACCAAGATCCAAATACCCGACCCAGGCGTAGAGTCCGAAGAACGGATTGATCCAGGTCAGTACGAACGCGAGCACCATCCGACCCAAGAAGTGGATGTTCTGCGCGGCAGGGGCCGACTGCCGTCGCCGGGGACGCAGGACCCACCACCAAGTCCAAGCCGCACTCGCGAGCACGAGGCATGTCTGGGACAGCAGCCAGCCCGGGGTGTCGACTCCGAAGAGGACCGCCGTGGGCGTCGCCACCGCGGATGCCAGCACGAGCATGACCAGCGGAACGGCAGGCGTCCACCGCTCCCATCTGATCCGCTCGCCGGGTACTCCCATCACCGCATCATCTCAGCATCTCACTGCCACCGGAAAAGGCGCACTGAGAAGAGCGCGAGCAGCGCGCCCCACGCGGCGACGACCAGGAGATCACCCACATCCGGGAGCGCCCCCAGCATCGCGGCGTTCATCGCCTCCGAGGCGGCACCAAGGGGTGTGAACTCCACGATGCGTCGGAGCAGCCCTCCCATCGCCTGCACTGGCAGGTAGACCCCGGCGGTGAACATGGAGCCGAAGAAAGCGAGCGAGCCGAAGACTGCGGCGACCCGGGCGTTCGGGGAGATCGCCGTGATCGCAGCCCCCAAGGAGAAGGATGCCACCAACGCGAGGAGGTAGGCGCAGATGTAGCCGGGCCACGACTGGGGAAGGGGTGTTCCGAACACGAGCCGACCTACGGTGAGCAGGAGAATCGAGGATGCCGCCACCGTGGCGGCATGCAACAGGACCTGCACGACAAGGATGGAGGCCGGGCGCACCGGGGTGGTGCGGAGGCGGCGCAGCACCCCGGCCTCACGGTAGGCGAGAACGATGGACGGCATCGCCATTAAGGCCGCCATGATCATCGACAGCAGGACCGTGACCGGCACATAGAGGTCGACAACGGACATGCCCCCGAGGTCGGGGTTGTCCTCGCGGAAGGAGGGGATGGCCCCGAGAATGCTGAGCAGCACCACGGGGAACAACAGGATGTAGAACAGGGAGCCAAGTTCTCGTCCGAAGAGTCTCGCCTCGGCTCGCAGGACGGCCATGGTCGGACCAGCCGGCTGGATCGAGGTCGGACTCTGGGCTGTACGGGTGGTCATCGTGCGGTCTCCGCGATGAGGTTCGGACTCATGACTGTGGGTTCACGCGGGGTGGAGATGAGGTCCAGATATGCAGAGTCGAGAGATCCCTCCTGAACACGCAGCCTGTGTGGCACGACCCGCTGGCTCTCAAGGCAACTGAGCACGAGGAGCGGGACCTCATCGGCACCTTCAACGACGATCCGACCCGCCTCGGTGCGCACCGCTGCGACCCCGGAGATCTCGCGCAGGGCTTCTAGGTCCACGGCGGACTCGGTGGTGAAGGATGTGACAGTGGCCGTGGCAGCTCGTCCGATCAGCCCGTCAGGTGTGTCCACTGCTCGGACTCGGCCGTCGTTGATGATTGCGATGCGATCGCAGAGGCTCTGCGCCTCCTCCATGGCATGGGTGACCAACAAGACGGTGACCCCGCGCTCCCTGACTTCCAGCACCAGCTGCCACACCTCACGCCTCGCTTGGGGGTCCAGACCGGTGGTCAACTCATCCAAGATCGCCACCTCGGGGCGGCCGACGAGGGCCAGCGCGATCGAAAGCCTCTGCTGCTGGCCACCGCTGAGCGTTCGGAACTGCTGGTCGAGGAGACTGATCAACCCCAAGCGATCGGCCAAGTCAGGCCATGGTTCGGGGTCGTCGTAGAAGGCCGACCACAGTTTCAGGGCCTCGCGGGCAGTGATCTTCGGCTGCAGACGGCTCTCCTGCAGCTGAACACCGAGGAGGCGGGTGACTTCGCTGCGGTCGGCGACCGGGTCCAGGCCGTTCACGCGAGCGCTGCCACCGTCGGGGATGCGTAGCCCCGCGATCAGTTCGACAGTGGTTGTCTTGCCCGCGCCGTTCGGGCCGAGGATGCCGAAGATCTCCCCGCGATCGACGGTGAGGCTGACGTCGTCCACGGCGACGGTTTCGCCGTAACACTTGCGGAGGTGCTCCACCTGCACTGCTGTCGTGTTCATGCATCCAGCATCCCGAGGTTGGGACGTTGGGCGCATCAGGCATCAGGCGCTGTTGGCATCCACCATTCAGAGGATTGCGGGAATCAGCCTTGACCGGCCACCACCGGGGTATCGGCCATCGCCGAGGACCCCGCTGATCGGTTGAGGCGGTAGCAGCCGGATGACCGATGCTGAGTTCCCCATCGATCACCCATGCTCGACGGATGAAGACAACGAAGCAAGGCGCGAGTGTCACGGGGCAACACCACGCGCTCGCGCTGGAGGCAGTCACAGCCCATGTTGGCAAAGGGGCTCGAGGCGTCCCTGTCTTCGGCCCCATCTCGGCTACCTTCGAGCCTGGCATGATGACAGCGATCATGGGGCCTTCTGGCTGCGGCAAGAGCACCCTGCTGCATGTGGCGGCCGGCCTACGCCCTCCCACTTCGGGCAGGGTCCGCTTCGGTGACTTGGACCTGGTCGGGCTCCCCGAACGGCGGCTCAGTCGGCTCCGTCGCGACATGTTCGGTTTCGTCTTCCAGTCCTACAACCTCCTTCCGTCGTTAACCGTCTTCGACAATGTCGCGCTGCCGCTGAGGCTGCGGCGCGAGCGAGGCGTCAGGGACGGAGTCATGACGGCGCTGGCCACCGTGGGGCTGGCGAAGCGAGTGCGGGCCTGGCCCGCGCAACTCTCCGGGGGACAGGCGCAGCGAGTTGCGATCGCCCGGGCCCTGGCCAGCAGGCCACGACTGCTGTTCGGCGACGAACCCACCGGTGCACTGGACCGGGCGTCATCAGAAGAGGTCATGGCTGCTCTGCGGTGCGTCGTCGAGACGGGCGCGGGGGTCGTGCTGGTCACGCACGACGAACGAGTCGCCCGACTCACCGACCGGACCCTGCAACTCGCTTCGGGCGGCTTGTCAAAGGCCGACACACCCATCTCGACGCCCAGGCGGGATGCCTGATGTGGATCCTGCTCAAAGGCACGCTGATGCTGCGCTGGCCAGGACTGATCGTCACGGCAATCGTGCTGGCGAGTGGGACTGCCGTTGTGGCGGTCAACGGTTCACTCCTTGACGCCGGCATCCGTGGTGGCCACGACGAGGTCATCTCATTGAGCGCAGTCTTCGGTGGGCTCACCATCATGATCATGGTGACGCTGGTGTGCGTCGCCTTCTCACTCACGCTCGCGCAGCGCGGAGCCGAGATGGCGCTCGGTCGAGCCGTGGGAGTATCCCCTGGACAGTTGCGATCACTGGTCACTCTTGAAGCCCTCACCATCGGTCTCGTCAGCAGTTCGCTCGGGCTCGTCCTCAGCGTGCCTCTGTCGACCCAGATCCTGGCCGTCATGACCGATGCTGGCATCGCACCCGCGAGCCTGGAGGTGCCGCCTCGGCTCCTGCCGTGTGTGACCTCCGTCGCTCTCGGAATCGTCACCAGCCTCGTGGCTGGTCTGACCGCCGTCCACAGGTGGGCCGGCCTAGCTCCGGCCGAGGCACTCGTGGAGCGACATGACCAGTCCGGCCACCTGTCGCCTGCTCGGGCACTCACCGGAGTGGCCGTGCTGCTCGGGGGACTGGCACTCTCACTGGTGACTCTGTTGGTGATGCGAGGCCCCGTCGCGTCCTCCACCGCCTCTCCGGCGATCTTCTTGTGGGCGGGAGGAATGGCGCTCATCGCCCCGGTGCTGGTGCGGCCCCTCGTGCTCGCTCTGGGGGCTCTCGTCGCGGTGACCGGGGTGCCTGGGAGCCTCGCCGCACACGGAGCCCGCGCCCGCGTCGGCGCGATTGCTCCGGTCGCTGTCTCGTTGCTCGTCGCGGTCGGGGCGGCGCTCTCTCTCATCTCCATGCAGATGGCCGTTGACGAAGCCGCCGGTGGAGCGCCCGGTGGCCACCCCGATGTGGGGGGAATTGTGAACTACATGCTCACCGGTCTCATCGTCGCGTACGCCACGGTTTCCTTCGTCAACACCGTCATCCTGTGGGCACTGGGCTCTCGCCGAGAGAGGACCACCTTCAGAGCACTGGGGGCGACGCCCCTGCAGTCCGGGTTGACCTCCTTGGTTGAGCTGCTGATCGGCGTCCTCAGCGGGCTCATCCTCGGTGCGGCGGTAGCTTTGGTGACGGTACTGCCCTTCCTCGCTGCGTTGCGAGGCCATCTTCGAGTGCCCGACGGCACGTGGGCGTTGTCCGGGATGGTGCTGGGGACGGCTCTGGCCGTGGCGATGGCGGTCGGTGCAGTCGTGGTGATGTTGACGACACGAAGGCAATTGACGAAGGCTCTGGCATTCGAGTGAACCGCCCCCAGCGATCGCGGCGCACGTCAAGTTCGACCGGTTACAGCGGACGTGAGCGCCCGCAGCCCGGCGTCGACGATCGTCCTTGGGTCCACAGCATGTCCGGCGTGCAGCCGTGAGTACGTGGGAGCGAGGGAGTGGTCGACAGGGCTTTTGGGTTCGTCGGTTGCACTCGCCGCAGTCGTGGCGCTGCCGATGACGAAGTTGGACATGGCGTACGCCGCCGATAACGGATCCTCGACCCCTTGGCCGAGGAGAAGGATGAGGAGTCGCTCGGAGAAGCGCAGGTAGGCGGGACCACGGGGTGCTCGCAAACCGATCACCTGTGCTGCCCAGCGGTGTCGGCACAGATGGTCGTAGAGGGCGAGCAGCAACTCGTGCGGAGAACCTGTCTCGGCGGCGCGCCAGACCTGCCTGTCGCCATCGAGGGCATGGTCCAGCCCCAGGTCCAAGATGTCGTCGACCGACCGGATCCGGGAATAGAGGCTCGGTGCGGCGACCCCGACCCGGCCGGCCAAGGAGCGGATGGTCACGGCAGGGATCCCGCCCTCGTCCAAGAGGACGACGGCTTCGCGCGCCACGTCGTCGACGGTGACAGCACGGGTACGTCGCACCGGCTTGGGGTCAGACCAATAGCTCATGGCGCCACTTTACTCTTAAGTTAACTTTGGTAGGTTTAGAGAGTGTTGAACGCTGCTCTTCTGCCTCTGGCCAATGACTCCGTCCGGCTTCGGCCCATGACCCGACTCGACGCCCCTGCGTACGCCGAAGGCACCCGTGACACGGAAGTGCGCACATACGCGCACCTGCCAGCGCCGGATTACTCCCGGGCGTCGGTGGTCGAGATGATCGACGGCGTCATCGCCACGGGCCTGGCTGACGGCGATCTGGCTGTCGTGACGATCGCCGACGCAACGGCGGACAACTTCGTCGGCAGCCTCGTGCTCTTCGACGTCACCACCGACGCTGCGGAGGTCGGATTCTGGCTGCGCCCTGAGGCTCGGGGTAGGGGACTGACCGGTGCAGCGCTCCGGCTGGCTGCTCAGTTCGCTCGCGGGAGTGGCCTAACCAAGCTGAGCGCGCGCACCGTCGTGGACAACGTCGCTTCCCAGCACGTCTTGGTCAAGGCCGGCTTCGTTGCCGTGGGTCGCGGTCTGGGCACTGCCCCGTCGGGACTCGAGGTCGAGCTGGTCCACTACGAGTGCAGGCTCTAGCTATGCGTGGAGAGCGGGGACTGACCTCGGTATCGGCCTGGCTGACCGGCGAGCACGATGACCTTCTTCGCACCCGTTCGGTGCAGTCGGGGTCAGGTCGGTCCACAGGGCAACGTGGGAGACGGCGTTGCCTCGGGTCATGCCGAGCCAGAGTTGGTCGCGGGTCGGGATGGCTTCGATGGCCACGAGGAGCCTGGCCGCGTCCGCATCGTCCAGGCGCACACCATCGCGTTGGAACTGCTGTACACGGCTCACCGCCCAGTGGCCCTCGGCCTGGACTGTGCTCGCAGTGGTGTTGGCTCGGGTCTCGGGCAGCAACCTCGCCACGGGCTCTCGGTCGCCAACGAGGGACTGGGCGAGTGAGTCGCGGGTGGCAGCAGGCTGGGGTCGACCGGCGAGGACGGTCATGGTGGCAACGTGCTCACGGGCACCGTCGGTTTGGAGGCCCATGTCTCCGGTGACCAGGTCGGCCCAGCGGGTCTCATCCGCCCACAGCAGGAGGTGGGTGTCGATGCCGATGGTGTCGAGTCGCTCGGCGAACTCGCGGCCGATCAGGTCGGCCTGCTGGCGGTCGGCCGTGAAGCAGACGATGCCGACGGCAGCGCCGGGCCGGGCGTAGCGCGACATTCCCTCGCGGATCGAGCGCCACGCCTGCTCCTGGGCTCGTGGGGTGGTCGGGAGGTCGATGCGGGCGGTGGGTAGATCGGAGCGGATCGGGATGAGGACGATCGACTCTTGTGGCTTGAAGCCGAGCATGTGGGGGATGGCTGCGATCAGCTCGTCGGAGGAGTGGATGGAGAGGCTCATACCCCTGAGGTGTGCCGGTCCTCGCGAGGTGGTTGAAACCAAACTTGGGGTGCACTGGGTACGCACGACAACGGAAAATGGCGTCTGACGCCGCGAGACGTTGAAAGACGTTTCCGCAGGTCAGACGCCATTTTCGACGACTAACGGAAGATGGTGAAAACCCTCGGATCAGATGTCGTAATACAGCTCGAACTCGTGCGGGTGCGGACGCTGCTGCACCGGCAGGATCTCGTTCTTGCGCTTGTAGTCGATCCAGGTCTCCAGCAGGTCGGGGGTGAAGACGTTCCCGACGGTGAGGAAGTCCTGGTCCTCCTCGAGTGCGTTGAGCACCGCGTCCAGCGTGGTCGGGACCTGCTCGATCTCGGCCATCTCGTCCGGCGGCAGCTCGTAGATGTCCTTGTCGATCGGGTCGGCCGGCTCGATCTTGTTCTTGATGCCGTCCAGGCCAGCCAGCAGCAGCGCGGAGAACGCCAGGTAGGGGTTGGCGCTCGGGTCGGGGCAGCGGAACTCGACCCGCTTCGCCTTCGGGTTGGTGCCGGTGATCGGGATCCGGACACAGGCAGAACGGTTGCGCTGCGAGTAAACCAGCGAGATCGGCGCCTCGAAGCCGGGCACCAGGCGGTGGTAGGAGTTCACCGTCGGGTTGGTGAAGGCCAGCAGCGCCGGGGCGTGCTTGAGCATGCCGCCGATGTACCACCGGGCCATGTCCGAGAGGCCGCCATAACCGGTCTCGTCATAGAAGAGCGGCTCGCCCTCGTTCCAGATGGACTGGTGCACGTGCATGCCGGAACCGTTGTCACCGAAGATCGGCTTCGGCATGAAGGTCGCGGTCTTGTTGTTGCGCCAAGCGACGTTCTTGATGATGTACTTGAACTTCATCACGTCGTCGGCAGCCTTGAGCAGCTCGTCGAACCGGTAGTTGATCTCGGCCTGGCCGGCGGTGCCGACCTCGTGGTGGGCGCGCTCGACCTGCAGGCCGGCCTTCTCCAGTTCGATCACCATCTCGTCGCGCAGCTCACCGAAGTGGTCGTACGGCGCCACCGGGAAGTAGCCACCCTTGTACTTCACCTTGTAACCGCGGTTCGGGCTCTCCTCGGTGCCAGCAGCACCCGAGTTCCAGGCGCCGGCCTCGGAGTCGATGTGGTAGAAGCCCTCGTTCGCGTTCGTCGCGAAACGGACCTTGTCGAAGACGTAGAACTCGGCCTCGGGCGCGAAGAACGCCTTGTCGCCGATGCCTGTGCTGGCCATGTACGCCATCGCCTTGCGGGCGATGTTGCGCGGGTCGCGCGAGTACGCCTCACCGGTGATCGGGTCGTGGATGAAGAAGTTCACCACGAGGGTCTTCGCGACCCGGAACGGGTCGATGTACGCCGTGGTCGGGTCCGGGAAGAGCTGCATGTCGGATTCGTGGATGGCCTGGAAGCCACGGATCGAGGAACCGTCGAAGCCGAGGCCGTCGGTGAAGACGGACTCGTCGAACGACGAGACGGGGATGGTGAAGTGCTGCATCACGCCGGGGAGGTCGCAGAAGCGTACGTCGACCATTTCGACGCCCTCGTCCTTGATGTAGCCCAGCAGTTCGTCGCTGTTTGCGAACATTCGTCCTCCTTGGCCGCCCCTTCAGGCGACCGCAAACTGGATGCGGTTTTGGAGATCCTCGATGCGGCGCTGCACCGGAGAAGTTGTCCGTAATCTAGTTACGAGCAGTTTCTTGACCGTATCCGGTTTGTTTCAGCCATGTAACAGAAGGTCAGTCTCAGGGGGATAAAAATCGCATCAGGGGCCGCAGGTAGGCTCATCTCTCGTGCAGCAAACCGCTTCCTGGCTCCAGCGCGTCTTCGCCCTCATCATTGACTGGGTCGTCTCCATGCTCGTGGTGATGCTGATCGCTGGTGCCGACAGCTTCACCGGGGACCAGCGGGGTTCGGCGTACACCCTCATCGTCTTCGTCGTGGAGTCCGCAGTCTTCACCGCGCTGCTCGGCGGCTCCTTCGGCAAGCTGGCGATCCGCCTGCGCGTCGTCCGGGCCGATGGATCCGGTCGCCCCGTCGACATCTTCCGTGCCCTGCTGCGCCAGGTGATGGTCGCCCTGGTCATCCCGCCGCTGGTCTTCCGGCCCGACGGACGCGGCCTGCACGACATGGCCGCCGGCACGGTCAGTGTCAACCTGCGGGACGTCCACCCCGATCTTGCCGCCCGCTCCTAGGTCCGTCGTCTAGGTTGGTGCCCATGCGCATCACCCGCTCCCTTGCCCTCGCCGCGGCCACGCCGCTGCTGATCGCCGTACTGGCTGGCTGTTCCGGCGACGACGAGTCTGCCGACGACCCCGGTCAGGGCGGCTCCAGTGTGCCGACCGAGGCACCGCCGGTGGGCGAGAAGATCAACACCCGCGAGTTCGCCACCCTGATCGCCGACGCGTTCGGTCAGAACGACACGGCCGACATGGAACTCCAGATCATCAACGGCGGCATGGTCACCGTCTCCAAGGGCCAGGTCGACTACTCCCACGAGAGCCCGCGGGTCAGCCTGAGCCTCTCCGTGCCGGCCACCGGCGAGGGGGAGATGCACAGCATCGTCATCGACAACATCATGTATGTCTCGTTGCCGCAGCCCGAGGACGAGACGCGGATCTACTACGAGCTGGACCTCAACGACGAGGACAACCCGCTGGTGCGCCAGCTCGGCGGCCTCAACAGCTTCGACCCCAAGGCGTCGGTCGAGGTCTTCGCCCAGGGCCTGCAGGAGGTCTACCTGGTCGGCAACGACACCATCAACGGGGTGGCGACCAACCACTACGTGGTGACCACGAGTACGTCGAGCCTGGAGGACCTCGCGGACGCCTCGGCGGTGCCGGAGACACTGACGTACGACGTGTGGCTCGACGAGTCGGGCCAGATGATCAAGATGGAATCCGACCTGCCCGGCCAGGGATCGATGAAGCTGGTGATGTCGAACTGGGGCGGCGAGGTCGACATTGCCGCGCCGCCGGCCGCTCAGGTGGAGCCGTATCCGACCGGCGGGGCCACCGAATCCCCGTGACAGCAGATCGCCGACGCATCAACGATTGAGCTTTCGCGCATCAAGCATTGAGCGTTCGCGACACAACGAATGAGCGTTCGTGTCACCGACCGCGCAGGTTGCCGCGCTGGCCCTTCATGCTGGTCGGCACCGGGCCCTTGGGGATCGGGATGTTGGAGCGGTTCGCGTCGAGTGCCTTGATCCGGTAGAGCACGTCGGTCATCTCCTTGGGCTTGATGTTGCGGCCCAGCTTGGTGACGTGCTTGATGAGCTTCTTGAGGGGGACTTCGCCCTCCTCGTTGCCGCAGTAGACCTCGTGGATCGGGGTCTCGGGCAGGATCCGGGCGTACTTCTTCTTCTCGATCACCATCATCTGGCGGACCCGGTGATAGGAACCCTCACCGACCAGGACCACTCCGGGGGGACCGATCACGCGGTGGATGACGTCCTGCTGCTTGTTGAACGCGACCGCGGGCTCGGACTTCCAGCCACGGCGCAGCATCCCGAGTGCCGCCGCGGCAGCGCCCTTCTGGCCGTCCATCTGGTTGAACGCAGCCGCCTGCGCCCGGCGACCGAAGACGATCATCATCACCAGGAAGCCGACGAAGAGGCCGCCGATGATGCTGAGCACCAAGCCCAGGGTGCCCGAGCCGGGAAGGATCCAGAAGAGGCCGAACCCGAGCGCGAAGCCGACGATGAAGGCGCCCAGCATCCACAGCCCGATGACCTTGTCGGACTTCTTGGCCATCTTGTAGGTCTGGACGAGCTGCTTGCGGCGACTCATCTTGGACGGGTCCGTCTGCGGCGTGGACATGGTTGCGGGGCCTCTTCGTTCAGTCAGGGTCAGGATGCGTTGGCACGATTATCCAGCGCCTGACGGTACAGGCGACCAGCGCGGTACGACGAACGGACCAGCGGTCCGGACAGCACGCCGGAGAAACCGATCTCCTCGGCCTCCTCGGAGAGCTCGACGAACTCCTGCGGCTTGACCCACCGCTCCACCGGGTGGTGGCGCACGCTGGGGCGCAGGTATTGGGTGATCGTGACCAGTTCGCAGCCGGCGTCGTGCAGGTCCTGCAGCGCCTGGGAGATCTCCTCGCGGGTCTCGCCCATGCCCAGGATCAGGTTCGACTTGGTGACCAGGCCGAACGCCCGCGCCTGGGTGAGCACGTCCAGGGAGCGCTCATAGCGGAACGCGGGCCGGATCCGCTTGAAGATCCGCGGCACCGTCTCCACGTTGTGCGCCAGCACTTCCGGGCGCGACTCGAAGACCTCGGCCAGCAGGTCCGGCTTGCCGTTGAAGTCGGGGATCAGGTTCTCCACCCCGGTGCCGGGGTTGAGTTCGTGGATCGCCCGCACCGTCTCGGCGTACAGCCAGGCGCCGCCGTCGGGCAGGTCGTCGCGCGCGACACCGGTGATGGTGGCGTACTTGAGCTCCATGGTGCGCACCGACTCGGCGACCCGCCGGGGTTCGTCGCGGTCCAGCTCGGCCGGCTTGCCGGTGTCGATCTGGCAGAAGTCGCAGCGGCGGGTGCACTGGTCACCGCCGATCAGGAAGGTGGCCTCGCGGTCTTCCCAGCATTCGAAGATGTTGGGACAGCCGGCTTCCTGGCAGACCGTGTGCAGGCCTTCGGACTTCACGAGCTTCATCAGCTCGTTGTATTCGGGCCCCATCCTGGCCTTGGTCTTGATCCACTCCGGCTTGCGCTCGATCGGGGTCTCCGCGTTGCGCACTTCGAGTCGGAGCAGCTTCCGGCCATTCGGAGCCGTGGGTGAGTTCTGGGCGGCGGGAGCTTGCGTCACACCAGCCACTCTACGCGGCCCGCGCAGGCGGCCCCAACCCAGTCAGCGGGGGTCGATCAGGGTACGTCGCGCCGCTGGAAGGCAACCAGCGAGGCGACGACTGCCACCGCCAGCGCGACGCCGAAATAGACCAGGCCGTGGCTCATCGGCAAGACCAGCTCGACCTGCTCGCACATGTCGCTGCGGCACGGTGACCAGTAGGTGTAGCCGTCGGCCAGGATGGTCAGGCCGTTGGCGTGGAGCATCCACCGCTCGGGGTCGGCCATGGGCATCGCCGAGATCAGCAGCGAGCTGCCCACTGCCGCCACGAAGAGCAGTCCCAGGGTCGCGATGGTGTTGCGGAACAGCATGGTCACCGCATAGCCGCCCAGCGCCGCGGCTGCCGCCATCAGCGCCGCCCGCAGTACGCCGGTCCACGCGTCGCCCCACTGGGCACCGGTCACCTCGATGTCGCGCAACGCGACCAGGAGCGCACACAGGCCCCAGAAGAGCGCGAGGGCCAGTGCAGCCACCACGAAGGCGGCGCTGGCCACCGCCGCGGCCTTGGCCCACCACACTCGGGTCCGCCGTGACTCGAAGACGAGCTGGTTGCTCATCGAACCGCTCGCCCAGTCCGCACCGGCGAACGTGGCCCGACGACCAGCATCAGGGCGACCACCAGCAGGGCTGCGGCGACGCCGCTATCGTCGAGCAGCGTGGCGAACTCCAGAGGCTGGCGTTCCAGGTACCAGATGTAGTCGGTGAGGTAGGCGTCCGGATCGCCCAGCATCTCCTCGCACGGCGTACCGGCGGCGTAGCCCCAGTCCTCGGCACGCTGGTCGGGGTCGGCCAGGCAGGCGTCGAAGTCCGTCTGGAAGGCCTCGGCGTCGCGCTGGGACTGGGCCTTGGCTGCCGCGATGTCTGCCTCGCTGACCGGGCGGGTGTTCCATGCCGTCCCGCCCCAGATCACCACGGGCAGCACGAACGCAGCCAGCACCAGCAGTTGTACGGCGCGGCGCCAGCGCAGTCGGGTCAGTTCGACCAGGAAGATCCTCATTGCGCCGCCTCGGTGAGTTGCAGGAAGACGGTTTCCAGGTCGGCGCGCTGCGGCACCAGCTCGGACAGGTAGATCCCGGAGGTGGCCAGGACCCGGGTCAGGGCACTGGGGTCCTTGGTGGTCTGGACGATTACCTGGCCCTCGAGGAGTTCGGCGGTGAAGCCGGCCCGGTCCAGGACGCTCGCGGCGGCCTCCAGGTCTGCCACGCTGATCCGGTACGACGTACTGGTCCCGATCAGTTCGTCCACCGGCCCGCTGGCCAGCATCTGGCCGTGGCCGATGATGGTGGCGGCGTCGCAGACCTGCTGCACCTCGGCCAGGATGTGCGAGCTGAGCAGGACGGTGACGCCACGTTCGCCCAGGCCGCGGATCATCTCGCGGATCTCCCGGATGCCGGCCGGGCGAGGCCATTGGTCGGCTCGTCCAGGATGAGCAGGTCGGGTGAGGTGAGCAGGGTCGCCGCGATCGCCAGGCGCTGCTTCATGCCCAGGGAGTAGGAGCCGAAGCGATCTTTCTCGCGACCGGTCAGTCCGACGGTCTCCAGGCAGGCGTCCACCTGCACGTCGGGGACGCCGATCGAGCGGGCCAGGAGTTGCAGGTTCTGCCGGCCGGTGAAGGTGGGGGCGAACTTCGGTGACTCGACCACGGCACCAATGCGGGGCAGCACCTGCGGCAGGCGGGCTGGGACCGCCTGGCCGAAGAGCCACATCTGGCCGCTGGTGGCGCGCGCCAGTCCCAGCAGCATCCGGATCGTGGTCGTCTTGCCGGAGCCGTTGGGCCCCAGGAAGCCGTGTACGCCGCCGGCAGGGACGGCAAGGTCGAGGCCGGCGACGGCAACCCGGTGGCCGTTGCGGGTGCGGAAGCGCTTGTGCAGCGCCCGCGTCTCGATGACGAGATCGTTCACAGGCAGCATCGTGGCAGCGGATGCCGGGATTGCCGGTGAGGCGCGCAGGTGACCCGGCTCAGGCGGGCCGGATCAGGCTCAACCGGGGCGGCTCGGGCCGTGGCTCGTAGTCGGGCGTCGGGGTGTAGTCGCGCCAGGAGAGCAAGTCGGCCAGGTGGGTGCGGGTCGAGTCGATCACGTCGGCCGGGCCAACCCTGCGCCCGAGTTCGAGGGAAAGGGAGGTGACCCCGGCGTCGGTGATGCCGCACGGCACGAAGCGGTCATACCAGCTCATGTCGACGTCGCAGTTGAGCGCGAACCCGTGCATGGTGACCCGCTGGGAGACCC
This sequence comes from Nocardioides sp. AE5, assembly GCF_031844485.1. Classification (NCBI taxonomy): domain Bacteria; kingdom Bacillati; phylum Actinomycetota; class Actinomycetes; order Propionibacteriales; family Nocardioidaceae; genus Nocardioides; species Nocardioides sp. AE5. Next base: position 314,884 of record NZ_JAUZVI010000003.1, read on the forward strand.
GGATGCCGATGGCGCCGATCTTGCGCTCCGGGCCGCGCTCATCGGCCTGCAGCCAGACGCCACTGCGGCCGGGCACCCGGGCCGTGGCCACGCCGAAGTCGGCACAGACGTGGATCAGGGCCTCCTCGACACGGCGTACATAGTCCACCACCTTCACCCGCTCGGGGAGCTTCACGATCGGGTAGCCGACCAGCTGGCCGGGGCCGTGGAAGGTGATCTTCCCGCCGCGGTTCACGTCGATCACCGGGGCGCCGCCCGGGTCGGCGGGACGCTCGTGCGGGTCGGTGCGGGTCCCGGCGGTGTAGACCGGGGGATGTTCGAGCAGCAGCACCGTGTCCGGGCCACCGGCAGCCACCCGCGCGTGGACCTCGCCCTGCAACTCCCAGGCGTCGCGGTAGTCGCGGGCGTCCTCGCCCAATCCTTCGATGCGGAACTCGAGTGGCACGGCTTCGACACTACCCCCGTCCGGGTGCCTGTGGAGAAGCGGATGCGTACGTCGCGGATCCGGGTCAGGCTGGTGCCATGAGGTCTCGGGTGCTGAAGGTGTTGCTGGTGCTGGTGGTCGTCACCGGCGCCGTCCTGACCGGCGTGCTCGTCGGGGTGCGGGAAAGGGCCGCTCCGGCCCAGGACGGGCCCGTGGTCGGGGTCGCTGCGCGGGCAGTGACCAGCCTGGACCGTGACCGGGAGGCGGCGCGACGGGTCCTGGCCGAGTGGGACCGGCGTCGTGCGGCCGCCTGGGCCGCGGGGGACCTGGTGGCGCTGCGGGATCTCTACGTGGACGGCTCTGCGGCGGGGGAGCGGGACGCGGAACGGCTGGCCGCCTGGCAGGAACGGGGCTTGCGGGTGGAGGAGATCGCCATACAGGTGCTGGAGTTCGAACTGGTCAGCCGGACCTCGGAGCAGATCGTCATCGAGGTGACCGACCGCATCGTCGGTGGGGAAGCGGTGGGCAGTGGCCAGCGGATCGCCCTGCCGCACTCGCAGGCCGAGCGCCACCGGGTCACCCTGGTGCTGGTGAAGGGGGAGTGGCGGGTCAGTTGATGGTCGGCGTCAGCCCAGCGCAGCGGCGATCACGTCGCGCACGTCGCGGTCGGCGAAGTCGTATCCGGACTCCATCAGCGCCCGTGGCTCGGCGCGCAGGGAGCCCAGGACCTCCGGGGCCATCGGGCCGGCGGCCCGCTCGATCACCACGCGTGGCACGGACAGGCGCGCATTGCGACCCAGGGCCGCGGACAGTGCGTAGGTGAACTCGGCGTTGGTCGGCGTGTCGGGGCAACAGAGGTTGAACGGGCCGCTGGCGTCCGGGTGCGCGGCCAGGTGGGCGACCCCGCCGAGCCAGTCGCGCAGCGAGATGAGCGGGAAGAACTGGCTGCCCGTGCCCAGTCGCGCGCCCAGGCCCAGCCGGAACGGCAGCAGCATCGGCTTCAACGGCGCAGCGTGGCTGCTGATCACCGGGGCGGTGCGCAGCACCGCGACGCGGGCACCCGCCGCCGCAGCGGGGGCAGCGGCGTCCTCCCAGAGTCGGGTCACCCCGGCGAGCAGCGTGGTCCCGTCGGCCTCGTGGGCCTCGTCGACCGGTTCGTCGCCACGGTCGCCGTAGACGGAGATGCCGTTGCCCGCCAAGTACGCCGGGGATCCCGCGCCGCTGGTGTGGCTGGCGGCGATCCGGTCGGCCAGGAAGCGGGTTGTGGTCACCCGGCTGTTCACCAGGGCGGCGGCCCACTTCTTCGAGTGCGGGTTGCCGATCAGCGGTGCGCCGGCCAGGTTGACGACCACGTCGGCCCCGTCGATGACGGACTGGTCCAGGTGGGCGGCGTACGGGTCCCAGGTGACGGCGGTGGACTTCACCCGAGGGGCGGATGGGTGCGCGTCCCCACGGGACTCATGGCGGACCAGGCGGGTGACCGAATGGCCCTCCGCGACGAGATGTGCCACCAGGTGGGAGCCGAGGAAGCCCGAGGAACCGGCCACGACGATGCGCATGGCTCCAGCCTGCCATGGCCCTCAAGTCCCCGAAATGCCGAGTCGGCACGTGTTCACGACAACCTGTCGTGAACACGCGCCGACTCGACGCTGGATCAGACCTCGAAGGCCCCCGACTCGACGCGCTGCTTCACGTCCTGCAGGAAGCGGGCCGCGTCGGCACCGTCGACGATCCGGTGGTCATAGGTGAGCGACAGGTAGGCCATGTGGCGCACCGCGATCGTCTCGCCCAGGTTCGGGTCGTCGATCACCACGGCGCGCTTGACCACCGCGCCGGTGCCGAGGATCGCCACCTGCGGCTGGTTGATGATCGGGGTGTCGAAGAGGGCGCCGACGCTGCCGGTGTTGGTCAGCGTGAAGGTGCCCCCGGCCAGTTCGTCCGGCTTGACCTTGTTGTTGCGGGTGCGGTCGGCCAGATCGGCGATCTTGCGGGCCAGGCCAGCGACGTTCAGGTCACCGGCGTTGTGGATCACCGGGCTCAGCAGGCCACGCTCGGTGTCGACCGCGATGGCCAGGTGCTCGGCGTCGAAGTAGGTGATCTCCGACTTCTCCGCGTCGACCTGGGCGTTGAGGGCCGGGTGGGCCTTCAGCGCGTCGATGGTGGCCTTGGCGAAGAACGGGAAGAACGACAGCTTCACGCCCTCGCGGGAGTGGAAGTCGGCCTTCACCTGATCGCGCAGGCGCGCCACGTTGGTGACGTCCACCTCGACCACCTGGGTCAGCTGGGCCGAGATCTGCAGCGACTCGACCATCCGCTTGGCGATCACCTTGCGCAGGCGGGTCATCGGCTCGGTCTTGCCACGCAGCGGCGACGGCTGGGCCGGTGCCGGGGTGGCCGCCGGAGCAGCGCTCGCGGCCGGTGCCGGTGCCGGTGCAGCAGGCGCCTCCTGGGCCTTGGCAGCATCGAGCACGTCCTGCTTGCGGATCCGGCCACCGACGCCCGAGCCGGTCACGGTGGAGAGGTCCACGCCGTGCTGGTTGGCGAGCTTGCGGACCAGCGGGGTGACATAGCCGGCGTCCTCGTTGCCGGAGGCGGCGGGCTTGGGAGCCTCCTGCTGGGGGGCTGCCTCTTCCTGCTTCGGCTGTTCAGCCGGCTGCTCCGGGGCAGGCGCTTCTTCCTGAGCAGGCTGCTCCTGGGTGGGAGCCTCTTCCTGCTTGGGCTCTTCCTGCTCAGCGGGCGCCGCGCTGCCGTCACCGATGATCCCGAGCACCGCGCCGACCTCGACGGTCTCGTCCTCGGCGACGCGCTGCTCCAGCAGCGTGCCCGCGACCGGGGAGGGGATCTCGGTGTCGACCTTGTCGGTGGAGACCTCGAGCAGCGCCTCATCGACGGCGACCTCGTCGCCGACGTCCTTGAGCCAGCGGGTCACGGTGCCCTCGGTGACCGACTCACCCAGCTCGGGGAGCTTCACCTCGGTGCCGGAGCCACCCTGGGCGGGCTTGGACTCGGCGGCGGGCGCCTGCTGCTCGGCAGGTGCCTCCTCGGCGGGTGCTTCCTGCGCCGGCTCGTCGGCCTCGGCTGCGGGTTCCTCGGTCGCTTCGTCAGCCGCCTCCGCGGCGTCCTCCTCGGCGCTCGAGTCGGCCCCGGAATCAGCAGAGCCACCGCCCTCGCTCTCGTCCCCGATCACGGCCAGGAGACCGCCGACCTCGACGGTGTCGTCCTCCTGGGCCTTGATCTCCAGCAACGTGCCGGCGACCGGGGAGGGGATCTCGGTGTCGACCTTGTCGGTGGAAACCTCGAGCAGCGGCTCATCCATGGCCACGGCATCGCCCACCTGCTTCAACCAGCGGGTGACGGTGCCTTCGGTGACGGATTCGCCCAACTCCGGGAGGGTGACTTCGGTGGCCATGTGCTTCCTTCGCTCGAATTCTTCTGTGGTGGTCCAGCGTCTGTGGGTCTCAGCCGTGCGCGTGCAGCGGCTTGCCGGCGAGGGCCAGGTGGGCCTCGCCGAGGGCTTCGTTCTGGGTCGGGTGGGCATGCACCAGGGGCGCGACGTCCTCGGCGTACCCCTCCCACCCGTAGATCAACTGTGCCTCGCCGATCAACTCGCCGACGCGGGCACCGACCATGTGGATCCCGACCACCGGCCCGTCCTTGCGTCGTACCAGCTTGACGAAGCCCTGGGTCTTGAGGATCTGGCTCTTGCCGTTGCCGCCCAGGTCATAGGTGAGGGCCTCGACCTCGCCGTACTCCGCGCGGGCCTGCTCCTCGGTGAGCCCGACCGAGGCCAGCTCGGGGTCGCTGTAGGTCACCCGGGGGATGCCGGCCTCGTCGATCGGCACCGGGTCGAGCCCGGCGAGCTCCTCGGCGACGAAGATCCCCTGGGCGAACCCGCGGTGCGCCAGTTGCAGGCCCGGCACGATGTCGCCCACGGCGTACACACCGTCGACGCTGGTGCGCAGCCGCTCATCGGTGGCCACGAAGCCGCGGTCCATCGCCACACCGGCCTCCTCGAAGCCGAGGCCCTCGGTGACCGGCCCGCGGCCGACCGCGACCAGGAGGAGGTCTGCCTCGAGGGTCTTGCCACCCTCGACGGTAACGACCACGCCGTCCTCGCCGACCTGCACCGACTCGAACCGGGTGTTGGTCAATGCCTTGATCTTCCGCTTGCGGAACGCGCGCTCGAGCGCCTTCGAGGAGTCGGCGTCCTCGGCAGCGACCAGCCGGGGGAGCGCCTCGACGACAGTCACCTCCGCGCCGAACGACTTCCAGACGGAGGCGAACTCGGTGCCGATCACCCCGCCGCCGAGCACGATCGCCGAGCCGGGGACCTCATCGAGTTGCAGGGCGTGCTCGGAGGTGATCACCCGCTTGCCGTCGATCTCGAGGCCGGGCAACGAGCGGGAACGGGAGCCGGTGGCCAGGACGACGTTCTTCCCCGTGTACGTCGTGCCGTCGACCTCGACGGTGGTGGGAGAGGTCAGCCGGCCGCTGCCCTCGACCACGGTGATGCCGCGTGACTTGATCAGGCCGGTGAGGCCCTTGAAGAGGCGGGAGACAACGCCGTCCTTGTAGGCGTTGACGCCTGCCATGTCGATGCCGTCGAAGGTGGCGTTGACGCCGAACTGGGCCGCCTGGCTCGCGCTCTCGGCGACCTCGGCCGCGTGCAGCAGTGCCTTGGTCGGGATGCAGCCGACGTGCAGGCAGGTGCCGCCCAGACTTCCCTTCTCCACCAGGGCCACGGTCAGGCCCAGTTGGGCGGCGCGCAGGGCGCAGGCATAGCCGCCCGAACCGGCGCCGAGAATGACCACATCGAACTGGTTGCCGGTCTGCGGGGTTGCCGCGTCCGTCACGTTGTCCTCCACTCCTGATGAAACGACGGGCCCATCCTTGCACTATCCGGGTGAGGTGCGACACCACCCCGGCGCTCACTGATCCGACGGGCCTGCTGCACGCCGCGTGTGCGGCCATGCGTCACACTGGTCGCATGGGTCTCTTCTCCCGATTCCGCCGCAAGTCCGGCGTCAGTCGCCCCACGGGCGGCGAGCGCACCGGGTCCACCTCGGTGCGCGCCTCCAACGCGGCCGACGAGAAGCACCTGCGTGAGTTCGTCACCGCGCGTCGCGGTGTCGAGGGGTTCGTCGAGCCACGTACGGCGGTCAGCGACGTGACGCTGCTGCTGGTCGCGCACGACGGCGAGTGGACCCGGCGCCGGGTGCCGTCGGTGCAGTGGGCCCACACCTTCTGCAACAAGCACCAGGTCCCGTCGTACGACGCGGCCGTGGTCGGCATCCCGCAACGGATGCGCGACTTCAACCGCCGCAAGAAGGCCCAGGGCTGACCGCTTGCGTTGCGCAGGGCACCGCCGGGCGGCTCAGGCGTCGTCCGGCCTCGCAGCGGCCAGTGACTCGACGTACTCGACCAGGGTTGCGACCCCGAAGCCGGTGCCGCCGGCGGGGGTGAAGCCGTGCGGCCCACCGGTGTTGAAGCCGGGGCCGGCGATGTCCAGGTGGCCCCAGGGCAGGCCGTTGGTGAACTCGCGCAGGAACGCGGCCGCGAAGAGGCCACCGCCCCAGCGCACCCAGTCGTGCTGGGCGATGTCGGCGATCTTGCTGCTCCTGACCCGCTGCTCCATCTCCTCGGGGATCGGCATTGGCCACACGGCCTCGCCCGCCGCATCGGCCGCGGCGCGCAGGTCGGCGACGACGTCGTCGGTGCCCATCACGCCGGCCACCTTGTCGCCGAGTGCGACGACCATGTGGCCGGTCAGCGTCGCGATGTCGATGATCGCGTCGGGCTCCTCCTCGGCGGCCATGACCAGGGCGTCGGCAAGGATGAGGCGTCCCTCGGCGTCGGTGTTGGAGACCTCGACGGTGGTGCCGCCGCGGATGGTGAGCACGTCCCCGGGGCGCATCGCCTCACCGGAGACCATGTTCTCGGCCATTGGCGCCCACGCGGTCACCTTCACCGGCAGGCCGAGGCGGGCGATCAGGAAGAGGGCCTGGACGACGCTCGCAGCGCCGGCCATGTCCTCCTTCATGGTGGCCATCGAGTTGGCCGGTTTGATCGTGTAGCCGCCGGAGTCGAAGGTGACGCCCTTGCCGACCAGCGCCACGTGGCGGGTCGCCCCGGCCGGCTCCCAGGTGAGCTTGACCAGGCGCGGGGGAGTCGCCGAACCGCCGCCGACACCGAGGATGCCGCCACACCCGTCCGCGGCGAGTTCCTGCTCGTCCCACACCTTGATCCCGACCTTCGGCGCGCCCTTGCCCTTGGTCAGTTCGGCATGCGCCGCGACCACGGCGTCGGCGAAGAGCGGCGGGTTGAGGTCATTGGCCGGCAGGTTCACCCACTGGCGGGTGGCATTGAGCGCCCCGGCCACCAGGTGGGCCCGTTCGTACGCCGCGATCGCCTCGCCCTGGCGCGCGATCGGACTGAGCACGACGACCTCACTGGACTTCTCCGACTTCGGCTTCGAGTCGCGCTTGTAGTCGTCGAACGCATAGGTGCCGAGCAGGTAGCCCTCGGTGACGGCACGGACCAGTTCGGGAGAGTCCGCCGGGAGCGCGATGGCGACCGACGCCGCGTTGGTGACCGTGCGGGCCGCGACGCCGGCGGCACGGCGTACCCGGACGTGGTCGACCTGCTTCTGCTCACCGAGCCCGACCAGGACCACCAGCGGTGAGTTGATCGCGCCGGCGGTCGGCACCTTGGCCACCTCGCCGGCCTTGCCGGTGAACCCGATCGCGGAGAGCAGTGGACGGAACTTGCGGCCCCACGCGGCCTGGACATCCTCGCCGCCCGATGCGATCACCGGGCCCTTGGTGGAGGTGGCTATCCCGACCACGACGGCGTCGGCGCGGGTCTTGGCGGGGCTGGCAGAACGGAAGGCATAGGTCGTCACGCCAACGCACTCTAGCCGTGACCGGAATGTCCGGCGTGGCGGCGGCATGCTGCGATAGGTTCACCGCCATGACTGAGTTGCTCACCTCGCCCCTGCACGAGCGCCACGTCGCCCTCGGCGCGAAGTTCTCCGGATTCGGCGGCTGGTCGATGCCCCTGGAATATGCCGCGGGCACCGTTGCCGAGCACAACGCGGTGCGCACGTCGGTGGGCCTCTTCGACGTCAGCCACCTGGGCAAGGCGATGGTCTCGGGCCCCGGAGCAGCCGACTTCGTGAACGCGACCCTCTCCAACGACCTGTCGCGGATCGAGCCCGGCAAGGCGCAGTACACGCTGTGCATCGACGAGGAGACCGGCGGCATCGTCGACGACCTGATCGCCTACTACCACGACGAGCACATCCTGCTGGTCCCGAACGCTGCCAACGCCGCCGAGGTGGTCGGGCGGCTCCGGGCGGCCGCCCCCGAGGGGGTGACGGTCAAGGACCTGCACCGTGACTATGCCGTCCTGGCGATCCAGGGGACGAAGTCCGACGAGGTGCTCTCTGCGCTCTCCCTGCCCGTCGGGCACGACTACATGGCCTTCGTCGAGGCCGAGTTCGAGGGTGCCGGTGTGGTCGTGTGCCGCACCGGCTACACCGGTGAGCGCGGCTACGAACTGATCGTCAAGAACGAAGCCGCGCTGGGCCTCTGGGACGCGCTGATGTCGGCTGGCGAGGTCCACGCGATCGCGCCGTGCGGGCTTGGCTCGCGCGACACCCTGCGCACCGAGATGGGCTATCCGCTGCACGGCCAGGACATCTCGCTCGCGGTGAACCCGCTCGAGGGACGGGTCGGCTGGGCGGTGGGCTGGAAGAAGGACGCGTTCTGGGGACGCGACGTACTGCTGCCGCTGAAGGAAGCCGGACCCGAGCGGGTGCTGCGCGGCCTGGTGGCCACGGGTCGTGGCATCCCGCGGCCGGGGATGAGTGTGTCGCTGGTGCCGGACGTGCTGTTGTGCGAGGTCACCTCGGGCACCTTCTCGCCGACCCTGAAGAAGGGGATCGGCCTGGCCATCGTGCCGACCCTGGTCTCCGACGGGGCCGAGGTCGGTGTGGACATCCGCGGCCGGCGGGAGATCTTCACCGTCGTGAAGCCCCCGTTCGTGGACACCTCCGTCCGGGAGTCCTGACCCGGGCTCCTGGCCGGTCGCTCAGGCGGCCAGCGCGCAGAAGAGCAGGATCGCCGTGTACGCCGTCTCCACACTGGCGCCGTACACATCCCCGGTGACCCCTTCGAACCTGGCACGACTGCGCACTGCCACCACCAGTGCCGGCACCACGCCGAGCAGGCCGATGGCGAGGATGCGGACCAGGGACGTGTCGAGTGGGCCGAGCCCGGCCGGGACCGCGGACGGCACGGTGGCCAGCAGGTGGAGGAGCCCCAGCCCTGCGGCGACGAGCATGGCGGAGAGCAGCAACGAACCGGTGGCGGCCAGGGGCCGGACCGAGCCCGCGACGATCTTGCCCAGGCCGGATTCGGCTGCGGCCGGCATCCAGTTGCCGCAGAGCACGGGGATCAGGCCCCTGCTGACGACCAGCGCCAGCACCAGGGCCGCGGCCATGGTGGTGGTGCCGTTGAGGGCCAGGTCGGCCAGCGCCGCGACCTGGATCCCGAGCGCCACGACGAGGGTGATCACGCCGAAGGGGCCGATGTCGGACTGGTGCATGATCGCCACCGCGTCGGGTCCCTGGCGACCCGAGCCGAGTCCGTCGGCGGTGTCGGCCAGTCCGTCCATGTGCATGCCCCGGGTCAGCAACGCCAGGGCACCGGTCACCAGGAGGGCCACCAGAAGCACGGAGTCGCGGACCGAGGCGATTTCCAGGGCAAGGAGCAGGGGGACCAGGACGGCTGCAGCCAGCGCCGCCCCGGCTGCGGGCGCCATGATCATCGCCGCTCCGGCCACGGCCCGGTCCACCCTGGTCGGGGGCCGGACCGGGAAGATGGTGAACATCCCGAACGACAACCGGGATGCGTCGCGCAGGTCGCCCGGGCTCACAGCGACACCACCCGTCCGGCGATGCACCAGCGGACGTCGGGACTGGCTGCGGCGATGGCAGCATTCAGCCGACCCATCTCGTCGCGGAACCGACGCAGCGACGGTTCCGCCGGAACGATCCCCTGGCCGACCTCATTGGTGACGGCGACGACCCGCCGGTTGGTGGTGCGCCAGGCCTCTGTGAGTGCTTCGACCTCGGCCAGGACCGCCGCCTCGGCACCTGCCTCCCAGGCGCCGTCGGCCCAGGCGTCGTGGGTGTCCATCACCCGGGTCAGCCACAAGGTGAGGCAGTCGATGAGCAGCGGACCGCCGTCCTCGCCGAGCAGGCCGACGATGTCCAGGGTCTCCACGGTGGCCCATTCCGCCGGGCGCTGGGCGCGGTGCAGCCGGACCCGTTCCACCCACTCCGGGTCATCCGAGCGTGGATAGGAGGTGGCCACATAGGTGACCTCCCCACCCTCCTCGATCAGGATCCGCTCGGCCTCACTGGACTTGCCGCTGCGCGCACCCCCGATGACCAGCGTGCGTGACGGTTGGGTGCTGTCACCCAGTCTGGTGCCGTCATCGACCATGCGAGCTCCGATCGCGGCCAGCCGGTCGGCCAGCTCAGGTTGGGGTGGGTTGTGGTGGGAGAGGTGCACCGCCACCACGTCGGTGTCGTTGGTGATGGCGCCGACCTCGCGCAGGCGGCGTACCTGGGCGGTGAAGGAGGGGAGGTCCAGGTGGTCGGTGCCGTGGTCGGTGAAGTCGCCGAAGGTCTGTTCCAGCAGGACGACCTCGTACGCCGCCCCGGCCGTGGCAGCGACCGTCTCGGCTGGCAGGGGCCCGGTGTCGGTGGCGTAGAGCACCCTCACCGCGTGCTGTGCGGTGGGGCCCAAGTGGGCCAACTCGGCGTCTACTCGGTCCGATTGGACCGAGCCTCCGGCCAGTGGGCCCGGGTGGGCCCGAGCGTGTACGTCGTACAGGACCGCTCCCCGGGCATGAGCGGCGGCGAGCACTCTGACCGTGCCGCCGGTCATCTCGAGGACGTCGCCGGGGGAGACCTCGTGGAAGGCCACGTGGGTGTCAGGGGCAAGCCACTGGCGGGCCGAGGCGATCACCGTGGCCGGGCCGACCACGTCCAGCGGCGCATCGCCGGCGACCCAGGACCTGTAGAGCAGGAACGCGGGCGCGGTGTGGTCCGGATGGTCATGGGTGAGCAGGACGTGGCGTACGCCGCGCAACGAGATGCCGGCGCGCTCTGCAGTCCGCAGCGTCTCGGGCCCGCAGTCCAGCAGGAAGTCGCCGACCAGGGCACAGGTCTGGGCGCGGACCGTGCCGGCTGCGCGCGCCGAGTTGCAGGAGTGGCAGTCACAGAACGGGTTCGGCCAGCCATCGGCAGCGCCGGTGCCCAGGACATGGACCGCGGGGGAGGAAGCTGTCATTCGAACCGGGCCTCCGCGTCGAAGGCGGCCCGGCGGGACACACGTCTGAGCGCGCGCAACAGCGGTGTCCCGAGGAACAGCACGAGCAGGAAGGTGAAGTTGGCCCGAGCCAGGTCCCAGACCACGGAGGTGAGCGCGTAGTAGCGCACGTAGTTCACCAGGTTCTCCGCGGCCGTCGCCCCGGGGACGAAGCTGATCTGGTCGCCGTAGTTGCCGAACGGCCAGAACCACAGGTTCATCAGCAGCCCATAGAAGAGACCGATGAAGAAGCCGAGCACGGCGAGCATCCCGATCTCGACCTTGCCGCTGGCGCGTGGCAGACAACCGCCGAGGAAGCCGACCCAGCCGGCGGTCATCATCTGGAACGGCAGCCACGGCCCCACGCCACCGGTGATCAGGGCACCGACGAACATCGACAGGGCACCCAGCACGAAGCCGAAACCCCTACCGAAGACACGTCCACCGAGCAGGAAGAGGGCGAAACTGGGTTCGAACCCGGCAATCCCAGGGGACAGGGCGCGCAGGGCGCCGCCCATCGCGGAGAGCATCCCCAGCAACGCGATCGCCTTGGCGTCGATCGTTCCCGCATTGAGCTCGGCCAGGACGATCGCGGCCAGCAACGGCAACACCATCGCGAAGATCCATGGGGCATCGCCGGCATGTGAGGTCGCCCGCGCCTCACCGGCGGGCTCGAAGAGGAACGGCCACCCGAAAGCAGCCAGGGTCAACACCGAGGCCAGGGTCATCGCGACCGCGGCAGCGACCGGAACCCGGATCGCGGTGACGTCAGCCATCGGCAAGTGCCTTCCTGACGTCGCCGACGGTCAGCCACTCCTGCGGCGCCATCACCTTGGCAACCTGCGGTGCGAAGGCAGGCGAGGAGACCACGACCTCGGCCACGGGCCCGTCAGCCACCAGGTCCCCATCGCCGAGCAGCAACACCCGCGACGCCACGTCGGCGACCAGTTCGACGTCGTGGGTGGCCAGCAGGATGCCGTGGCCGGTGGCGGCAAGGGTGCGCAGGATCTCCACCAGATTCGCCTTCGCCACATAGTCCAGGCCACGGGTCGGCTCGTCCAGGAGCAGCATCCGCGGCCGGCTCGCCAGCACCACGGCCAGCGCCAGGCAGAGCTTCTGCCCCTCGGAGAGGTCCCGCGGGTGGTGCGCATCCGGTACGTCGGGGGACAACTGGTCCAGCAGGGCCCGGGTGGTCCCGGCCGGGGCGTCGGCATCCTGGTCCGCCAGGCGGCATTCCTGCCCCACGGTCGGGGCATAGAGCAGGTCACCGGGCACCTGCGGGACGAGACCGACCTGCGCCGCATCGACCTGGCCGCTGGTGGGCTTGTGCAGGCCGACGATCGAGCGGAGCAGGGTGGACTTGCCTGCTCCATTGCGTCCCATCAGGGCCACGACCTCGCCAGCGCGGATGCTCACGGAGATCCCGTCCAGGACCGGTTGGCGCGGATAGCCGGCAACCAGGTCCTTCACCTGCGCCACGACCTCGCCGACCTGCTGGGGCTGGTGGTCCGGCGGCGTGGTCGCGGCCAGGCGCTCGCGCAGCGGAGCGGCACGACGACGGGCCTCACGGACGGTGAGCGGCAACGGCGACCACCCCGCTGCCCGACCGAGGGCCACCACGGGGGGAGCGATCGGCGTACGGGCCATCACCTCGGCGGGGACGCCGACCTCGACGGCGGCGCCGTTGCCGGGCACATGGATCACCCGGTCCACGTGGGGCACCACCCGCTCGAGGCGGTGCTCGGCCAGGACCACCGTCATCCCGTTGTCGTGGACCAGTCGCTGCAAGGTGGCCAGCACCTCTTCGGCGGCCAGCGGGTCCAGGGCGGACGTCGGCTCATCGAGGACCAGCACGTCGGGATGCGTGGTCAATACGGACCCGATCGCGACCCGCTGCTGCTGTCCGCCCGACAGGGCCGACAACGGTCGCCCACGCAGGTCGGCCAGTCCGAGCAGGTCCAGGGTCTCCTCGACCCGGCGCCGCATCACCCGCGGAGGGATCCCCAGCGACTCCATCCCATAGGCAAGTTCGTCCTCGACGTTGTCGGTGATGAATCCGGCCAGGGGGTCCTGCCCGACGAACCCGACCACATCGGCCAGGTCGCGGGGACGATGGGTGCGCGTGGAGCGGCCTGCCACGGTGACCTCGCCGCGGAGCGTCCCGCCGGAGAAGTGCGGGAAGAGACCGTTGATGGCGCGCAGCAGGGTCGACTTCCCGCCCCCGGTGCGGCCCATCACCAGCACCATCTCGCCCTCGGCGACCTGGACATCGACGTCGACGAGCACGGGCGCGGGGGCCCCGGCATGGGTGAGGGTCACGTGGTCGAAGCGGATCATGCCGCAGCTCCGACGGGTGCGGCGACGACGGCAGTCCTGCGCCGGGGTGGCAGCGGAACCGGTGGGGCAAGGAAGGCCGGCAGCGCGGCGATCAGGATGCCGAGCACGGCGTACGGGGGGACTGGCGGGGTCTGCGTCGGCCAGGCCAGCACCATGGTGGACGGGTCCGCCGACATCTGCCAGAAGGAAAGCACCGCCGCGGCAATGCCGCACCCGGCGACCAGGAACTCCGGGACGGCCCACGGGTCAGGGCGATAGCGGGTCCGCCCGGTACGCCGTCCGCCGACCACCAGTCCGAGCGTGCCGAGGACGGCGCCGAGCACCAGCATCGGCAGGCCCAGCCAGGAGTCGGCGGTGCCGTTGAGGAAGCCGTACATGCCCAGGCAGACACCGAGGGCACCGAGGGTGACCAGGGCGACAGTGAAGCGCCGGGTGCGAGGATCGGTGACCGTGGTGCGGCCATAGCCGCGCGAGTCCATCGCAGCGGCCAGGTCCACGGATCGTTCCAAGGCGCCCTCGAGCATCGGCATGGCGAGGCGACCGAAACGACGCAGCCGCCCCTTGCGGCCGCCACGGAGACGGGCCGCGTCGCGGACCCGTCGGGCGTCGGTGGCCAGTTGCGGAGCGAACGTCAGGGCGATGATGCAGGCCACACCGATCTCATAGAGCGCAGCGGGCACATAGCGCAGCAACTGGCGGGCGCTGCCCAGTGCGTTGGCGGCGCCGATGCAGCAGAAGATCGCGGCGAGCTGGATGCCGACGTACAACGAGGTCAGCACCGCCTCCAGGGTGACCGGCCCGCCGATCCGCAGGCCGGACTCCTTCGGCAGCGGAAGCTCGGGCAATGTGAAGAGGACATTGAGGCCCTGGCTGCTGCCGGAGAAGAGGCTCTGGAACAGCACGTGGATGAAGATCACGAAGAGGGCCAGCTTGAAGAAGAGCGCGTAGGAGGACGCCCACGGCGTGTTGCCCTTGCGGGCCGAGACCACGAACCAGCTGACCGCCATGATCAGCACCAACGGCACCGGGTTCATGGTGCGGCTCGCAGCCGCAGCGAGCCCGATGGCCCACAGCCACCACGCCACCGGGTGCAGGGCACGCGGATGGGTGATCAGGTGGTGGGGGCGCATCAGGCTCGCGGATCCAGCAGGCTGACTCAGGCAGCCTCGTCGGCCGAGCGGCGACGAGCCAGGAAGGCGCCGCCCGCGCCGAGCACGACCACGGCCGCACCGACGCCGATCAGCAGCGGCAGGTTCGAGTCGTCATCCTCGTCCGCGGAGGCGGCCTCGTCGCCCGGCATCACGAAGGCCACCGGCTCGCCGTCGGCCGGGGTGCCCGCCTCGGCCAGGTCGCTGCCGCAACCGGTGGCGGGGTAGCTCTCGATCGCACACAGCATCGGGCCGTACGAGCTGTCCTCGGTGCGCACCTTCTGCGAGACGGACTGCAGGACCTGGAGGCCGTTGGCGTCGGTGTCCACCTGTGCGCACCACGCCTGGGCCGCCGGGACGCTGGCGCCGTCAGTGGCGTCCTCCTCGACCCCGAAGTCGACCAGGACGGCGACGCGCTTCTTGCCCTCGGCCGCGGCCACGTCGGCGCAGACGGTGTCGAAGTTGACCTTCGACAGGTCGGCGCGGGGCAGGTTCGGGTTGGCGAAGTCGGCCGGTGCCGCATAGCGGTAGGCCTCGATGGACCCGTCAGCCGGGTTGGCGCCGGACGGCCCCGTGCCCTGGGCGACGAACGCGCCGTCGGTGACGGTGAAATAGGCCCAGTAGCGGTAGATGTCGGCGGCGTGCGCGCTGCCGGGGGTGAACGCGACCAGGAGTCCGGTCAGGAACAAGGCCATGGCTGCGGCGATGGGCGTGCGGGTGGTGCGCATGGGCGTTGGTGCCCTTTCTTCTGGTGCGGCGCCACGGAGGGAGGATGCCGGACCAGGGTCCGGCTCCACGTTCCGTAGACCTCGACGGTGGAGCCAGCATCCCCTTCCGGTGCTCCGGCTCTACGGTTGCGGGTCAGCGCCGGAATCACACCGGCTTCCCCGGAACGGGATGTTGCTGTCCCGCCTGTGCCAGGGGGACAGGGCGAAATCTGCCACCGGGCCACGGTTCCGTCAAAGGCCGTCCACACTGTGTAGTCTCGCCCGCATGGCGAACGTTCCCCCCGAGCCCCCGACCTTCCAGCCCAGCCAGGCCCCGGACCAGACGTGGCACTGGCGCCTGGAGGATGCCAACGGCGCGGAGGTCGAGATCGCCGGTGACCTGGCCGGGCAGTCGTTCGCCAGCCAGGCTGACGCCGAGTCCTGGGTGGGGGAGTTCTACGCCGACCTGGCCGACTTGGGCGTGGACGCGGTCAGCCTCTTCGACGGCGACCGCCTGGTCTACGGGCAGATGTCCCTGCACGCCTGACCCTGGCCCCGCACGGGTGGAGGAACGACACGCGGCGCAGGTGCGGCGCCAGAGGCCCGGCTGCGCCTATCGTGGTGCCCACAGATAGGCGAAGGCCCCTCGCAAGTATGAGTTGCGAGGGGCCTTCTGTGTGATCGGATCCGGTGACGCTTCCGATCGACTGCTCTTCGTTTCCGGCCCCAGCGGCTTCGTCACCCTGCCGCTGCGTCGGGGTTGCCCCCTCCGTGTGAACCTTGCTTCCGAGCTGTCCCGCACCTCCGGGGGGAAGTGCGTAGGCAAAGTTCTACGTGGTGTGGCCGTGATCACGCAAGGGATTCACCAAACATTCTTCTGGTTCTACAAGCCAACGGCGTGTCGTCCACAGAACCGGGCTGTCGTGTCCACAGGGTTCCCCGGTTCCTCCACAGGACCTGTGGAGGAGATGTCGGTAGGGTTGGGCGCGTGCAGGCCTACCTCGAACTTCTCCAGCGCATCATCGACGACGGCGTCGACAAGGGCGACCGCACCGGCACCGGGACGCGCAGCGTCTTCGGCCACCAGATGCGCTTCGACCTGACGGCCGGCTTCCCGCTGGTGACCACCAAGAAGGTGCACACCCGGTCGGTCTTCGCCGAACTGCTCTGGTTCCTGCGCGGCGACACCAACGTGAAGTGGCTCCAGGACCGCGGCGTGACCATCTGGGATGAATGGGCCGACGAGAACGGCGACCTCGGCCCGGTCTACGGCTACCAATGGCGCTCCTGGCCCACCCCGGACGGGCGCCACGTCGACCAGATCAAGAACCTCATCGATTCGATCCGCACCAACCCCGACTCGCGGCGCCACATCGTCTCGGCCTGGAACGTCGCCGACGTCGATGAGATGGCCCTGCCGCCGTGCCACACCCTCTTCCAGTTCTACGTCGCCCCGAGTGACGACGGAGGCCCGGGACGGCTGAGTTGCCAGCTCTACCAGCGCAGTGCAGACGTCTTCCTCGGCGTGCCGTTCAACATCGCCTCCTATGCACTGCTCACCCACATGGTCGCCCAGGTGACCGGGCTGCGCGTGGGCGAGTTCGTGCACACCATGGGCGATGCCCACCTCTATTCCAACCACCTCGAACAGGCGCACCTGCAGCGCACCCGTACGCCGCGCCCGTTGCCGAGCCTGGTGCTTGATCCCTCCGTCACCCAGATCGACGCCTTCGACCTGGAGCACATCGAGGTCACCGGCTATGACCCGCACCCAGTGATCAAGGCGCCCATCGCCGTATGAGCGTGGTGATGGTCGCGGCGTACGCCCGCAACCGGGTGATCGGCAACCGCGGTGACATCCCCTGGCACGTGCCGGAGGACTTCGCCCACTTCAAGCGCGTCACGCTGGGCCACACCCTGGTGATGGGCCGCGCCACCTGGGACTCGATCGGGCGCCCGCTGCCGGGACGGACCACCGTGGTGGTCACCCGCGACCGGACCTGGCACGCCGGTGAGTACGCCGATCAGGTCCACGTCGCCCACTCCGTGCAGGCTGCGATCGACCTGGCCGCCACCCTGTCCGGCGACACGGTGATCGCCGGCGGCAGCCAGGTCTATGCCCAGGCGATGCCGCTGGCCGATCGCCAGGTGCTCACCGAGATCGATCTCGAACCGCCCGGCGACGCCCACTATCCGCCGCTTCCCGAGGGGGAGTGGGCCGAGGTCTCCCGCGAGGAGCACGACGGCTACGCCTTCGTCGAATGGGCCCGGATCGCGCCCCCGCCCACGATCGAGGTGGCCGCGGTGGCGCTGGTCCGCGACGGCGAGGTGCTCACCGTCCGCAAGCGCGGCACCGACCGGTTCATGCTGGTCGGCGGGAAGCTGGAGCCCGGGGAGAGCGGCGAGGACGCGGCTCGGCGGGAGAGCGCCGAGGAGGTGCTGCTGCGCCCGCTCGGCCTGGAACCGCTGGGCGAGTTCACCGCACTGGCCGCCAACGAGCCCGGTCACTTGGTCCGTTCCCAGGTCTTCGTGGGCGCGTGCGGTGGCGTGCCGGAGGTGGCCGCCGAGATCGCCGAGTTGCGCTGGATGGGGTTCGACGAGGCGCACGACGACCTGGCGCCGCTGCTGGAGAGCCTGCTGCCGGTGCTTCGCCGCCATGGCAGGCTGGAGCCATGACCTCATCCCTGGAACTCCGGATCTTCACCGAGCCCCAGCAGGGCGCGACGTACGACGACTTGTTGCGGGTGGCACTGGCCGCGGAACGCCTCGGGTTCGGTGCGTTCTTCCGCTCCGACCACTACCTGGGCATGGGCACCGAGGGGCACCCGGGACCGACCGATGCCTGGACGACGCTGGCCGGCCTCGCCCGCGACACCACCACCATCCGCCTCGGCACGATGATGACCTCGGCCACCTTCCGCCACCCCGGCGTCCTCGCGATCCAGGTCGCCGGCGTCGACCAGATGAGCGGTGGCCGGGTCGAACTGGGCATCGGCGCCGGCTGGTTCGAGGAGGAGCACACCCAGTACGGCATCCCGTTCCCGTCCACCGCCGAGCGCTTCGACCGCTTCGAGGAGCAACTCGAGATCATCACCGGGCTGTGGCGCACGCCGCTCGGCGACCGGTTCACCCACCCGGGTCCCACCTGGCCGCTGACCGACTCGCTCGCCCTGCCCAAGCCGGTCCAGGACCCGCACCCGCCGGTGCTGATCGGCGGCCTGGGCAAGCGACGTACGCCGTCACTGGCCGCGCGGTTCGCCGACGAGTTCAACCTGCCGTTCGTGGACGAGGAGACCACCGCGACCCAGTTCGCCCGGGTCCGTGCCGCGTGCGAGGAGATCGGCCGCGACGCCGACGAACTCACCTGGTCCAACGCACTGGTGCTCTGCGTCGGGCGCGACGAGGCCGAGATCGCCCGGCGGGCGGCGTCGATCGGACGCGAGGTGGATGAGTTGCGCGCCAACGGCCTGGCCGGAACCCCGCAGGAAGTGGTCGACAAGATCCACCGCTATGCGGCGCTCGGCAGCCAGAGGTTCTACCTGCAGGTGCTCGACCTGGCCGATCTCGACCACCTGGAGCTGGTTGCGGCCGAGGTGATGCCCCACCTGTGAAGGTGGAGCGATAACCTCTTCCCCATGACCTCTGCTGCCCCCGAGGCTCCCTTCGGCCGCGTGCTCACCGCGATGGCGACCGCCTTCCACGACGACGGTTCCCTGGACCTGGCCGGCACCGCCGCGATCGCGGCCCACCTGGTTGCCAACGGCCACGACGGCCTCGTCGTCTCCGGCACCACCGGTGAGTCGCCGACCACCACGGTCGCCGAGGACGGGGAGATCCTGGCCGCGGTCCGCGCCGAGGTCGGTCCCGACATCAAGCTGGTCGCCGGCGTGGGCACCAACACCACGGTCCACTCCGTCGAACTCGCCCGCCAGGCACAGGCCAACGGCGCCGACGGCGTACTGCTGGTCACGCCGTACTACAACAAGCCCTCGCAGAAGGGCCTGCTGCACCACTTCCGCCAGGTCACCGAGGCCAGCGACCTCCCCGTGATGCTGTATGACGTCCCCGGCCGCACCGGCACCACGATCGCGCTGGAGACGTACCGCGAGGCTGCCCAGTGGGACAAGGTGGTCGCGGTCAAGGACGCGGTCGGTGACTTCGTCCGCGGCGTGCGGCTGCGCGAACTCGGCCTGGCGGTCTATTCCGGCGACGACGCCAACAACCTGGGCTGGCTGGCCCACGGTGCGTGCGGCTTCGTCTCGGTGGCCGGGCACGCCTGCGGCAACCAGCTCCGCGAGATGGCCGACGCCTTCTTCGCCGGCGAGAACGCCCGCGCACTGGAGATCTTCACGCGGCTGCTCCCCGCGATCGACGCCATCATGGGCGTCCCGAACTACGGAGCCACCACGGCCAAGGCCACGTGCCAGATGCTCGGGGTGCTGGACAACCGGAACGTGCGCAGCCCGCTCGTCCCGCTCGACGACGACGAGTACGTCGCGCTCCGGGCCGGCCTTTCGGCGTCCGGCCTGCTGTGAGGGCCGTCAACACGACATCCAGGAGGGGCAGATGAGCCACCCGCATCCCGAACTGAGTGCACCCGCACCGTTGCCGAAGGGAGGCCTGCGGATCACCCCGCTCGGTGGCCTTGGCGAGGTCGGGCGCAACATGACGTCCTTCGAGTACGAGGGGCGCCTTCTGCTCGTCGACTGCGGCGTCCTCTTCCCCGAGGACCACCACCCCGGCGTCGACCTGATCCTCCCCGACTTCGACTCGATCCGGGACCGCCTCGATGCGGTCGAGGCGCTGGTGCTGACCCACGGGCACGAAGACCACATCGGCGCCACGCCGTACCTGCTGCGCGAGCGCCAGGACATCCCGCTGGTCGGCTCCGAACTCACCCTGGCGCTGCTCGGGTCCAAGCTGCGCGAGCACCGGCTCAAGGAGACGGTGCACCACGTGGTGGCCGCCGGGGACACGATCAGCTTCGGGCCGTTCGAACTCGAGTTCGTCGCGGTCAACCACTCCATCCCGGACGCGCTGGCGGTGGCGATCCGCACCGGCGCCGGACTGGTGCTGCACACGGGCGACTTCAAGATGGACCAGTTGCCCCTGGACGGGCGGATCACGGACCTGAACGCGTTCGCCCGGCTCGGCGACGAGGGCGTCGACCTGTTCATGACCGACTCGACCAACGCCGAGGTGCCGGGCTTCACCACCACCGAGAAGTCGATCGGCCCGGTGCTCGACTCGGTCTTCCACTCCGCTCGTGACCAGCGGATCATCGTGGCCTGCTTCGCCTCGCACATCCACCGCGTCCAGCAGGTGCTCGATGCTGCGGTGTCGCATGGGCGCAAGGTGGCCTATGTCGGCCGCTCGATGGTGCGCAACATGGCGATCGCCCGCGACCTGGGCTACCTGAACGTGCCCAAGGGCGTGATCGTCGAAGCCAAGGAACTCGCCGACCTCCCGCCGCACAAGCAGGTGCTGATCTCGACCGGGTCGCAGGGTGAGCCGCTCTCGGCCCTGTCGCGGATTGCGCAGCGCAACCACAACTTCGTGCACATCGAGGAGGGCGACACGGTCGTCCTGGCCTCGTCCCTGATCCCCGGCAACGAGAACGCGGTCTATCGGGTGATCAACGGGCTCTCCCGCTGGGGCGCCAACGTGGTGCACAAGGGGAACGCGCTGGTCCACGTCTCCGGCCATGCCTCGGCCGGTGAGCTGCTCTACTGCTACAACATCGTCAAGCCGAAGAACGTGCTCCCGATCCACGGGGAGATCCGGCACATGCGCGCCAATGCCGACCTCGCCCGTGCCACCGGTGTGGAGAACGTGGTCCTGGCCGAGGACGGTGTCGTGGTCGACCTGGTGGACGGCAAGGCCGAGATCGCCGGCAAGGTGGACTGCGGCTATGTCTTCGTCGACGGCACCTCGGTCGGCGACATCACCGAGTCGTCGCTGAAGGACCGGCGGATCCTCGGTGAGGAAGGCTTCATCTCGGTGATCGTGGTGGTCGACACCCAGACCGGGAAGGTGGTCACCGGCCCGGAGATCCATGCGCGTGGCTTCGCCGAGGACGACACGACCTTCGACGCGATCAAGGCCCCGATCACCGACGCCCTGAACAAGGCGCTGGCCGACGGCGTGGATGACACCTACCAGTTGCAGCAGACGGTCCGTCGCGTGATCGGCCGCTGGGTGGGCACCAAGTTGCGCCGCCGTCCGATGATCGTTCCGGTGGTCATCGAGGCCTGAACCGATCGCCGGGACCACCACGTTCACCCGCCAGGCCGGGGCGCACACGCTTGTCGCAACTGCCTCGACGCAGTTCTCACAGATCGTCAACGACATCCTCGATGTGCTCGAGGGCCAGCAGGCGAACCTTCGTGACGGCTATGTGCTCCAGTTCGGCTGGGGGCCGATCTTCCTCGCAGCAACTGATGAGTGGCTGCGGCTGACGACTCCGGACTACGGCCGTGATGCGGCCAACGACCGGACCGCTGACCTGTCCGGTGCGCTTGCCATCCAGGTGGCCCAGATGTGGCTGCCGGGGGCCGCCGGTGTCCGGCCCCAGGAGATTCGCTTCGACCAGGAGGTCCTCATCCAGCGCGGCTGGCAGGAGATGGTGGACTTCGAGGCTTCCCGCAGGGCGTCGAAGCACGACATCTACTCGGGGTGGTTCATCAGCGACACGTCCGAGCGCGATGAGCCCTATCCCCATGATGAGATCCTGAAGGTGCCTGCGTGGCAGGTGGTGCAGGTCAATCCGAATCTCGCACAGGTGCTCGCGATGCCTGACGACACGCTCACCATCCTCGAGGACAATGAGGTGGATCGTGTCATCGCACTCCGGGGCGACGACAGCGAGTACCTCTACCTGAACCCCGACAACTCCTGAGCCTGCGGCTGGTCGACGAGGTCGAGGACCTCGTCCATCGCGTCCAGCCCGATCCGGTCGTGGGTGATCCAGACCAGTGATCGGCCCTGGTTCGCGGCCAGCAGGTCGGCGGCGACCGCGCGGGCAGTGGCCCCGTCCAGGTGGGCGGTCGGCTCGTCCAGGACGAGTACGTCGCGCCCGGCGAGCAGGGCCCGGGCAAGCCCGATCCGGGCCCGTTCGCCGCCGGAGACGGCCCGGCCACCATCACCGATCCGGGTGTGCAGGCCCTCGGGCAACGCCTCGAGCCACGGGCCGAGGTGGGCCTGGCGCAGCGCCAGTTCGACGGCGAGGTCGTCCGCCTCGGGAGCAGCCAGGCGCACGTTCTCGACCAGGGTCGACCCGAAGAGGTAGGGATCGTCGCCGAGCAGGCCGACCCTGCGGCGTACGTCGTCGGCTGCCGACGTCGCCACCGGCTGCCCGTTGACCTCGTGGTCGCCGGAGTTGGTGTCAAGGAAGCGGGCCAGGACCATGGCCAGGCTCGATTTGCCGGAGCCCGACGGGCCGGTGACGCCGATGTGGCGACCCGGTGTGAGGTCGAGGTCCACGCCGGTGAACGCGGGTGCCCCTGGCGCCCAGGAAGCCGCCGCCTGGTGGAGGTGGATCCGGGTCGGTCCGGCCGGCAGGGCTGCGGCTCGGGCCGGTTCGGTGACCGCCGGCAGCGTGTCGAGGAGTGCGTCGACGCGGGTGGCCGCGGCCCGGGTCCGCACCCGCAGCGCACCGGCCTCGGCCAGCGCCGCGGTGGACTCGGCGAGGGCAAGCGGGAGCAACAGGAGCAGGGCGAGCATCGGCCCGGAGACATCCCCGGCCGCGAGGGCAGGAGCGCCGAGCCAGGCGACCCAGACGACGCCGAGCCCTGCCAAGAGGGTGGCCAGCGCACGGCCCGTGGCAGTGGCCGCATTGCTGTGCGTGGCTGCAGCGGCGAGTTCGTCACCGGCATGGTCGACGCCCTCGAGCGCCCGGTCATCGGCCTGCCACAGCACCAGCGGCCGAGCCGAGTTGACCAGGTCGGTGGTACGCCGCCCGACGTCGGCGCGGGCTTGGATGAAGCGCTCCTCGTGGCGCCGGGCACCGGTCCATCCGGCCAGCAGGGCGGCCAGGCCGCCGCCGAGGGAGACCACGAGGACAGGCAGGGCACTGGCCGGCAGGACGACGTACGCCGTGAGCGTGGCCAGGACGGCGACCCCGAGCCAGGTCGCAATCGGCAACTGGACCCGCAGCCGATCATCGAGTTCGGCGTCGACGTCCTCCACGATGCCGGTGAGCAGGTCGCCCTGGCGGCCCAAGCGAGCCGGGGCCAGCGGGATCAGGCGGGCGAAGACGCCCGCGCGCCGGGCCGAGAGGTGGCGCAATGCGACGTCGTGGCCGAGCAGGCGCTCGACATAGTGCAGCGCAGGACGAGCCAGGCCGAAGGTGCGCACGCCGACGATGGCGACGGTCAGCATCAGGACAGGGGGCTGTTCGGCGGCCCGCGCGATGAGCCAGCCCGCGGTGGCGGTCAGGGCGACGCCGGAAGCGGCGGCGAGGGTGGCGAGCAGCACCGTGAGCGCCCACAGTCCACCGGTGTGCGCACTTCCGTCTGGCGCCGAGTCGGCACGTGTTGACGCCGTGAGACGCCGAGTCGGCACGTGTTGACGCACCGGACCGTCGATTCGTGCCGACTCGGCGACCGAATCGGTCAACTCGTGCCGACTCGCGGTCCCTAGGTCGATGACGGTGTCTGCGGCCGCGACGACGGCGTCGCGGTGGGCCACCACGACGACCGTGCTGGTCTCGGCCAGGTAGCGGATCACCTCGATGATGATCCGCTCGCTGTCGGCATCCAGGTGCGCGCTCGGCTCGTCGAGGAAGACGTAGGGACGCTCGGCCAGGACGACCCGGGCCAGACCGAGCCGGGCCCGCTGCCCAGCTGAGAGGCCGAGGCCCTCCTCGCCGAGGTCGGTGTCGATGCCGCCGGGCAGCGAGGCGACGTGGCTGGCCAGGTCGACGGTGGCCAGGGCGGCCCACACGTCAGCATCGGATGCGTCAGGCCGGGCGATCCGCAGGTTCTCCGCGATGGTGCCGGCGACCAGCCACGGGCGCTGCGCGAGGTGGGCGACCTGGCTGCGCCACGTCGTACGTTCGAGGTCGGCGTGGTCCTCGTCGCCGACCGCGATCACGCCGCCAGCGAGGGGGAGTTCACCCAGGAGCACCTGGAGCAGGGTGGACTTCCCGCAGCCGGACGGGCCCACGATCGCGGTGATGCCGTGGGCCGGGATCGTGGCATCCACGCCCGCAATGATGGGTTCGCGGTCGGGCCAGGCCAGGGCTACGTCGATCAGGCGGAGGGGTGCGGGAGCGCAACGATTGAGCTTTCGCGCATCAACGATTGAGCGTTCGCGACACAACGATTGAGCGTTCGTGAGCTGGTGGATGGCCTCGAAGGTGGCGGTCCCTTCGGCGGCGGAGTGGTATTCGGCGCCGACCCGGCGCAGCGGCCAGTAGGCCTCGGGGGCCAGCAGCAGGACGGTCAGGGCCACCTGCAGCTCGAGGTTGCCGCCGGCCAGGCGCAGGCCGACCACGACGGCGACCAGGGCCACCGAGATGGTGGCGATCAGTTCCAGGGCGGCGGAGGAGGCGAAGGCGACCTTGAGGGTCTCGTTGGTCCGCTTGCGGTAGGTGTCGGTCACCTTCGCGATCGTGGAGACCTGGGCCTCGGCGCGGCGGTGCGCGACCAGGGTGGGCAGGCCGCGGACCACGTCGAGGAAGTGGCCGGCGAGCGTGCCCAGGGCGCGCCACTGGCGATCGGCCTTCTCCTGGGTGGTCAGTCCGATCAGGATCGCGAAGACCGGCACCAGCGGCAGCGTGGCGACCACGATCAGGGCGCTGAGCCAGTCCTGGGTGATGATCGCCACGACGGCCACCAGGGGCAGCACCGCGGCCAGGACGAGCGCCGGGAGATAGCGGGTCAGGTAGGGCTCGACGGCCGCCACGCCGCGGGTGGCCAGGGTCGCCAGCTCGCCGGTACGGCGTCGACGCAGCGCTGTTGCCTCGTGGTCGAGGACCGAGCGGAGCACGAGCCTCCGCAGCCGGACGCCCACCCGGCCCGCCGCACGCGAGGCAGCCACGTCGACCACGCGGGCGGTCACGGCGCGGAGCACGGTGACCACGGCCAGCCACACCGCGGCGGTGTGCCAGCCGGTCCCGGCCGGATCCGTGAGCAGCCCGGCCACCAGCGCGGCCAGGGCGAAGGCCTGGCCCACGATCAGCAGGCCCGCGACCACATTGCCGACCAGCACCACGGCCAGCGGGCCACGGGCAACCGCGAGGTGGGGCAGGACGCGCGGGTCGAGCGGCTTCACGGTGCGCTCGCCGGCTCGGGCGCGGGGTCCGGGATGTGGTGGGTGCCGATCCGCTTGCGGAAGACCCAGTAGCTCCACGACTGGTAGAGCAGCACGATCGGGGTGAACGCCAAGGCCACCCAGCTCATCACGGTCAGGGTGTACGGCGTGGCCGCGGCATTGGTGGTGGTCAACGAGTGGGCCACGTCGGTGCTCGAGGGCATCACGTCGGGGAAGAGGGCCAGGAAGAGCCCGGCCACTGCCAGCGCGATGGTGACGAACGTGCCGGTGAAGGCCCACCCCTCACGTCCCCGGCTGGCCGCAGCGAGGCCACCGAGGAGCGCCAGGGCCGCCACGACGAAGGCCACGGCCGACCAGGTGGATCCGGTCATCGCCTGGGTCCAGCCCATGAAGACCACCGCCAGCAGCGCCGCCACCAGTCCCGACCGGATGGCGAGCGCCCGTGCCCGGTGGCGGATGTCGCCGACGGTCTTCAGCGCCACGAACATGGCGCCGTGGGTGGTGAAGAGGGCCAGGGTCACGGCGCCGCCGAGCAGGGCGTACGGGTTGAGCAGGTCAAGCACCGTCCCGGTGACCTCGAAGTCGGCGTCGATCGGCACGCCGCGGACGATGTTGGCGAAGGCGACACCCCACAGGAAGGCGGGCAGGACGGAGCCGACGATGATCGCCCGGTCCCAGTTCGCCTGCCACTGCGCGTCGGCCTTCTTGTGGCGGTACTCGAAGGCGAGGCCGCGCACGATCAGCGCCACCAGGATCAGCAACAGTGGGAGGTAGAAGCCGCTGAAGAGCGTGGCGTACCACTCCGGGAAGGCCGCGAAGGTGGCCCCGCCGGCGACCAGCACCCAGACCTCGTTGCCGTCCCAGACCGGGCCGATGGTGTTGATCATCACCCGGCGCTCGGTGTCGTTGCGGGCGAGCACCGGCAGCAGTGCGCCGACCCCGAAGTCGAATCCCTCCAGGGCGAAGTAGCCGATCCAGAGGAAGGCGATGATGATGAACCAGAGCGTGGTCAGTTCCATGGCGGTCTCCTCAGTAGGCGAAGGTCAGCGGGGCGTCCTCGTCGTCGTCCGACGAGGGGCGCAGTGACGGGTCCGGTGGTTCGCTGAACGGGTCGGCGCCGGCCTTGATGTACTTCACGAGCAGTCCGAACTCGATCACCATTAGGACGGCGTACAGCGCGGTCAGCGTCAGTAGCGAGGTCAGCGCCTCGGCGACGGTGACGCCGGGGGAGACCGCGTTCTCCACGGTCATCAGGCCATAGACCACCCACGGCTGGCGTCCCATCTCGGTGAAGATCCAGCCGAACGAGTTGCCGAAGACCGCCACGAACGGGATGGCCAGTGCCATCACCCGCCACCAGCGGGCGGTGGGGCGGCGGCCCCGCCGGGTGCCCCACAGCAGCAGGGCGGCGCCGACTGCGGCGGCCATGCCCAGGCCGATCATGAAGCGGAACGACCAGTAGGTGACCGGGATGATCGGGACGTAGTCGCCGGGGTGGTAGTACATCGCACCTGGGTCCTGGCCGTAGGTCTCGGCGTACTTCTCGCGCAGCGGATTGATCCCCTCGACTGTGCCGTCGAAGGTGCCGGTGCCCAGGAACGAGAGGACGCAGGGCACCGTGACGGCGAACTTCTCCTCCTTGCCGTCGGGGGTGCCGAGGGTGAAGACCGAGAACGGTGCGCACGAGTCCGAGGTCTCGTAGAGCCCCTCGGCGGCGGCCATCTTCATCGGCTGCACCTCGGTCATCACCTTGCCCTGCAGGTCACCGCTGATGGCCACGCCGAGGCCACCGATCAGGGTGATCCAGGCAGCGACCCGGACGGCGGTGAGGTACATCGGGCGGTCGGCGTCCGGCGTACGTCCGCGCAGGTAGAGCCAGGCAGCGATCCCGAGCACGAACGCGCCACCGGTGAGGTAGCAGGCGGTGACCACGTGCGGGAAGGCGACGAGCTGGACCTTGTTGAACATCACGGCCCAGAAGTCGGTCAGTTCGGCGCGGCCGGTGACCTCGTTGTAGGTGTGGCCGACGGGGTGCTGCATCCACGAGTTGGCGGCCAGGATGAAGTACGACGAGAGCAGCGTGCCGATGTGGACCAGCCACATGCACCCGGCGTGCATCCAGCGGGGCAACTTGTCCCAGCCGAAGATCCACAGGCCGAGGAAGGTCGACTCGAGGAAGAAGGCGAGTAGGCCCTCGATGGCCAGCGGGGCGCCGAAGACGTCGCCGACGAAGCGCGAGTAGTCCGACCAGTTCATCCCGAACTGGAACTCCTGGACGATGCCGGTGACGACGCCGATCGCGAAGTTGATCAGGAAGAGCTTGCCGAAGAAGCGGGTCAGCCGATACCAGACCGGATTGTTGGTGCGGATCCAGAGCGTCTCGAAGAGGGCGATGATGAAGGAGAGCCCGATCGTGATCGGCACGAAGAGGAAGTGGTAGACGGTGATGATCCCGAACTGCCACCGGGCGATGTCGACAACTTCCATGCTGGGCTCCGTTCCGTGCCAACTGCCAACGCTACGACAATACGTAGTAGATACGACGGAGTGTAGTACGCGCAAGTTCGTAGGTACACTGGTCCCATGCGTTCCCCGAAGCCGTCCCGTCCCGCCCGTGCCACCTCCGGCCTGGGGGACCTGGAACGCGCCGTGATGGAGGTGCTCTGGTCCACCACGGATGCGGAGAACTGGACCACGGTGCGCGAGGTCCACGCCGTGATCGGCGCCGAGCGCGACATCGCCTACACCACCGTGATGACGGTGATGGACCGCCTGGCCCGCAAGGGTGCGGTGCTGCAGCAGAAGGAGGGGCGCGCCTATCACTACCGGGCCGCCGCCACGCGGGGCGCGATGACCGCCGAACTGATGCGCGAGACCCTGGCCGACCTCGGCGAGGGCAGCCGTGAGTCGGCGCTGGTCGCCTTCGTCGCCGACGCCAGCGCTGACGACATCGCCGCCCTCAAGCAGGCGCTCGCCGAACTCGAAGACTCATGACGCCCCTGGCCCTCGGCGTCCTCGCCGTCCTGCTGGCCGGACCGGTGCCCGCCCTGATGGCCCGCTGGACCAGGCTGCGGCGTACGCCGTTCCCGGCGATGCTGCTCTGGCAGGGCGTCGCCCTGGCTGCCGTGCTCTCCGCCATCGGTGCAGGGCTCTCGCTGGCCACCGACCATGCCTGGCGCACCCACGGTTCGCTGCTCCAGTACGCCGTCGCCGCCCTCGCCCTGTCGATCACCGCGCTGGTCCTGGCCCGGCTGCTCCTCTCGGGCCACCGGGTCGGCACCAACCTGCGCGCCCTCCGCCGCCGCCACCGGGCACAACTCGACCTGGTCTCCCGCACCGAGCACGGCGCCCGGGTCGTGGAACACGACGTGCCGCTGGCCTACTGCGTGCCCGGGGTGACGGGCTCCCGCGTCGTCGTCTCGGCAGGTGCGCTGGCCCGCCTCGACGGTGACGAGGTCGAGGCCGTCCTCGCCCACGAACGGGCGCACCTGCGGGCCCGTCACGACCTGGTGCTGGAGTTCTTCCACGTGCTGCACCAGGCGTTCCCGCGGTGGGTCTCCAGTGAGGCCGCCCTGCGCGAGGTGGAGTTGCTGGCCGAGGTGCTCGCCGACCGCTCGGCGGCACGGCGTACCGGGACCCGGCCGCTGGCCCGCGCACTGGTCGCCCTGGCCGAGGGACGTGCCCCCCAGGCTGCGCTCGGTGCCGCCGGTGCGGCGCTGGTGGACCGGGTCCGCCTGCTCGGTGATGCAGAACCGCGCCGGGTCCAGTCGGCCCTGGTCGTGCTTGCGGCCCTGGCGGTGCTGGCGCTGCCGACCGCCTTCATCGTGGTGCCCTGGCTGGACTCGCTGCGCTAGTCCCGTGCGGTGAAGACGATCGGCCCGTCCTCGGTGATCGCGATCGTGTGCTCGGAGTGCGCGCCCCGGGAACCGTCCGCGCTGCGCAGCGTCCACCCGTCCGGGTCGGTGTAGATCTCGTCGGTGGTGTGCAGGAACCACGGCTCGATCGCAATCACCAGGCCCGGCTTGAGCGGGAAGCCACGACCGGCACGGCCGTCGTTGGGCACGTGCGGGTCGCCGTGCATGGTGCGCCCGACGCCGTGGCCCCCGAACTGCAGGTTCACCTTGAGGCCGGCCTCACGCGCGACGGCGCCGATGGCAGCACCGATGTCGCCGATCCGGTTGCCTGCCACGGCAGCGTCGATGCCGGCCGCGAGGGCCACTCGGGTGGTCTCGATCAGCGCCAGGTCCTCGGTGCGAGGGGTGCCGACGACGAGGCTGATCGCGGAGTCGGAGACCCATCCGTCCACGGCGCAGGCGAAGTCCAGGCTGAGCAGGTCGCCGTCGGCCAGCACGTAGTCATGGGGCAGGCCGTGCAGCACGGCGTCGTTGACCGACGTGCAGAGCACCTTGCCGAACGGTGAGGCGCCGAACGAGGGGTGGTAGTCGATGTAGCACGACTCGGCACCCCGGTCCCGGATCATCTGGTGGGCCAGGGCGTCGAGCTCGAGCAGGTTCACCCCGACTGCTGCCTTCTGCTCGAGGGCAGTGAGCACCTCGGCCACGAAGCGCCCGGCCGGACGCATCTCCTCGATCTGGGCGGGAGTCCTGAGCTCGATCATGGGCTCCAGCCTAGTGGGGCTTGTCGGCCCCCACGATCCACATCGCGAAGAACTGCGACCCGCCGCCATAGGCGTGCCCCAGGGCCCGGCGTACGCCGTCGACCTGGTGGTCCCCGGCGGCGCCACGCGCCTGCAGCGATGCCTCGGCGAAGCGGAGCATGCCCGAGGCCCCGATCGGGTTGGAGGAGAGCACCCCGCCCGAGCAGTTCACCGGCAGCGCACCGTCGATCGCGGTCGCGCCGCTCTCGGTCAGCTTCCACCCCTCGCCCTCCGCGGCGAACCCGAGGTTCTCCATCCACATCGGCTCGAACCAGCTGAACGGGACGTAGATCTCCGCGGCGTCGATCTCCTGGAACGGGTCGGTGATGCCGGCCTGGCGGAAGAGGTACGCCGCCGCCTCGCGCCCGGCGTGCGGGTTGACCTGGTCGCGCTCCGCAGCGGTGGTCGGCTCCGAGCGCATCGCGGTGGCGTGGATCCAGGCCGGGTTCGGCGAGGCCGCAGCCGTGTCCTCGTCCGTGATCACCATGGCGCAGGCGCCGTCGGAGGAGGGGCAGGTCTCGTCATAGCGGATCGGGTCCCACAGCATCTGGGAGGCGAGCACGGTCTCGACGGTGGTGCCCTCGTTGTGCAGGTGGGCGAACGGGTTCTTCAACGCGTTCTGCCGATCCTTGGCCGCCACCATCGCACCGATGTGCACCGGCGCCTGCGCGCGGCGGATGTAGGAGCGCACGTGGGGAGCGAAGTAGCCGCCCGCGCCGGCGTGGACCGGCATGATGAACGGCACCGGCACCGAGAGCGCCCACATCGCGTTGGACTCCGACTGCTTCTCGAAGGCCACCGTCAGCACCCGCTTGTGCACCCCGGACTGGACCAGGGAGGCCGCCACGATGGCCGTGGTGCCGCCGACGGATCCGGCGGTGTGCACCCGCAGCAGCGGCTTGCCGACCGCGCCGAGCGCCTCGGCCAGGTAGAGGTCGGGCATCATCACGCCCTCGAAGAGGTCGGGTGCCTTGCCGATCACGATGGCGTCGATGTCGTCCAGCGACATGTTCGCATCGACCAGGGCACGGTCGATCGCCTCGCGGCACAGCCCGCCCATCGAAACGTCCTCGCGCTTGGCGCGGTGGTGGGTCTGGCCGACGCCGACGACGGCTGCCAACTGCTTGCCCATCAGTTCTTCCCTTCCATCACGCAGACCAGGTTCTGTTGCAGGAGCGGACCGGAGGTGGCGTGGCCCAGGGCCCTGCCCGCCTCGCCGCGCCAGATCGCGGAGGCCGCTTCGCCGATCCGGATCAGGCCCGCACTGAACATCGGGTTGCCGGCCAGGGCGCCACCGGAGGGGTTCACCCGGACGTCGTCGGCCAGGCCCAGTTCGCGGCGCAGGATCAGTTCCTGTGGGCTGAACGGGGCGTGCAGTTCGGCCACGTCCACGGATCCGACACCGGCCGCCTGTCCGGCCCGGCCCGCCGAGGGCGCCGCGGTCAGGTCGCGCGAGCCGAGGTGGAGCGCGTCGACGTTGTGGGCCAAGCCGGTGATCCAGGCCGGTGCGTCACTGGCGTCGCGTGCCCGGTCCCCGGCGGCCAGCACGATGGCTGCGGCACCGTCGGTCACCGGTGCGCAGTCGTGCTTGCGCAACGGGTCGGCGTACAGCGGGCGGGCGAGCAGTTCCTCGACCGACGAGCCGCCCTTGCGGATCGCGTTCTCGTTGGACTCGGCATCGGTCAGCGAGCGGTTGACCAGTGCGGCCAGGGCCCGCTCGTCCCAGAGCCCGGCCTCGAGGCCCAGGCGTGCCTGCAGGCCGGCTAGGGAGACGGTGTCGGGCCACAGGGGCGTCATCGTGTACGGGTCCAGTTGCAGCGCCAGCACCCGGCGCAGCACGCCGGCCGACGCCTTGCCGAACCCATAGACCAGGGCCGTGTCGACCTCCCCGGTCTGGATCTTCAGCCACGCCTCGTAGAGCGCCCAGGCTGCATCCATCTCCACGTGCGACTCGTTGACCGGGGGCAGTGCCCCGATCGCGTCGACTGCGGAGACGAACGAGAAGGAGCGTCCGGCCAGGTAGTCCGAGGATCCGGAGCACCAGAAGCCGATGTCCTTGCGGGTGAAGCCGGTCTGCTCGTACAGCTCGGCGAAGAGCGGGACCAGCAGTTCCACCATGGTGGGGGAGCCGTCGAACTCCTCCATCTGTCGCTGGGCGAAGCCGACGACTGCGACGTCTCTCATCTCGGTCTCCCTCACAGGTGCTGCTTGTAGGTCTCGAAGTCCGCATCCGGCTCGCCGGTGGGCTCGAAGTGGCTGATGTTCTCGACGGTGGTGCTCCATTCCTCCTCGGGGCGCCACACCGCCTTGACCCGCATCCCCATCCGGACCTCGCTCGCATCGACGCCGAGGATCAGGTGCAGGAAGGCGATGTCGGCACCGTCCAGGAGCACGTACGCCGAGACGTACGGCGGGGTGATCTTCTGGCCCAGGAACGGCACGTTGACCACGCAGAAGGTGGTCACGGTCCCGGTCTGGGCGAGTTCGACCTCGTCGGTGGTCGGTACGCCGTCGACCGGGCAGGCGCCGCGCGGCGGCACGTAGACCTTGCCGCAGGCAGGGCAGCGCTGGCCCAGGATCCGGCCCTGCTCGAGGGCACGGAAGAAGGCGGACTCCTCGGGGCTGGCGGCGTACTTGTAGTCGAGGGCGACCGGGGTGACGACGCCGGTGACCGGGTCGACCGCGCCGTTGGCCATTACAGGGGCGGCTGCCTGCTCGGGGACGAACGCCTCGATGTCGCCCATCGCGCCGGTGCGCTCCGCGGCCCAGCGCGGGGCCACCCGCATCCCGACCGACAACGACTCGCGCGGTGCGTCCAGGGCGTGCAGCAGGGGAGCCGTGGCACCGTCGAGCAGCACCAGGGCGAACGCAAAGGGCCGGTCGAACGGCTGGCCGGCGACCGGCTCGGGCACCCAGGTCCACGACTGCACGGTGCCGCCGGGGCCGACCTCGACGAAGTCGGTGGTGGGTTCGTGGGTGTGCGGGTCGAACTCGGCGGGCGGGATGATCACCGCGCCTTCGCTGGTGCGCCCGGCCACGAGTCGACCGTCACGGAGCCCGGTCAGGAAGGTGCCGATCACCGGGCCCACCGAACGGGTGTAGTCGAAGCTGACGTTGACCGGCGCACTGAGGGTGCGGGCTTCAGGAGTGGTCATGGCTCAACACTGAAACATGTTCTAGTGTGTTGCACAAGCACTTCCTGCCCCAACCACAAGGAGGACCAGCGGATGAGGCTCGGCCTGCAACTCGGCTACTGGGGTGCGGTGCCACCCAGTGGAACCGCGGAACTCGTCGCCGCAGCGGAGGAGGCCGGGTTCGACGCCCTCTTCACCGCCGAGGCATGGGGCTCCGACGCCTTCACCCCGCTCGCCTGGTGGGGTCGCGAGACCACCCGGATGCGCCTGGGCACCTCGATCGTGCAGATGTCGGGCCGCAGCCCGGCCTCGATCGCGATGCACGCGCTGACCATGGACCACCTCACCGGCGGGCGGTTCATCCTCGGCATGGGCGTCAGCGGGCCCCAGGTCGTCGAGGGGTGGTACGGCCAGCCGTTCGCCAAGCCCTTGGCCCGCACCCGCGAGGTCGTCGACATCATCCGCAAGGTGCTCGCCCGCGAGGCGCCGGTCACCAACGACGGGCCACACCATCGGCTCCCGTA
Source organism: Nocardioides sp. AE5 (assembly GCF_031844485.1). Taxonomy (NCBI): domain Bacteria; kingdom Bacillati; phylum Actinomycetota; class Actinomycetes; order Propionibacteriales; family Nocardioidaceae; genus Nocardioides; species Nocardioides sp. AE5. Next base: position 348,469 of record NZ_JAUZVI010000003.1, read on the forward strand.
CGACGGGCCCGGCTCGGTCGGCCTCGGCAAGCCACTGAAGTCGATCGTGCACCCGCTCCGCGCCGACCTGCCGATCTGGCTCGGCGCCGAGGGGCCGAAGAACGTCGCCCAGACCGCGGAGATCGCCGACGGATGGATCCCGATCTTCTACACCCCCAACTCGGCGTCGATGTACCAGCCCTGGCTCGACGAGGGGTTCGCCCGCCCGGGGGCACGGCGTACCCGGGAGGAGTTCGAGATCACCGCCACCTGCCACCTGCAGATCACGGACGACGACGGTCCGTCCCGCCAGGCGGCACTCGATGCGATGAAGCCGTCTGCTGCGCTCTACATGGGAGGAATGGGCGCCAAGGAAGCCAACTTCCACAAGCAGGTCTTCGAGCGGATGGGCTATGGCCACGTCACCGACGAGGTGCAGCGCCTCTTCCTCGCCGGTGAGCGCGAGAAGGCGACCGCCCTGATCCCCGACGAACTCGTCGACGACATGCACATCATCGGCACCCCGGGCTTGGTCCGGGAACGGGTTGCCCAATGGGAGGAGACCGGAGTGACCACCTTGTTGTTGAGTTGCCGCAGTGCGGCCGAGGTCCGCGCCGTCGCGGAGGTGCTCTCATGAGGCAGGTCGACCTGGCCGGGGGCAACGAGACGCTCTACACCGGCACCCACAACGGCCACCTGATGGCCTCCGCGCTCAAGGCACATCGTGACGACCCGGTGATGTGCCTGGGTGACACCGTGCTCACCGGCGGCGAGGTGGCGCAACGGATCAGCCAGTACGTGCAGGCGTTCGGGTCCCTCGGGGCGGGCACCGGCACCGCCTCGGCGCTGCTGGCGCTGAACCGGCCCGAGGTGCTCTTCATCCTCGGCGCCGGCCAGACGCAGGGGTTCCAGCGGACCGCACTGCACCCGCTCGGATCGGCCGAGGACCACGCCTATGTGATCAACGATGCCGGCATCACCGTGCTGGTCGTCGACCCCTACTTCGCGCCCCGGGCGGTGGAACTGCTGGACGCATGCCCGCAGTTGCGCACGGTGCTGACCATCGGGCCGGTGCCCGACGAACTGGCGCAGCGCGACGGCGTGGACACCCACGACCTGGTCGCGGCAGCGGCGGCGTACGCACCGCAGGCGCTGGAGGCGGCGTTGCTGCCGGCCGACCACATCGTGTCGATCACCTACACCGGTGGCACCACCGGCAAGCCGAAGGGCGTGATCGGCACCGCCGGGGCGATGAACACGATGGCGCAGATCCAGCTGGCCGAATGGGAGTGGCCGGCCAACCCGCGCTTCCTGATGTGTACGCCGCTCTCGCACGCGGGCGCCGCCTTCTTCGTGCCGACCGTGATGAAGGGCGGCTGCCTGGTCGTCCTGCCGAAGTTCGACCCGGCCGAAGTGCTGCGCACCATCGAGGAGCAGCGGATCACGGCCACGATGCTGGTCCCGACGATGCTCTATGCGCTGCTGGACCACCCGGACTCGCGGACCCGCGACCTCTCCTCGCTGGAAACCGTCTATTACGGCGCCTCGGCGATCAACCCGGTCCGGTTGCAGGAGGCGATCGACCGGTTCGGTCCGATCTTCGCGCAGTACTACGGCCAGTCCGAGGCGCCGATGGCGATCACCTACCTGGCCAAGGGCGACCACGACCCGGCCCGGCTGACCTCGTGCGGGCGGCCCTCCGCCTTCGTGCGCGCGGCCCTCCTCGGTGACGACGGGCAACCGGTGGCACCGGGGGAGCCGGGCGAGATCTGCGTGGCCGGGCCGCTGCTCGCCGGTGGCTACTGGAACCTGCCGGAGGAGACGTCGGCAACTTTCAGGGACGGCTGGATGCACACCGGTGACGTGGCCCGTGAGGACGAGGACGGCTTCTGGTTCATCGTCGACCGGACCAAGGACATGATCGTCTCGGGCGGCTTCAACGTCTTCCCGCGCGAGGTCGAGGACGTCGTGGCCGAGCACCCGTCGGTTGCCCAGGTGGCGGTGATCGGTACGCCGCACGAGAAGTTCGGTGAGCAGGTGACCGCACTGGTGGTGCTCCGCGACGGGGCCGACCTGGACGAGGCCACCATCGCGGAGATCCAGGCGTTCGTGAAGGAGCGCAAGGGCTCGGTCCACGTGCCCAAGCAGGTCATCGCGGTCGACTCGATCCCGCTGACCGGCCTGGGCAAGCCCGACAAGAAGGCGCTGCGTGCCCGGTTCTGGTCAGGGGACCGGTCGGTCGGATGAGCCGGTTCCACCCAGTGGCACTCAGGATCCGGTGAAGTTCGGGGTCCGCTTCTCGGCGAAGGCCCGCGGACCCTCCTTGGCGTCGTTGCTGGCGAAGACGGCGGCGCCGATCCGGGCGTCGTCGGCCCAGCACTCGTCCTCGTGCTTGCCCTCCGAGTCGCGGACGGTCTTCACGATGGCCTGGATCGAGAGCGGCCCGTTGGCGCAGATCAGGTCGGCGATCTCGTGGGCCTTGGCCAACGCCTCGCCGTCGGGGACGACGTGGCCGATCAGGCCGATCTCCTTCGCCTCGGGTGCCTTGATGTGGCGTCCGGTCAGCAGCAGGTCCATCGCCACGGTGTAGGGCACCTGGCGGGGGAGCCGGACCACGGAGCCCCCCAGTGGGTAGAGGCTCCACTTCGCCTCGGAGACGCCGAACCGGGCGGATTCTCCGGCGATCCGGATGTCGGTGGCGGTCAGGATCTCGGTGCCCCCGGCGATGGCCGGCCCCTCGACCGCGGCGATCAGCGGCTTGGTCAGCCGGTATCCCTTGAGCAGGGACTTGATGATGCTCGGGTCGTAGGAGCCGGATTCGAACTTGTCGCTGGGGGAGTCCTTCGACATGGCCTTGAGGTCGGCGCCGGCACAGAAGTAGCCGCCGGCCCCGGTCAGGATCACCACCCGGACCTCGGGATCGGTGTTCGCCCGCTCCCAGGCCTGCTCCATGATCTGCAGCATCTCGCCGGAGAGCGCGTTGCGCGCCTCGGGGCGGTTCATGGTGACCACCAGCTTGTGGCCGACGAGTTCGACGAGGCAGTGGGGTTCGGTCTCTGGGTTCGTGTGTGCTGGGCTCATGGCGAGGACTCTAGTCAGAAACGAGAACGTGTTCTAGTGTCGTGGCCATGGCCCTGAACATCGCTGACCTCTTCGAACACGCCGTCGACGCCGTCCCCGATCGGCCTGCCGTCCAGGTGGGTGACGAGGTGATCACCTTCGCGGAACTGGACCGCAAGGCGAACCAGCTCGCGCACTACCTGCAGTCCCGCGGGATCGGGAAGGGCGACCACGTCGGCCTCTACTCCAAGAACAGCATCGAGCACGTGATCGCGCTGATCGCCATCCTCAAGGTGCGCGCGGTCTCGATCAACGTCAACTACCGCTACGTCGCCGGCGAACTGGAATACCTCTTCGACAACGCCGACCTGGTCGGCCTGGTCCACGACCGTGCCTATGCCGACCTGGTCGGCCAGGTGGCACCGAAGTTCGACCGCCTGCAGACGATCATCGCCGTGCCGAACCCGCTGGAGCCCGACGACGCCAGCGACGTCTCCGGGTTCGGCGGCGTCCTCCTCGAGGACGCGATGGCCGGCCAGGACGACGCGCGCGACTTCGGTGAGCGCAGCGCCGACGACATCCACATCATCTACACCGGCGGCACCACCGGATTCCCCAAGGGCGTGATGTGGCGCCACGAGGACTTCTGGCGAGTGCTCGGCGGTGGCGTCGACTTCATGACCGGCGAACTCAAGGGCGAGTTCGACCAGTCCCGGGCCGCGGCCGAGGGAGCCAGCCTGATCACCCTGCCGCTCAGCCCGCTGATGCACGGTGGCGCCCAGTCCAGCCTGCTGATGCACCTCTTTGCCGGCCAGCTCACCATCATGGAGCCCAAGTTCGACCCGGTGCGCACCTGGCAGATCGTCGACGAGCAGAAGGTCCAGATGATCTTCATGACCGGCGACGCCATCGCCCGCCCGCTGATCGAGGCCTACGAGGAGGGCGGCTTCGACGGGCAGAGCCTCTTCGCCATCGCCTCCAGTGCGGCGATCTTCTCCAAGGCGGTCAAGGAGCGCTGGATGGCGAAGTTCCCCAATGCCGTCTTCACCGACTCGATCGGCTCCTCGGAGACCGGCTTCCAGGGCACCGGACTGCAGGACGCCAGCGCCCTGTCCAGTGACGGCCCCGTGGTCGGCATCTCCCACGGCACCGTGGTGATCGCCGACGACGGCACCGTGCTCGACCCGGCCACCGACATCGGCAAGACCGGGCGCACCGCCAAGGCCGGATACGTGCCGGTCGGCTACTACAAGGACCCGGCGAAGTCCGCGAAGACCTTCATCGAGATCGACGGCATTCGCTATTCGATCCCCGGCGACTACGCCCGGATCGAGGAGGGCAACCGCCTCACCCTGCTCGGCCGCGGCTCCAACTGCATCAACACCGGTGGCGAGAAGGTCTACCCCGAGGAGGTGGAGATGGCGATCAAGGGCCACCCCGCCGTGTACGACGTACTGGTGGTTGGCCTTCCCGACGAGCGGTTCGGGACCCGGGTCCACGCGGTGGTCGAACTGCGGGAGGACGCGACACTCGAGCTCGAGGAGTTGCGCACCTGGCTGCGCGACCACCTCTCGGGCTACAAGTTGCCCCGCGGGCTGACCCTGGTCGAGGAGATCCCCCGCAACGAGACCGGCAAGGCGCAGTATCCGCGCGCCAAGGAGCTGGCCGTGGCCGCCGAGGCAGGTGCCTGAGATGCGCACCGACATCTGCGACCTCTTCGGGATCGAATACCCGATCTTCGCCTTCACCCCGTCGGAGAAGGTGGCCGCCGCGGTCTCCCGGGCGGGTGGACTCGGTGTCCTGGGCTGTGTCCGGTTCAACGATGCCGAGGAACTCGACACCACGCTGACCTGGCTGGACGAGAACACCGATGGCAAGCCGTACGGCGTCGACGTGGTGATGCCGATGAAGGTCCCCACCGAGGGCAAGGCCGTCGACCTCAAGGCCATGATCCCCCAGGAGCACATCTCCTTCGTCGAGCAGACCTTGCAGAAGCTCGGCGTACCGCCGTTGCCGGAAGGTGAGGGGCGTGAGGGCGTGCTCGGCTGGCTCCACTCCGTGGCGCGCTCCCATGTCGACGTGGCGCTCGCGCACCGTCCGGTGCTGATCGCCAACGCACTGGGGTCGCCGCCGGTGGACGTGATCGAGCAGGCGCATGCTGCCGGGGTGAAGGTCGCCGCACTTGCCGGCGCCGCCAAGCACGCCCTCTCCCACGTCCGCAACGGCGTCGACATCATCGTGGCCCAGGGCTATGAAGCCGGTGGCCACACCGGGGAGATCGCCGGGATGGTGCTTACCCCCGAGATCGTCGACGCGGTCGGCCCGGACGTGCCCGTCCTCGCGGCCGGGGGGATCGGCTCCGGGCGCCAGATGGCCGCGGCCATGGCGCTCGGGGCCCAGGGGGCCTGGACCGGGTCGCTGTGGCTCACCGTCGAGGAGTACGACCTTTCTGCCGGCACCGGCATCCGTGACGCGCTGCTGGCCGCCGGCTCCGGCGACACCGTCCGCACCCGGGTCTACACCGGCAAGCCGGCCCGGCTGCTGAAGACCAGGTGGACCGAGGCGTGGCAGGAGGACGGCGCACCGGAACCACTGCCGATGCCGCTGCAGAACCTGCTCGTGGCCGATGCGCACAACCGGATGAACTCCGGCGACAACCCCGAGACCATCTCGATGCCTGCCGGGCAGATCGTCGGTCGGACCAACGAGGTGCGCCCGGTCGCCGACGTGATGGCCGAGATCGTCCGGGAGTACGAGGAGACCGTGGACCGGCTCGCGAAGACGGTTCGCTGATGGTGCTGCGCGTCGAGGACGCCAACCGGGTCCGCACGGTCACCCTGGACCGCCCCGAGGCGCTCAACGCCTTCAACGAGGAGTTGTACGACGCCACTGCGGAGGCACTGCTGGAGGCCGCTGCGGATCCCGGCGTCGCCGTCGTCCTGCTGACCGGGCAGGGCCGGGCGTTCAGTGCCGGCACGGACCTGCTGGAGATGCACCGGATCGCCACCGATCCCGACTTCGTGCGGGGCAAGCACGGCTTCCTCGGACTGATCGATGCCCTGGTCGCCTTCCCCAAGCCACTGGTGGTGGCGGTCAACGGGCTGGGCCTCGGCATCGGCGCGACCATCCTCGGTTTCGCCGACCTCGCGTTCATGGCGACCACGGCGCGACTCAAGTGCCCGTTCACCAGCCTCGGTGTGGCACCTGAGGCGGCCTCCAGCCTGCTCTTCCCACAGCTCATCGGCCGTCAGAACGCGGCCTGGATGCTCCTCTCCGCGGAGTGGGTGCCGGCCGATCAGGCACTCGAGATGGGGCTGGTGTGGAAGGTCTGCGAGCCAGAGGACCTGCTGGACACGGCACGTCACCATGCCGAGGTCCTGGCCGCCCGCCCGATCTCCAGCCTGGTCGCGGTGAAGCGGACCATGGTCGAGCCGCACCGTGCCGCCATCGCCGAGGCGCGCGAGCGGGAGAACGCTGCCTTCGCCGAGTTGATGGGCGGCCCGGCCAACCTGGAGGCGCTCACCGCGTTCGCCGAGGGTCGTGAGCCGGACTTCACGAACCTGCCCGACGGCTGGTGAGGTCAGGCTTGGGGCCACAATGGCCCCATGCCTGACTCCCTGCCCTACGACGACGCGCTGCGTGAGCGGATCGCGGCCAACCTGGCTGCCCATCGACGGCGTACGTCGCCCCTCGACGGTCGTCGCCAGGCGGCGGTGGCCGTCGTCGTGGTCGACTCCGAGGTCGGGGAGGACCGGATCGACCCAGCTCCCTGGGGCGTGGGTGACATGGCGATGATCCCCGGCGGGGCCGGCGACCTGGATGGCCGGATGGAGGGCGTGGCCGGGGGAGCGGCGTTCCTGCTCTGCCGGCGGGCGGGCAACCTGCGCGCCCACGCAGCGCAGTGGGCGTTGCCCGGTGGGCGGTGCGATCCCGGCGAGGACGCGGTCGAGGCCGCCCTGCGGGAGACCCACGAGGAGATGGGTGTCGAACTGGGCCGGGATGCGGTGCTCGGCCTGCTCGACGACTACCCGACCCGATCCGGCTATGTGATCACGCCGGTGGTGGTGTGGGGCGGTGGCCGCCTGGACCTGGCGCCGTCGCCGGACGAGGTGCTGGCGGCGTACCGGATCGGTCTGCACAACCTGCTGGTCCCTGACTCGCCGCGGTTCGTGGAGATCCCCGAGAGCGAGAAGCCCGTGGTGCAGGTGCCGTTGGGCAACGACCTGATCCATGCCCCGACCGGCGCGGTCCTGGTCCAGTTCCGCTGGCTGGCACTGGAGGGCAACCCGGCCCGGGTGGACGGCTTCGAACAGCCCACCTTCGCCTGGCGCTGAGGCGCCGGGTCAGCGGGCGGCGAGTGCCTTGCCGATGGCCAGAGCCTGCCCGGTGGTGCCGCCGAAGACGAACTCGAAGCGCTTGGCCGCCGTGAAGTAGCGGTGCGCCTCGCCGTCCAGGTCGATGCCGACGCCGCCGTGCACATGGACCGTCGTGTGCGCCACCTTGTGTGCGGCATCGGCGGCCCACAGCTTGGCGGTCGGCAGTTCGGTCTCCACCGGGAGGCCCTCGGCCAGGCGCCACACTGCCTGCCACAGGGTCAGTTCCTGGAAGAGGCTGTCGATGTAGCCGTCGGCCAGTCGCTGGGCGACGGCCTGGAAGGTTCCGATCGGGCGCCCGAACTGTTCGCGGGTCTTCGCATAATCCGCGGTCAGCCGGACGGCGCCGGCCACGATGCCGTTCACCTCGGCGCAGGCGGCCACCGTGACCAGGTGGCCCAGGCGGGTCGCAGCGACGCCGTCGGTGCGACCCAGCAGCCGGTCCGCCGGCACGCGTACGCCGGCCAGGGTGACCAGCGCGGTCGCGTCGCCGTCGCTGGTGTGCTGGGCCTCGACGGTGACACCGGCATCGTCGGGGCGGACGAGCACCACTGCCGCGCCACTCGGCGTACTGGCGGTGACCAGGAAGAGGTCCGCACTGGTGCCGGCACGGACCAGCGTCTTGGTGCCGTCGAGGACGAGTTCGTCGCCCTCGACGGTGAGGGTGGTTGACGGCACCGACGGCAGCGGGTCCAGCGGTTCGCTGAGTGCGGGCGCCAGCACGCGTTCACCGCTGGCAGCGCCGGGGAGCCACTCGGCCTGCACTGCCTGCTCGCCGAACTCGGCCAGGGCCAGGGCGGCAGGGCCGTGGCTGGCCAGCGGCACCGGGGCGACCCTCCGGCCGACCTCGACCAGCACGCGGCACAACTCGATCAGGCCGAGGCCGGCGCCGCCGTGCGCCTCGGGGATCGCCAGGGAGAGCAGCCCTGCCTCGGCCAGGTCCGACCAGAGCGCGCGGTCGAACCGGTCGCCGCCCTGCTCCACCTCGCGCATGCGGGTGGTGGTGGCCCGGTCGGCCAGGATCCGGGCGGCCAGTTCGGCAGCCTCGTCCTGCTCGGGGGTGAAGGAAAAGTCCATGGGGTGCTCCTTGTCAGCAGTTTGGAGTCAACGCCGTGCGGCCGGCAGGCCGAGCGCCACGTAGCCGATGATGTCGCGCTGGATCTCGTTGGTGCCGCCACCGAACGTCATCACCAGCGAACTGCGGAAGTAGCGCTCCAGGCGCCCGGCCAGGGCGGCCCCGGGTGAGTCGCTGGTCAGGCCAGCATGCGGGCCGACGATCTCCATCAGGGCCCGGTAGACCTCGGTGGCCAGCTCGGAGCCGTAGACCTTCGTCGCCGACGCGTCCGCAGGGGAGAGGGAGTCGATGCTGGAGGCGAGCTTCCAGTTGACCAGGGTCAGCGCCTCGGTGCGGGCATGCGCCCTGCCGAGCAGCACCTGCACCCACTCGGCGTCGATCACCCGCGATCCGTCGGGCGCCTTCGTCTCCTGTGCCCAGCGGCGTACCTGATCGATCGACTCGACCAGCGCCGCGGAGGAGGTGAGCGCCACCCGCTCGTGGTTGAGCTGGTTGGTCATCAGCGACCAGCCGCCGTTGAGCTCCCCGACCAGGTTGCCCACCGGCACCCGGACGTCCTCGTAGTACGTCGCGCTGGTGTGGACGCCGGCGACCGTGTGGACCGGGGTGTAGGAGAAGCCGGGGGAGTCGGCCGGCACCAGGATCATCGACAGGCCCTTGTGGCGGGGCAGGTCGGGGTCGGTGCGGCACGCCATCCAGATCCAGTCGGCGTACTGGATCAGCGAGGTCCACATCTTCTGCCCGTTGATCACCCACTCATCGCCCTCGCGCACGGCGCGGGTCTTCAGTGAGGCGAGGTCGGTCCCCGAGCCGGGCTCGGAGTAGCCGATGGAGAAGTGCAGGTCGCCGGCCAGGATCTTCGGCAGGAAGTATTCCTTCTGCTCGTCCGTGCCGTAGCGCATGATCGTGGGGCCGACGGTGTTCAGCGTGAGGTAGGGGATCGGTACCCCGGCCACGGCAGCCACGTCGGTGAAGATCAGCTGCTCGATCATCGAGCGGTCCTGGCCGCCGTACTCCTTGGGCCAGCCGATCCCCAGCCAGCCGTCGGTGCCGAGCTGGCGGATGACCTCCTTGTAGGTGGTCGCATCCCCGAACTCTCCGGTGGCCATCGAGAGGGCGGCGCGGCGCTCGGGGGTGACCAGGTCTGCGAAGTACTCCTGGAGTTCGCTGCGAAGGCGTTCCTGGGCGGGTGTCAGGGCGACGTACATGTGGTAAAACTATAACGTGTTCTCGTTTTGGTCCATAGGTTCGCGGATCTTGCACCAACCGCCCAGGAGGAACTGCCATGTCTGACGCCCGACTTCTCGACCAGGGATCGGCCCCCGAGCGCTTCGCCCGCGGCTGGCACTGCCTGGGCTTGGCGGACACGTTCCGCGACGGCAAGCCACACTCGGTGGAGGCATTCGGCACCAAGCTGGTGGTCTGGGCGGACAGCCAGGGCGAGATCAAGGTGCTCGACGGCTACTGCCGGCACATGGGCGGCGACCTCACCCAGGGGACGGTCAAGGGTGACGAGATCGCCTGCCCGTTCCACGACTGGCGCTGGGGCGGCGACGGCAAGTGCAAGGCGATCCCCTATGCCCGCCGGGTGCCGCTGCGCGCGCGCACCCAGACCTATCCGACCGTGGTGCGCAACGGCCAGGTCCTGGTCTGGCACGACGTCGAGGGCAGCGCCGCGGACATGGAGATCCTGCCGCCGGAACTGGAGGGCGTGGGCACCGACCGCTACACCGACTGGACCTGGAACGTGCTCGACGTACCGAACGCGCACTGCCGCGAGATCGTCGACAACGTCGTCGACATGGCGCACTTCTTCTACATCCACTTCGCCTTCCCGACGAACTTCCGCAACGTCTTCGAGGGCCACATGGCAACCCAGTTCATGGAGTCGACCGGCCGCCCGGACATGGCCGGCGAGGGGTACGGCGACGAGGACCTCGTGCTCGAGTCCGTGGCCACCTACTACGGCCCGTCGTACATGATCAACTGGCTGACCACCGACTACAAGGGATTCATCACCAAGGTCATCCTGATCAACTGCCACATCCCGACCGGGCCCAATTCGTTCAAGTTGCAGTACGGCCTGTGCGTCGAGAAGCCCGAGGGGCTCGACGACGCCACCGCCAACTACATCGGCAAGAAGTACTCCGACATGTTCGGCGACGGCTTCATGCAGGACGTGCACATCTGGCTGAACAAGGCCCCCGTGCAGAACCCGCTGCTCTGCGAGGAGGACGGCCCGGTCTACCAGCTGCGCCGCTGGTACGAGCAGTTCTACGTGGACAAGGCCGACATCACCGCCGAGATGACCGACCGCTTCGAGTTCGAGGTCGACACCACCAAGGCGAATGAGTACTGGCGCCAGGAGGTTGCCGAGAACCTTGCCCGCAAGGCCGCCGAGGACGCCGCCCAGCCAGCGGGCGCCTGATGGCCTACATCGTTCCCAACGACCCGGACACGCTGGAGGACCAGCGCCTCTACACCCGGGCTCGGCTGGTCGAGGTAGCCTGCCAGGACTGCCTGGCCCGGGTCGGGGTGAAGAAGAACAGCGAGCACCACACCTCCATCCAGTGGTCGGGACAGGCGCTGTCCGACTGCCAGGAGTTCGCCAGAATGTCGTCGGCGCCCGACGGGCGTCCGGTCCACGTGACGTGTCCCCGGCTGCTCGCCAGCATCGAGGGTGCGGCCCGCGCGGGCGAGATCCCCATCGGAGCAGAAGATGGATACTGATTCCTACGTCCTTCCCGTCCTCGACGTCATCGCCGAGACAGCCGACGCCGTGTCGGTCGTCTTCGACGTGACCGGGGAGGCCGAGGGCCACTTCGACTACAAGCCGGGTCAGTTCCTGACCGTCGCGGTGCCCAGCGACCAGACCGGCCTCGCGGCGCGGTGCTATTCGCTGAGCAGCTCACCGATCAGCGGTGCCCCGCTCACCATCACCGTCAAGCGGACTGCCGACGGGTACGCATCGAACTGGATCGCGGACAACCTCAAGGCCGGCGACACGCTCCGGGTGCTGCCGCCCAGCGGCATCTTCAGCCCGGCCGACCTGGGCGCCGACCTGCTGCTCTTCGCCGGAGGATCCGGCGTCACCCCCATCATCTCGATTGCCCGCGCCGCGCTCGAGGCCGGAAACGGCAAGATCGTCGTCTTCTACGCCAACCGCGACCAGGACTCGGTGATCTTCGCCCGCGAGTGGGCCGAGCTCTCCCAGGCACACCCGGACCGGTTGATCGTGGTGCACTGGCTGGAGTCGCTCCAGGGCCTGCCGTCCCAGGACCAGCTGAAGGCGTTCGCCGCCAACTTCGCGACGTACGACTCGTTCTGCTGCGGCCCGGCGCCGTTCATGAAGTCGGTCTCCCTGGCGCTGCGTGAACTCGACTTCCCGCGCGAGCGCCGCCACCAGGAGAAGTTCGTCTCCCTGGGCGGCAACCCCTTCGGCGACGTGGAGGAGCTGAAGAAGGCCGAGGAGACCCTGGCCGATGCCGACGACCACGAGGACGGGGACGCACCCGCGCTCAGCGGCCCGGTCCACCTCGAGGTGGAACTGGACGGCGAGCACCACACCTTCGACGACTACTCCGGCAAGGAGGTGATCCTCGAGTTCCTGGAATCCAAGGGCATCGAGGCACCGTTCTCCTGCCGTGAGGGCAACTGCTCGGCGTGTGCCTGTCTGGTCCTCGAGGGGGAGGTCGCGATGAAGAACAACGAAGTCCTCGACGAGGCGGACCTGGCCGACGGGGTGCGACTGACCTGCCAGGCCACGCCGCTCACCGAGAAGCTGAAGATCACCTACAACGGCTGAGCCTGCCCAATCCGGCGGGCCGCCGGCGACGAACCACCTCGTGAGCCTATTCCCGAGGATCCGAGGTACCCGTCGTGTGGACACTTGCACTGATCGGCCTCGTCGGCGGACTGATCACCGGGGTCTCCCCGTGCGTCCTGCCGATGCTACCGATCATCTTCTTCGCCGGTGGCTCGGGGGAGAAGAAGAGCCGCAGCCGGGTGCTGTTGATCATTGCCGGGGTGGTCACCAGCTTCAGCCTCTTCACGCTGCTGGGCACCGCACTGCTCACTGCGCTCGGGCTCCCCGATGACTTCCTCCGCTGGGCCGGGCTCACCGTGCTCAGCCTGGTCGGCCTCGGACTGATCATCCCGGCACTGGGCCACCTGATCGAGAAGCCGTTCTACCGGCTCCCCAAGGTCACCCGCAACGATGGCGGCGGCTTCCTCCTCGGACTCGGCCTGGGCACGCTCTACGTGCCGTGCGCCGGACCGGTCCTGGCGGCCATCACCGTGGCCGGGGCCACCGGCCAGGTGGGCACCGGAACCGTGGTCCTCACGGTCAGCTTCGCGATCGGGGCAGCGCTGCCCCTGTTGATCTTCGCCGCTGCCGGCAACAACATCGCGGCGCGGATCGGTGCCTACCGGCGCAAGGCACGTGCCTTCCGGGTAGCCGGAGGGGTGGTGCTCATCGCGCTGGCCGTCGGACTGGCCTTCAATCTGACCGACGTGATCCAGCGGAATCTGCCGGCGTACACCGCAGGCATCGAGGAGCGCCTCGCCGAGTCCGAGACCGTGCAGGGTGCGCTGACGCCGTTCGAGACCGACGAGAACCGGGAACTCTCCAAGTGCACGCCCGGCGACGACGAACTCGCCTCCTGTGGAGCCGCGCCGCCGTTGCGCGGCACCCAGAAGTGGTTCAACACCCCGGACGGCGGCCCCCTCGCGCTCGAGGACCTCAAGGGCAAGGTCGTCCTGCTCGACTTCTTCGCCTACTCCTGCATCAACTGCCAGCGCGACCAGCCCTACATCCAGAAGTGGTCCACGGCGTACGCCGACGCCGGCCTCGAGGTGGTCGGGGTCCACTCGCCGGAGTTCGCCTTCGAACGGAGCGCCAGCAACCTGGCGGACGCCCTGGCGAAGGAAGGCACCACCTATCCCGTGGTCCAGGACAACGACCTGAAGACGTGGACCGCCTACCGGAACCGTTACTGGCCGGCCAAGTACCTCATCGACGCCGAGGGAACCGTCCGGGCAATCAAGTTCGGCGAGGGCAGCTATTCCACCACCGAGAAGCTGATCCGCGAACTGCTGCGCGAAGCCGACCCGTCGGCGGAGCTGCCGGCCCCGGTCACGGACGTCGACGAGCCGGTGGCCACCAGGGACCGCACGCCCGAGTTGTACCTCTCGGCGTACCAGTCGACGGGCTATGCCGGCACACCGCGGATCGGCCGGACGATCCTGGACTACGAGCTCAACGAGGACCAGCCGGTCAACACCTACAGCTATGGCGGACGGTGGGAGCCCGGCCAGGAGTCGTTCGCGACCACGGACACCTCCCGGTTGCGCCTGCACTTCCGCGGCCGCAACGTCTATCACGTGATGTCCGGCACGGGAGTGGTCACGGTGAGCCGATCGGGAATGCCGGACACCACCATCGAGGTGGACGGCACACCGAACCTCTATCCGATCGTCGAGGGCGACGAGGTCCTCGACGAGACCCTGACGCTCTCCTACACCGAGGGCATCGAGGTCTACACGTTCACCTTCGGGTGAGCGTGCGGCGACTGTTCAGGCAGCCCATTCGAGGGCGATCGGGGTGAAGTAGAGCTCACCGGTGCAGCCGGACGGGAAGCCGAGCCGGCGACCCGGTGCGATCGGGGTCGGTGGCGCGTTTGAGAAGTGGACGTGCCCGGTCGGGGTGGTGATCTGCACCCGATGTCGCTGTGGCCAACGGCTGACCACCTCGTGGCGCCAACCGGGGGATTCCTTGGCGTAGTTGCAGTCCGCGCAGAGCCCCTGCCCGTTGTCGTACGCCGTCGAGCCGCCACGGGCCCTGGGAGTGACATGATCGCCGTGGCGAGGTGGTGCGTTGCATCCTGGCGTGCGGCAGGTCTCGCCGTCGCGAGCGAAGACGAGGCGACGGAGTCCCGGGCGGAAGAGCATGCTGCGGCTGTCCATGGCGATCAGCGAGTGGTCGTCCGGGTTGGTGAAGATCCGTCGATCATCACCCGCAGGTCCGGATCGGCGAGCAGGTCCGCGGCGATGCCCATGGGCAACGGTCCATGGCCACGCAGGTGCGCGGGCGTGGTGCGGTCGGCGCCGAGCAACATCTCGGCGCTCATCACCAACTGGACCTCGACCCCGCGCGCTGGTGCGGCGCCATCCTCGTGGTCGGCACCGGGCGAGGTTGCACCAGCGGGTTCGAGGAGGGAGCGGTTGAGCCGGTCGGTGAAGGTGTCGGCGACGATCTGGTCGCGGGTGCGCTCGTCGCCCATCGCACGCCGGGCGTCGGCGAACTCGCGCATGGACTGCATCGCAGTGATCGCTTCCTCGGCCGGCACCTGCCCGGTGATCCGGGCCATTCCGTCGCCGATGCCGCGCATCGTCACCCCGCCTCGCTCGCAGGCGCGGCGGGCCCGTTCCTCGGCACCGACCGGGTCCAGTTCGACGGCGATCCGGCGGGCGGCGAGGGTGAGTTCCCTGGTGCCCAGCGTGCCGTAGCGGTGGCCGAGGGTGGCGTCGGCACGCTGCCGCTGCTCGGGCGAGAGATCGGCGGTCTCCCGGACCAGGATCATGGCCTGGTCCTCGTTGAGGTCACCACGACGAAGGGCGGCCAGGGCGGCCGGCATCTCTGTGGTCAAGGCCCGCGCCAGGGCCACGTGCTGCCGGGCCAGGTGCGGTGACTCGCGCCGTGCCAGGGCGACCTCGTGCGCGACGCCGCGTCCGCAGCGCCGGGTGGGAGCTCCTGCTTCGGCGTCCGAGATGCGCCGCTGCCGGTGGAGTTCGGAGGTCAGCGCCGCCTTGGCAGCAGCAGCCGACGAGGTGAGCCGTTCCAGCACCGCCAACTGGTCCACGATCTCCCTGTCGCTCAGCCCGTCCGCGGTCAGTGCCGCGAGCAGGTCCGGCAGGAAGTCCAGCCCGTCCGGCCCGGACGCAGCGCTGTCGCCGACCGGGCCGGAGGAGGCCCGATCGGGGTCGCGGTGCAGCTGGTCCTGGAGCATGCTCCGAGGCTACGGAGGGGGCCCGACA